>QAKW01000058.1 GCA_003343605.1 Clostridiales bacterium
ACGGCCCCGGCAGAATGTTTGCCACCGCGCATGCGGAGGTGCCCGCCGACCGGGATATGCTGGCCAGCCACGATCTGATCGATAATATTGAGCGGGATCTGCTCGGGCGGCTGGGGCTGCATCTTACGATCCATATGGATCCGGTTGTGACCAACGATCCGGAGCTGGAAGCGCTTCGGGCAGAGCTGGGCGCCATTTTAAAAGAAATCGGTGAAACGGTGAGCTTCCATGATCTGAGGCTGGTGCGCGGAACAACGCATACCAATATGCTTTTCGATATTGTGGTGCCCTTTCATTTTAAAATGAGCGACGATCAGATCCGGCGGAAGGTGGATGCGGAGATCCGGCGGAAACATCCGGATTATTTTACGGTAATCTCCATTGATAAAGACCGTATCCGCAGGGATTGATTCCGTTTTTTTCCTGAAAATGATTGATTTTTCAGGCACTCTGCATTATACTGTAGACAGCCTTAATTTTGTTTTGGGAGGATTGGAGCGATGAGTGAAAAGGTTTTTAGAGTCGGCATAGTCGGCTGCGGCGGCATTGCCAACGGAAAGCACCTGCCCGCGCTTGCAAAGCTTGCGGCGGAGGGCAAGGTTGAGATCGTTTATTTCTGCGATATTATCCGGGAGCGCGCCGAAAAATCAAAAGAAAAATTCGGCGCTGAAAACGCGCGGGTCTGCGAAGATTACCGGGAGATGGTGGCCTGCAAAGAGGTAGACGTTATTCATGTCTGCACACCGAACCGGAGCCATAGCGAAATCAGCTGCGCTGCGCTGCGCGCGGGGAAGGATGTTCTTTGTGAAAAGCCGATGGCGATCAATGCGGCGGAGGCACAGGCAATGGTCGACGCGGCGAAGGAGAGCGGCAGAACGCTTTCTATCGGCTATCAGAACCGCTACCGGGCCGACAGCCAGTATGTAAAATCCGAAGCGGACGACGGCTTTTTCGGCGATATTTATTTTGCACGGGCCTATGCGGTGCGCCGGCGCGCGGTTCCCACCTGG
Source organism: Clostridiales bacterium (assembly GCA_003343605.1). Taxonomy (GTDB): domain Bacteria; phylum Bacillota; class Clostridia; order Oscillospirales; family QAKW01; genus QAKW01. The sequence continues at coordinate 1,011 of QAKW01000058.1, forward strand.
GGCGTATTCCTCAATGAATATGAGCAGGGCGGCGGTCCGCTGATCGATATCGGAACGCATGCGCTGGACCTTACACTCTGGACGATGAACAACTATAAGCCCAAATACTGCGTGGGCACTACATACCATAAACTCAACAACCAGACGGAAACAGGCAACGCCTGGGGCGATTGGGATCCCGCCAAATTCACTGTGGAAGACAGTGCGTTCGGATTCATCGTGATGGAAAACGGGGCAACGATTACCCTGGAATCTTCCTGGGCGCTCAATACCCATGAAAGCTGCGAAGCCTCGTTTGCCGTCTGCGGCACGGAAGGCGGCGCGGATATGCGCGGCGGCCTGACGCTCAATACGATCCGGCATGGCAGGCAGGTCAATATTCTGCCGCAGTTGGACGCCAAGGGCGTTGCGTTTTATGATGGAAAGGCGGAAAAGCCCAACGAAGTGGAAGCGCGGCAGTTCTATGCGGCGCTGGAAAACGGCACCAAGCCCTGCGTTCTTCCGGAGCAGGCTTTTGTGGTCTCCCAGATCCTGGAAGGGATCTATACATCCGCCAAAACCGGCAAACCCTATTATTTCAATCAATAATTAAGGAGGAACTGACTGATGAAACTGGGTGTTTTTACTGCTCTTTTTAGAGACCGTACTTTTGAAGAAACCTGCCAATACCTGCATTCTCTCGGCGTTCAGACGCTGGAGCTGGCCTGCGGCGGCACTACCGGCAAGCATCACACCGATCCGCTCACCATTATGGATCATCCCGAAAAGATCCGGGAAATGAAGGAAATCATTGCCAAATACCAGCTGGAAGTGGCAGCGGTATCCTGCCACGGGAATCCCGTTCATCCCGATCCGGCGGTGGCCAAAAGCTATCACGATGATTTTATGGGCGCCATCCGGTTTGCAGAAGCCATGGGCGTGGATACGATTGTGGGCTTCTCCGGCTGCCCCGGCGACAGCGAAGGCTCCAAATATCCCAACTGGGTGACCTGTGCCTGGCCGAATGATTTCGGCAAGATTCTTGAGTATCAGTGGGAGATTATCATTCAATACTGGAAAGAAACAGCTAAAATTGCAAAGGACCACGGCATCCGCAAAATTGCGTTTGAAATGCATCCGGGCTTCTGCGTTTATAATCCCAAAACCCTGCTGAAGCTACGCGAAGCGGTTGGCGATATCATCGGCGCCAATTTCGATCCCTCCCATCTGTTCTGGCAGGGTATCGATCCTGTTGAGGCGATCAAAGAGCTGCGCGGCGCGATTTACCATTTCCATGCGAAGGATGTTTATCTCGATGAGGCGGAGATCAAAAAGAACGGCGTTCTGGATCCCGGTTCCTTCGGCAATCTCGGCGAACGCCGCTGGTATTTCAGAAGCCTTGGCTACGGCCATGATATGCTCACCTGGAAAAAGATGATGAGCGCCCTGCGGATGGCCGGCTATGAAGGCGCGGTTTCCATCGAGCATGAAGACGCGCTGATGAGCACCAACGAAGGCCTTGAAAAAGCGGTTGCGGTTTTGAAAGAAGCCATGATGTTTGATAACATCAACAAAGACGTTTTCTGGGCGTAATACGCTCCTCCCCCGGCAGACACCGGGGGAGTTTTTTCATGATCCTTAAAAAAATATTCTTTTTATGCCAGAAGGGTTGCTTTTTTCTGCAAAAGGTTGTAAAATCATCACGAAAACGCAAACGGAGGTATCTTTTATGTTTAAGATGGGCGTTATTGGCTGGGGCGGAATGGGCCACTGGCACACGAAACTGGTGCGGGAACATATATCAAGGCTGAGCGTGAAGGGCGCTTACGACATTAATCCGGAAAAAAAGGAGAGCATGCTGCGGCATGATCTGGTGCCTTATGAAACGGCGGATGCGCTGCTTGCCGATCCCGAGATTGATCTGGTGCTTTTGAGCGTACCCAATAATTTTCATAAAGATTATGCAATCCGGGCGCTGCGCGCGGGCAAGCACGTTCTTTGCGAAAAACCGGTGATGATGGATTCCGCGGAGCTCGAAGAGGTTCTTGCGGTTGCCGAGGAAACGGGCAAAATCTTTACCGTGCATCAGAACCGCCGCTGGGACCGGGATTACCTGATTGTAAAAGACGTATTGAAAAAAGGGACGATCGGCAAGCCCTTCTTCATTGAAAACCGGGTTGACGGCGCCCGCGGAATCCCCGGAGACTGGCGCTGCACCAAGGTGGCGGGCGGCGGCATGATGCTCGATTGGGGCGTTCATCTGATCGATCAGATGCTGATGCTGATCGACAGCCCGGTAACGGAAATCTACGCGCAGGTTTTAAATCTTAAATATGAGGAAGTAGACGATAACTTCAAAATGATGATGAAGTTTGAAAACGGCGTCAACGGCCTGGTTGAAGTGGGAACCTTCCACTTTATCCCGCAGCCGAGATGGTATATCAATGGCGACGCCGGTACGCTGCTGATTAAAGACTGGGGCAGCGGTGCCGATATTATCCGCGAGCTGGATACCGAGATGGATTGGGAGATGGGGATTGTTTATACCGCCGCCGGCCCAACCCGCACCATGGCGGCCCGTCCGAAGGATTCCACAGAGAGCTCCCATATTGATATTGCCCCGAAACAGACCAACTACATGCTGCATGAGATGCTGGTAGATGCTATGGAAACCGGCGATTACAGCAAGGTTGCAGTACAGCCCAACGAGGTGCGCCGCTCGATGAAGGTGATGGAGGCCGCGTTCCGTTCCTCTGCGGAGGGGATTGTTGTAAAAGATCGAATCTGAGCCTAAAACGGCTTTCGCCATACCGGCGGAAGCCGTTTTTTTATTTTCATGTTTACAAGCCGCTGGAAATCGTGTATAATTAATCTGATTAATTATAAGAATATCTCTAAGGAGTTCTTGCAATATGGATGATAAGAAGCGCAATGTAACCGGAGCTTATCCGGGCGCGGGCGGCGCGCCGCGGCCAAAGAAAAATACCAATCCGTCCGGCGCTTATCCCGGCCGGCGGCCGGCCGGTGATGCGGGCCAGCCGGCGGAAAAGGCCGCCGGGGTTCCACAGGCGGAAGAGGCCGGGCAGGTTGCCCCGAAGAAAAAGTTCCGTTTCTCTGATCTTTTCACCAAAGAAACCATGCAAAAATATTGGAAGACCATGGTTTATTATTCCTGTATTTTCGTTGTCAGTGTTTTGCTGGCCGCCTGGATCTGCGGAATCGGAAACGAAGTGCTGGGGCTGATCCGCCCGGATAAGGAAATTACCGTCAATATCGCTGAAAACAGCTCGACCATGCAGATCGCCAAAGAGCTCAAGAAGGCGGGGATCATTGATCATCCCTATGTGTTCCGTTTTTACTGCAAGCTGAAAAAGGCAGACGGCAAATTCAAATTCGGCGAATACACGATCAATTGCCAGAAAGATTATAATCAAATCATTTCCGCGCTGAAAAAATCCGCCGCGGATAAAACAACGGTGTCTTTTACAATTGAGCCCGGATATACGCAGGAGGATCTGGTGACAACCCTCTGCGATTCTCTGGGATACTGCAGCCGCGAAGAGCTGGAGAATGTTTTGCAGAATTATGATTTTTCGGATTATTCCTTTCTCGCCAAGCTGCCAAAGCGCAATTACCGCCTGGAGGGATACCTGTATCCGGGGGAATACGAGATGTATGAGGGGGAATCCGCCCTTGCGGTGGTGGAGCGGATTCTCGACCGGTTTGAAGAGCAGGTTTTAACAGAGGAAAATAAAAAAAAGATCAGCGCCTCGAAATATACGCTGGATGAGCTGATTACGCTCGCTTCCATTTTGCAAAAAGAAGGCGGCAATGAGCTGGAACGGGCCGCGGGCGTTTATATGAACCGCCTGAAAAGCACGGAGCTGCCTTATCTGGAATCCCAGGCCACCGTTGCCTATATCCTTCCGGCGGGGCACGGCACGATTACGGCGACCGACATCAAAACCGATGATCCCTATAATACTTACCGGAACGCAGGGCTTCCTACCGGCCCGATTTCCAATCCCGGCGCGGCGGCGATCGCGGCGGTGCTGACCCCCGGGGAGACAGACGAGCTTTATTTTGTAACCCAGAGCGACGGCACGATGCTTTTCGCCTCCAATGATAGCGATCATCTGAAAAATTTAAAAAAGGCCGGGGAAGCGCCCCGGGGAACCGGTACGGTTTCTTGAGCATGGAGCTGCTTGCGCCCGCGGGTAATTTTGAGAAACTCCGCTATGCGGTCTGGTATGGGGCCGATGCGGTTTATGCGGCTTACCGTTCCTTCGGATTGCGCGCTGCCAGTGAAAATTTTGATGAAGCGGGGCTGGAAGAAGCCATCCGTTTTTGTCATCAGAACGGGAAAAAGTTTTATCTGGCGGCCAATATTTATCCAACAGACCGGGATTTGCTGCAAATGCCGGCTTTTTTTGAGCGGCTGGAGCAGCTGCGGCCGGATGGCCTGATCATTGCGGATTTGGGCGTGCTTAAACTGGCCAGGCGTTATGCACCGCACCTGCCGGTACATATCTCCACGCAGGCAAATGTCACCAATTATGAAGCGGCGATGGTTTTTTATGAGCTGGGCGCCAGCAGAATTGTGCTGGCGCGGGAACTTACCCTTTCACAGATCCGCGCCATCCGCGATCGGATTCCCTCCCGGCTGGAGCTGGAGTGCTTTGCGCACGGCGCGATGTGTATTTCCTATTCCGGCCGCTGCCTGATTTCAGCGGCCATGACCGGGCGCAGCGCAAACCAGGGCGCCTGTGCGCAGCCCTGCCGCTGGCGGTATGCGCTGGTGGAAGAAAAACGGCCGGGGGAATACTATCCGGTGGAGGAGGATGCGCGCGGCACCTATCTGATGAACTCCAGGGATCTCTGCCTGCTTCCCTATTTAAAGGAATTGCAGGAAGCCGGCGTCTGTTCTTTGAAAATTGAGGGGCGGATGAAGAGCTTTTATTATGTCGCCCGTGTAACGAGGGCCTATCGCCGGGCCCTGGCGGCGCTGGATGCGGGCCGCCCCTGGGATCCGGCGCTGATGGAGGAAGTGCGCGCGGTATCGCATCGGGATTATACCGCCGGATTTTTGTTTGGCCAGCCTGGCGGCGAAGCCCAGAATCTTGGCAGCAGCGGCTACCTGCGGCAGACCGATGTTGTGGCCGTTGCAGCGGAAGAACCGGGCTGGGTGATTCAGAAAAATAAATTTTCAGCCGGTGAGCGGCTTTGGATCCTTGCCCCGGAAGGCGTGCCGGAGCCGGTACTTATTGAAGGAATGCAGAATGAGCAGGGCGCGCCGATTGAAAGCGCGCCGCATGCCGGAATGCGGGTCCGGCTGCCCTTTTCACTGCCGACGCACGGTATTCTGTTTCGGGAACTGCAGTAAAATATTGAAAGAAGGAAGAAGAAAAACGATGAGTCATATTACGATACCGCAAAATTATAAACCGGCGCTCTCTCTTTACGATACGCAAAAAGCCATCGGCCTGATCAAGCGGCTGTTTGAAGATATGCTCTGCGGCGCGCTGAACCTGCGCAGGGTTTCATCCCCGCTGTTCGTGCCGGCGGATTCGGGCCTTAATGATAATCTGAACGGGGTTGAACGCCCGGTGCGCTTTGATATTCCGGATACCGGAACAGATGCCGAGGTGGTGCATTCCCTGGCCAAATGGAAAAGGCAGGCGCTCAAGGACTATGGCTTTCAGCCGGATACCGGGCTGTATGCCGATATGAATGCGATCCGGCGCGATGAAGAGCTGGATAACCTGCATTCCATTTACGTTGATCAATGGGATTGGGAAAAAATTATTACGCCCGAAGAGCGCACCCGGGAATATCTGAAAGGCGTGGTGGAAAAGATTGTTGGCGCGATATGCGAAACTGATAAAACGCTGCGGGTGATGTTTCCGCAGCTGCAGATCTGCCCGCCGCCGCAGCGGCAGATTACTTATATTACCACGCAGGAGCTGGAAGACCGCTATCCGGCACTTTCCCCGAAAGAGCGGGAAAATGCGTTTGTAAAGGAACACAAAACGGTTTTTATGATGGAGATCGGCGGCGCCCTGAAATCCGGCCGGCCGCATGACGGCCGCGCCCCGGATTACGATGATTGGGCGCTCAACGGCGATATTCTTTTCTGGAATGAAACACTGCGGCAGGCCTTTGAGATCTCTTCCATGGGCATTCGTGTCAGCCCGGAGAGCCTTGCAAGGCAGCTTTCCATCGCCGGCTGTGAGAGCCGGGGGGCGCTGCCGTTCCACCGCGCGCTTTTAAACGGGGAGTTGCCGTATACCATCGGCGGCGGAATCGGCCAGAGCCGCCTTTGCATGCTGCTGCTGGGCAGCGCGCATATCGGCGAGGTGCAGGCTTCGGTTTGGGATCAGGAAACACTGGAAAGCTGCCGGAAAGCCGGTATCCCGATTCTCTGACGGCGGATTGGATTTTTTGTAATAAAGAGGCTGGTTTATACATGGTGTATAAACCAGCCTCTTTATTCAGTGGCCTGAAATTCTGTTTTCATGGGGCGGCAGACCGGGCGGGCCAGAAATACGCACTGCGTGAGACGGCGCAGGGCCCGCGCTGCCCGGCGCGCTGCACTATCTTCTTCAAACAGGCCGAATACCCCGCTTCCGCTCCCGCTCATCAGGGCACAGGAAGCACCGTTTTGCATCAGAAGATTTTTAAGGATTGCAATTTTCGGACAAACCGGAATGGCAGCCGCCTCCAATACGTTCCCGGCCGCCTGCCCGAGTGCGCGCAGGTTCCCGGCCTGCAGAGCGGTAAGAACGCCGGGAGTATCGGGATGGTTGGCAATACCGGCTTCACCCAGCTTTTGAAAGATGATTTTGGTGGAAACACTGGCTCTTGGCTTTGCCAGCACGATCACGCAGTTTTTTAATGCCGGGGCCGGGGTCAGAATCTCGCCGATCCCGGTGGCAAGCATGGTGCCGCTATAGAGAAAAAAAGGAATATCCGCCCCGATGGCGCTTAAAACAGGGATGGCTTTCGAAATGGGAAAAGAAACCCGGTAAAGACGGCAGAGCGCGGAGAATACCGCCGCGCCGTCTGCGCTTCCGCCGCCGAAACCGGCGCCGGAAGGAATGGTTTTATGCAGCTCAATCGTAAGCTGATACTGCCGGATCCCCGCGAGTTTGAAGAACGCTTCCGCCACTTTATACACAATGTTGCGGCCGTCGGTAGGGATATAGGGCAGATTGCAGCGGATCCGGATTCCGCCGCCGCCGTTCTCACGGCGCACGCGAACGCCGTCGTATAACGAAACACCCTGGAAAACAGATTCCAGCAGATGGTATCCATCTTCCCGCCGGCCTACCACGTCGAGGCTCAGATTGATTTTTGCATAGGCTCTTAATGTGACGATATTCATAGATGCTCCTTTTTAAACGGCTTGAAAACTGTTCAACTTTTTCCCGGTAAATCGTATATTTTAGAACTATTTTAACATAAATTATTCATTTTTCAATAAGGGATTGCAATTTTAAGGGAACGTGCTAAAATATAAGGATAGAAATGAAGAAAGAGGTGCAATATGAACGCTGTTATTTCGGTAATCGGAAGAGACCGGGTGGGGATCATCGCCCGCCTTTCCGGAATTTGCGCGGAAAATAACGTCAACATCAATGATATTACCCAGAAGGTACTGCATGATACGTTTACCATGATTATGTGGGTGGAGCTTAACCAGACCGGCAAGGATTTTGCAACGCTGGCCGGCGAGCTGGAGCAGGCGGGTTCTGAGATGGGCCTGATCGTACACGTGATGCATGAGGATGTTTTCGACTCCATGCACCGGATATAGCGGGAGGGGCCTATGCTGAATCCAAGCGATATTATTGAAACAATAAAAATGATTGATGAGGAGCATCTGGATATCCGCACCATTACCATGGGAATTTCCCTTTTTGACTGCGTGGATCGGGATGTTCATGTTTTTTGCGAGCGGGTATATGAAAAGATCACCCGGCTTGCCGGCTCTCTTGTGGAGACCGGCGAGGAGATCGCCCGCTCCTATGGTGTGCCGATTATTCATAAACGAGTGGCGGTTACGCCGGTTGCGCTGGTTACGCCGGGTTATTCCGAAGACGATATGGTAGAGGTGGCCAAAACGCTGGAGCGTGCGGCCGAGGCCTGCGGCGTCAATTTTGTGGGCGGCTATTCCGCGCTGGTTCATAAGGCGGCCACGAGAAGCGATCTCAATCTGATCCGTTCGCTGCCGCGCGCCCTGAGCGAAACTTCCAGGGTCTGCTCTTCGATCAACGTGGCAACAACCAAGGCCGGTATTAATCTGGACGCGGTAAAATTAATGGGTGAAACCATCCGCGCCTGCGCAGAATATACAAAAGAGGAGGATTCCATCGGCTGCGCGAAGCTGGTGGTATTCGCCAATGTTCCGGAGGATAATCCTTTTATGGCGGGCGCTTTTCATGGCGTTGGCGAAGGGGAATGCGTGATTAATGTCGGCGTATCCGGACCGGGCGTAGTCAGCAGCGCGATTCAGAAGCTGCCGGAAGCCAATATCACGGAAATTGCCGATGTTGTGAAAAAAACAGCGTTTAAGATTACCAGAATGGGGCAGATGGTTGCCAATGAGGCCTGCCGCCGGCTGAACGTTCCCTTTGGGATTGTGGATTTATCGCTTGCGCCGACGCCTGCCGTTGGCGATTCTGTTGCGCACATTCTTGAAGCGATGGGCCTGGAGCGCTGCGGTACCCATGGAACCACCGCCTGCCTGGCACTGCTGAACGATGCGGTGAAGAAGGGCGGCACCATGGCGTCTTCCCATGTTGGGGGATTAAGCGGCGCCTTTATTCCGGTATCTGAAGACGCGGGCATGATCCGCGCCGCCGGAGAGGGGGTGCTGACCCTCGATAAACTCGAAGCGATGACCGCGGTTTGCTCGGTAGGGCTCGATATGATCGCCATTCCCGGCGATACGCCGGCTGCCACCATCTCTGCGATTATTGCCGATGAAATCAGTATCGGGGTGATCAACAATAAAACAACCGCCGTGCGCATTATTCCGGCAATCGGGAAAAAAGCAGGCGATGTTGTGCGCTTCGGCGGGCTGCTGGGAGAAGCGCCGGTGATGCCGGTGCACCGCGAAAGCAGCGCACAGTTTATCAACCGGGGCGGGCGGATTCCCGCACCGATCCATTCTCTGAGAAACTAGGTGATTTTTTTGGAACAGGTATTGCAGAAAATCCTGAATATGGAGCAGGAGGCGAAGGCCATCCAGGCGGAAGCGGTGCAATTGCAGCTGCAGCTGGATGAACTGCGTAAAAAAGAAGAAACGATCCGTGCTCAATCGATGGAAAAGGCGCGGGAGCGCATCCGGAAGAAAAAAGAAGCGCTCGCCCTGGAGCAGGAGGCGCGCCGCCGGGAGCTGGAGGCAAAGCTGAAAGAGGAGCTGCAGCTGCTGCAGCAGGAATGGCAGGCCCATCATCAGGAGTGGGTTGAAGCGCTTTACCGGCAAGTGGTATCCCAATGAAAACGGTCAATCACGCCATTATGGCGAAGGTCAGGGCGATGTACGGCCGCCGGCTGAAGCGGGGCGATTATGAAGCGCTGATGGCCTGCCGCTCGGTAGATGAAGTGGCAAAGGCGCTGACGCAGTTTTCATCTTATCAGAGTATCGCGGCGTATTTAACGGAAGGAACCATTCACCGCGGCTATTTTGAATCGCTTTTGCGCCGGCAGTATTTCAATGAATTTCTGCGGCTGTATCAATACCTTTCCAGAACCGATAAAAAGCTGGTTTCCAGCGTGGTGATCCATTATGAAATCACAGAGATCCTCTATTGCCTCAAAGAAGGGCGCACAAAGGCCGGGTTCGTTAATTACCGCAACGAGTTGATCGACTATTGCTCCAATCTGGATATCGATGCGCTGAGCCGCGCCGGCGGGCATGAAGAGGTGCTGCAGGCGCTGAGCGGATCGGTTTATGAGGAGCTGCTCCGCCCTTATCTGCAGCAGGATGAAATCCGCTATCTGGATGCGGAGAATGTGTTATACAGCTATTACTACCGCCAGAGCATTCAGCTTTATCAGAAGCTGCTGCCCCGGGAGCAGCGCAAAGAGATCCGGCAGCTGCTGGGGATCCAGATCGATTTTTCCAATATTGCGCGGGTTCTCAGGCTGCGGAAATATTTTAATCTGGAGCCGGGGCAGATCGTTCCCTATCTTCTGACGCCTTATTACCGCCTGGACGATGCGGTGCTTGCCCAGCTGATGGAGGGGGCGGAGGATGGCGACAGGGAACAGGTTTTGAAGGGAACCGTATACCGGGATATTTTGAAACCGCATCCGCACCCCCATATGGAAGAAAATATGGATGAAATTCTAGAAGAGGTTACCCGCCGGCTGATTCATTTTTCGCAGAACGCGCCGACGCTGGTTCTGGCCTATTTAAAAACAAAAGACATTGAAATGAAAAACGTTGTTACCTTAATTGAATCCAAACGGTATGGTCTTTCCGACCGGGAGACCTGGCTGCACCTCATCGGCGCGCCGGACCGTAGAGAGGAGGCGTAGCGAAAAATGGCAATTCAGAAAATGCAGTATATCAACATTATGGGGCCGGTAAGCCGTTTCGACTGGATGGTGGAACATTGCATTGTTCCCTACTCTTTTGAGCCGGTAAAAAACGCGGTGGAAGCCGGCAAGGAGCGGCAGATCATGCTCCCGTTTGAGGAGGCGAACCCCTATGACGAAATGGTGGAGAATCTCGAACGCTGCCTTTCGGTGGCGGGGCTTGCGCCGGAAACGGTTGAAAACCGGAAAAAAGCGCAGGGCGTTTATCTCAGTGAAGAGGAGATCCATGATTTTCACCGCATAATGACCGATCTGGGCGCGCGGCGGGATGCGCTGCGGCAGGAGCTTGGGGAATGCGAGGAGCTCATGAAGCAGCTTGCGCCGTTAAAAGAGATGAATATTGCTTTCGATCAGCTTTTTTCCATGGAATTCATCGACGTGCGTTTAGGCAGAATGCCGATCTCATCCTATCAGAAGCTGGTGAGCTACGGAAAAGAGGCGCGGCTGGTTTTTGTACCGGTCACGATTGAAAAAACCGTGGTATGGGGCATTGCCTTCGCCGCCAGAAGCGAGCATGAAGAAGCCGTGGCGTTTTTATCTTCCCTGTATTTTCAGCGGGTCTATATTCCAAACAGTGTGCACGATGATCCCCAAACAGCCTGCCAGCACACGGAAGAGCGGCTTTCTGAAATCCGGCTGGAACTCTCGGAGATCAGCCGCGATATGCAGCGGCAGATCAACGAACATAAAGAGATGCTCTGCCAGGCCTATCTTTATTACCATCACCTGCAGGCCTGTTTTGACTTGCGGAAATATGCGCATAAATCCGATCATCTTTTCAGCATTTCCGGCTGGCTGCGCAAGCGGGATTTAAAGCCGCTGAAAAAAATGCTCGACGCCGATCAGGATATGATGTTGGTGACGGAAAATCCGGAAGACAATCAGAACCTCAAGCCGCCTACCCGCCTGAAAAATCTGCCGGTGATCCGGTATTTTCAGATGTTTGTTGAAATGTACGGGCTGCCCTCCTATGGGGAAATTGACCCAACCTTTTTTGTGGCGGTTACCTATACGCTGTTTTTCGGAATCATGTTCGGTGATTTGGGGCAGGGCCTGGTTTTGTGCCTGGCCGGGATCCTGATGTGGAAAAAAATGAAGATGCCGCTTGGGCGTATTGTTTCGGTGATCGGGGTTTCTTCCGCAATCGGGGGAATCTTTTTCGGAAGTGTTTTCGGGCTGGAGGATCTGCTGCCCGGCTTTGGCGTGCTGAAGGGAAACAACCCGCTGTATATCCTGTTGTTTGCGGCGGGCTTTGGGCTGGTGCTGATTGCGCTGGCCATGAGCCTGAATATCATAAACGGGATCCGGAAGAAGGATCCCGGCCAATGGCTTTTTTCCCCCAACGGGCTGATGGGCGCACTGCTGTTTTTCGGCAATGTTGCAGCGGGGCTGACCCTTCTTCTGGCTAAAAAGAATATCTGGTCGCCCCTTTATTTAACCCTTACAACATTTGTGCCGCTGCTCGCTCTCTTTTTGGCGGCGCCGCTCACCCGGCTGATGCGCCGCGAGCCGCACTGGATGCCGGAGAAAGCCGGCGAGTTTATTGCGGAGAGTTTCTTTGAATTATTTGAAGTTCTGCTATCCTATTTATCCAATACGATCTCTTATGTGCGGATCGGCGCGTTTGCCATCAGCCACGCCGGCATGATGCTGGTGGTAACCAATATGGCTCAAATGGTGGGGGGAACGGTCGGCACAACGCTGGTCATGATCTTCGGTAATATTTTTGTAATCGGCCTGGAGGGCCTGATCGTTGGGATTCAATGCCTGCGGCTGCAGTTTTATGAATTCTTCAGCCGGTTTTATTCCGGCGGCGGCCGTGCCTTTGCGCCGGTGAATCTGAAAAATAATAATGGAGGAATATAAAGATGCTTTGGATGACGATTGGAATTGCAACAGGTTGCTTTTTATTGATTTTACTGCCGCTTCTCGGCGTGATCAGAGGAAGGGTCACCGGGCAGAAGGCGAAGCGGCGGCTTTATTATAATCTGGCCGGGCTCGGCGTTGTATTGCTCTGCGGCCTGCTCGCACCGGTGGCGGCGCTTGCCGATGGCGATGCGGCGGCCGCGGTCAGCGGGGCGGCCGGCGCGCTGAAAGGGATCGCCGCCGCACTGGCGGTCGGTCTGGGCGGCATCGGCGGCGGCCTTGCCGTAGGCCCTTCCGCCAGTGCGGCGATCGGGGCGATGGCAGAGGATTCCTCCACGTTTGGTAAATCATTGATTTTTGTTGCGCTGGGCGAAGGCATTGCCATCTATGGGCTCCTGATTGCCTTTCTGATCCTTTTCGTGATGTAATGCAATGAAAATGTTCGTTATTTCAGATAATATCGATACCTATATGGGCTTTCGCCTGGCAGGGGTTGAAGGCGTGGTGGTGCATGAAAAGCAGGAGGTTCAGCAGGCGATTGCGCAGGTATTGGAAAATCCGGCGGTGGGAATTCTGCTGATTACCGAAAAGCTGGGCGCCCTTTGCCCGGAGGAGGTGGAAAAAATCCGTTCCGGCCGGGCAATGCCGCTGGTTGTGGAGATTCCGGACCGTCATGGCTCCGGGCGCGACCGGAATGCGATTTCCCGCTATATCGAGGAAGCGATTGGTCTGAAAATATAAGGAGGAGCAGATGGAATTAGATGCCAAACTGGAGCAGCTGCGTGAAACGATTCTAAACGATGCATATCGCCAGAGAGACCAGCGGCTGCGGGAACTGAAAAGTGAAAAAGGCTCCTACATCAAAGAAATGCAGGAGAAGGTTCTTGCCAGCACCAATCAGTATCTGACGCAGGAGGAGCAAACGCTGGAAAAGGAAGCGAAGCGGGAGCTTGCCTCCTGGGAATTCGACCGGATGAAACAGCTGCGCAAAGCACGGCTGGAAATTGAAGAAAAGGTGATGGGGGAGCTGAAGGAGCGGCTGATTGCGTTTACCCGCTCGGAAGCATTTGCCCCGTACCTGCGCAATCTTCTTGAAAGGGCGGAACTCTCTGTATTTTCCTCCGGAGCGGTGGCGCTCTGCGGTGCGCATGCGGCCGTGGAAGAGCAGGTTCTGCGTGAAGCGATTCCGGATATTTCTATTGAAAAAGATCCCGCCATTGAGATCGGCGGGTTTCGTTTGAAAAATGAAAAGCGCCGGGTGATGATCGATCTGACGCTGGATACGCGGCTGGAAGAAGCGCGGCATGCCTTTCTTTCGGTTGCGAAGCTGAAGTAGTGAAGAGAGTGACGATATGAAGGATAGTATTTACAGTATTAACGGCCCGGTGATCACGGTTCGTTCCACGGCCTCTTTTCAGATGCTGGAGATGGTATACGTGGGCTCTTTGCGGCTGATCGGCGAAGTGATTTCCATCACGCGGGAGAAGACCACCATCCAGGTATATGAAGATACCGCCGGCGTAAAGGTGGGCGAGCCGGTTGAGGGAAGCGGCGCGCCGCTCTGCGCCCTGTTGGGCCCCGGCATCATCAGCAATATATTTGATGGGATTGAGCGCCCTCTGGGCGTTTTACGTGCCCGCAGCGGCGATTTCATGCTGAAAGGGGTATCGGCAGATCAGCTGGATACAGAAAAGAAATGGCCGGTTCATTTTACAGTAAAAAAAGGAGACGTGCTCAAGCAGGGGGCAGTATTTGCAACCGTTCCGGAAACGGAGCAGATTACGCACCGCTGCATGGTACCCCCGGGAGCGGGCGGCAGGATTGTTTCCCTGCGGGAAGACGGCGCCTATAATATTCTGGAGCCGGTTTTAACACTGGAGGATGAGAAAGGCAACCGGACAGAGCTCTCTCTTGCGCAGAAATGGCCGATCAAATACGCCCGGCCCTACAGCGAGCGTCTGGCAGCCAATATTCCGCTGATTACCGGCCAGCGGATCATCGACAGCATGTTCCCGATCGCCAAGGGCGGCGCCGCGGCCATCCCGGGCGGCTTTGGAACAGGAAAAACAATGACACAGCATCAGATCGCCAAATGGAGCGATGCGGATATCATCGTTTATATCGGCTGCGGGGAACGCGGCAATGAAATGACGCAGGTACTGGAGGAATTCTCCGAGCTGATCGATCCGCGCACCGGCAGGAAGCTCACCGATCGCACGGTGCTGATTGCCAACACCTCGAACATGCCGGTTGCCGCCCGTGAGGCTTCCATTTATACCGGCATCACGCTGGCGGAATATTACCGGGATATGGGATATCATGTGGCGATCATGGCCGATTCAACCTCCCGCTGGGCGGAGGCGCTGCGGGAAATTTCGGGCCGGCTGGAGGAAATGCCGGCGGAAGAGGGCTTCCCGGCCTATCTGCCTTCCCGCCTTTCACAGTTTTATGAACGCGCCGGCCTTTGCCGCACCTTTGGCGAAGCGGTCGGTTCGGTTACCATCATCGGCGCGGTTTCTCCCCAGGGCGGCGATTTCAGCGAACCGGTCACACAGAATACCAAGCGGTTTATACGCTGCTTTTGGGCGCTGGACCGCGCGCTGGCATACGCCCGCCATTACCCGGCGATCAACTGGATGACCAGCTATACGGAATACTACGATGATCTTGCCGGGTGGTACGGTGCGCATGTGGCGCCGGATTTTAAAGAGGTGCGCAGCCGTATGATCAACCTGCTGATGGAGGAAGACCGCCTTAATGAGATTGTAAAGCTGATCGGGCAGGATGTTCTGCCGGATGACCAGCGGCTGATTCTGCGCATTGCGCAGCTGATCCGCGAAGGCTTTTTGCAGCAGAACGCCTTTCACGATGTGGATACGTATGTTCCGATTGCCAAGCAGTATAAAATGATGGAGCTGATCCTCTACTTTTATGATGAATCGCTCAAGGTGGTGCGCAAAAGCATCCCCATCTCCAGAATCTGCGGCCTGGGGCTGCTGGAAATGCTCAATAAAATGAAATACGATATACCAAACGACGATCTTTCGGTATTTGATGAAAAAAGAAAGATAATCGATCAACAGCTGGGCGAATTGGTTGCCCAGTATCAGTAAGGGAGGTGCGCCCTGCATGAAAATTCAATATCTGGGGATCAGTGAGATCAGGGGCCCTCTGGTTGTTTTGGATCATGTAAAAGATATTTGCTTCGATGAAGTGGCGGAGCTGGTTTTGAATAACGGCCAGGTAAGGCGGGGGCGTGTGATCCAGCTGGAAGGGGATCGCGCGGTGATCCAGGTTTTTGAAGGAACCAATCAGATTTCGCTGGAAAACGTAACAACCACCTTTGAAGGCAAACCTATGGAGCTGAATCTGGGTGAAGAGCTTCTGGGCCGGGTATTCAACGGCGCGGGCGCGCCGATCGACGGGCTCGGTGAGATTTACAGTGAGAAAACAGCGGATATCAACGGCGCGCCGATTAACCCGGTTGCCCGGGAATATCCCCGCGATTATATCTGCACCGGGATTTCTTCGATCGATGGGCTGATCACCCTGATCCGGGGCCAAAAACTCCCTATTTTTTCCGGCTCGGGCATTCCGCATGACCGTCTTTCTGTTCAGATCGCCACACAGGCCCGCCTGGGAGAAGGGAATCACGAGGAATTTGCGATTGTTTTTGCCGCAATGGGCGTAAAAAACGATGTGGCCGATTATTTCCGGCGCGCGTTTGAAGAAAGCGGAACGCTTTCCAATGTGGCGATGTTCCTCAATCTGGCCAATGATCCGATCATCGAGCGGATCGTAACGCCGCGCTGCGCACTGAGTGCAGCAGAATATCTGGCCTTTGAAAAGGGCAAGCATGTGCTGGTGATTATGACGGATATGACCGCCTATGCCGAAGCGCTCAGAGAGCTATCGTCTTCAAAAGGGGAAATTCCCGGCAGAAAGGGCTATCCGGGATACCTTTATTCCGATTTTGCCTCTCTTTACGAACGCGCCGGGATGATTAAAGGGCGGCCCGGTTCGGTTACGCTGATTCCGATTTTAACCATGCCCAACGATGATATTACCCATCCGATCCCCGATTTGACCGGCTATATTACGGAAGGGCAGATTGTGCTGGATCGTTCGCTCGCCGGAAAAGGGCTGGTTCCGCCGGTCTCGGTATTGCCGTCGCTTTCCCGCCTGATGAAGGATGGGATTGGGGAGGGATACACCCGCGAGGATCATGCGCCGCTGGCCAACCAGCTGTTTGCGGCTTATGCCAAAGTGCAGGACGCCCGCGCCCTTGCATCGGTAATCGGTGAAGATGAGCTGAGTGAAACCGATCAGCTTTATATGGAATTCGGCCGCGTTTTTGAAGAGCGGTTCATCAATCAGGGCTGGCAGGAAAACCGGTCGATGGAGCAGACGCTCAATCTGGGCTGGGAGCTGCTCGCCATGCTGCCCCGGGAAGAGCTTACCCGGATCGACAGCAGGCTGATCGACCGCTATCTTCCGGCGGCAGGGGAGCAGTAAGCCATGAGCGCCGCAGTTTTTCCAACGAAAGGAAATTTGATCCTGCTCAAAAAGTCGCTGGCGCTGGCGTCGGTCGGCTTTGATCTGATCGATAAAAAGCGCAATATCCTGATTCGGGAAATTATGACGATGATCGATGAAGCCCGGGCGCTGCAGGGGGAAATCAACAGTACCTTTGAAGAAGCCTACCGTGCGCTGCAGGAGGCCAATGTGGACCTGGGCTCGATTGAAAATACCGTGCGGGCGGTGCCCTGGGACGATTGCATCACCGTTTTGAATAAAAGCGTGATGGGGGTGGAGATTCCAACCGTGCGCTACCATCCGGAAGCGCCGATGCCCTATTACGGCTTTGTTTCCGCTACGGAAACGCTGGATCATGCCTTTGCGAAGTTTCGGGATGCCAAGGAGCTTTGCGTGCGGCTGGCCGAGGTTGAAAACGGTGTGATGCGCCTGGCGCGGTCGATCAGCAAAACGCAAAAGAGGGCCAACGCGCTTAAAAATATTGTGATTCCCGATTATGAGGAGAAGATCCGGTTTATCACCGATTACCTTGAGGAGAAGGAGCGCGAGGAATTTATCCGCATGAAGGTTTTGAAAAAACAGAAGGAAAAGGCGTCTTTTTCTTCCCCAAAATAAAAAAACAGGGGTTCCGGCAGGAACCCCTGTTTTTGGCTTAAAGCAGGGCTTTTACAATCACGTTCGGATCCGAAAGAAGAAGATCCAGAACCGCCGTGTATTCTTCGAGGGCGTGGTCGTCATCGAGATTGACGGCGGCCTGCGCCAGCGTGCGGTCGTGGAAGGTAAACCGGTAGTAACCCGTTTCTTCATCCCAGGCGTAAGTGCCCTTTTTGGCAAGCTGCTTTTTAACGGTTGCGCTGGCAAACGTCTCGCCTTCATGGAAGCGGAACGCGATCCCATCAAATACCTCTGTTACCGCCTGTGTTTTCTGCTTGAGCGCATGCGCCTCATCGATAACGGAAGAAACCTTGGCCTGATTGACCGTGTAAACAGCCTGACGGTATTCCGGCGTGGTGACATCCGCCGTTTCATCCTGCAGATAGCTCTGGGCGCCGGCAATATCCATCTCTTCGGCCTCTTCGTGAAAATCAATATAATCTTTTTCTTCCGGCCCAGTTGGCTGGGTTGGGGCCGCCGGATTTTTTTTACAGCCCGCAAGTGAAAGCAGCAGCATCCCTGCCGCCAAAAGAATAAGCAAACGTTTCATCTGTTAAACGGCTCCTTTGCATGGTAATACCATTATTATAAAGGATAAAAATGAAAAAGTCCAAAACAAATTGAAAAATTTTGCAGGAAACCGTTGACAAAGACCATAAAAAATGATATTATGATATCACTTTAGCAAGATAAAGCAATAAAATAATTGATTATAGGAGGGAAAACAGAAAATGAAAATGTTGAAAAGAGCGGTCGCGCTGCTTGCGGCGGCCGCCATGATGCTGAGCCTCGGCGCCTGCGGCAAAAGCGAAGAAAGCGACATGGCGTATGTAAAAAATAAGGGCAAACTGGTTGTTGGCATCACGGATTTTGCCCCGATGGACTATATGGATGAGAATGGCAACTGGATTGGATTTGATGCCGATCTGGCCCGCGCCTTTGGCGAACATCTGGGCGTGGAAGTGGTGTTTTCTCAGATCGAGTGGGGCAATAAGGTTTTCGAGCTGAATGGAAAGAGCCTTGATTGCGCCTGGAACGGCATGACGCTGACGGATGAAGTGGTGAGCAGTATGGCCTGTTCCAAGCCTTATTGTAAAAATGCGCAGGTGGTTATTTTGCCCAAAGATAAAGCGGAGCAGTATCCCACGCTGGAAAGCATGGCGAATCTGCGCTTTGCGGTGGAAGCGGAATCTGCGGGGCAGGAGCAGGCGGAACTCAATAACCTGCAGTTTACCCCGGTGCTGGCACAGGCCGACGCCCTGATGGAGGTTGCCGCCGGCACCTGTGACGCCGCGATTATTGATTTGCTGATGGCAGGCGCCATGACCGGGGAGGGCACTGGTTACGCCAATCTGACATCAACGATCAGCCTCAACAGCGAGCAATACGGCGTTGGCTTCCGCAAGGGCTCTGATCTGGCCGAAGAGCTCAATCGGTTTTTGAAAACCGCCTATGATGACGGCACGATTATGAAACTGGCGGAAACCTATAAGATTACGGATGCGATTCTGGCGCAGTAAAAAGCGCGCAGGAAAAAGGCAGGGGGCTTATGTCCTCTGCCTTTCACCCGTTTGGGATTTTATGAAAAGGTTAAGGCAGGTTTACTCATGTTTCGTATCGTGATTCACGCCCTGAATATCGGTTTTTTGCAAACGCTCAAGCTGTTTGCCGTTACGCTGCTCGGCGCAATCCCCCTCGGGCTGCTCATCTCTTTTGGTTCGATGAACCGATGGATGCCGTTTCGCTTTTTAAACCGATGGCCAAAATATAAAATTCTCCGCTGGCTTGCTCAGGCAAAGCCGGTTCGGGCGCTTACACGCCTGATCATCTGGGTGGTGCGCGGCACGCCGCTGATGCTGCAGCTGATGATCATCTATTATTTTCCCGGCCTGGTTTTGGGCAACCCGATCTGGGGCGGCGGGGAAAGCGGCCGCTTTTTGGCAGCCTCCCTTGCATTTATCTTTAATTACGCATGCTATTTTTCAGAAATCTACCGCAGCGGGATTCAGGGTGTGCCGAAAGGGCAGCAGGAGGCGGGGCAGGTTCTTGGCATGACCAGGAGCCAGATCTTCTTCAAGATTACCCTGCTGCAGATGATCAAGCGGATCGTGCCGCCGATGTCGAATGAAATCATTACCCTGGTGAAGGATACCTCTCTTTCCCGCATCATTGCCCTGCAGGAAATCATCTGGGCCGGCTCGGCCTTTTTAAAGGGTTCGCAGGGAATCGCGGGCGAGATCTGGCCGTTGTTTTTCACCGGCGTTTATTATCTGGCGTTCAGCGGACTTCTGACCCTGCTTTTGGGGGCGCTGGAAAAGAATCTGAACTATTTTCAGGCATGAAGGGAGGCGCGAAAGGATGGCGTTTTTAGATGTGCGGCATATTGAAAAGCACTTTGGCGCAACCCGGGTACTGGAGGATATCAGCTTTTCACTGGAAAAGGGGCAGGTGCTGGCCATTATCGGATCCTCCGGCAGCGGAAAAACAACGTTGTTGCGCTGCCTGAATTTTTTGGAAACGCCCGATCGCGGCGCAATCCTTGTGGGCGGGGAGACGCTTTTTGATGCCGCGGATGCCCGCTTTCACAAAGAAAAGGAAATCCGCAGAAAGCGCCTGCATTTCGGGCTGGTTTTTCAATCGTTTCATCTTTTTCCGCAATATACGGCACTGCAGAATGTGATGCTGGCGCGGGAGCTGCTGGCGAAGGAACAGCCTGATTACAGGGAAAACCGCCGCGCCATTCATCAGGCGATTGAAAAACAGGCGCGGGAGCTGCTGATTCAGATGGGGCTGGAAGACCGGATGAAAAGCTACCCGCATCAGCTTTCCGGCGGGCAGCAGCAGCGGGTATCGATCGCCCGCGCGCTGGCGATGGAGCCGGATATTCTCTGCTTTGACGAGCCGACCTCGGCGCTGGATCCGGAGCTGACCGGCGAAGTGCTGAAAGTGATCAGAGGGCTCAAATCCTCCGACAGCACCATGATCGTTGTGACTCATGAAATGGAATTTGCCCGCAATGTTGCGGATCAGGTGCTTTTCATGGCCGACGGGGTGATTGAAGAGCAGGGCACGCCGGAGGAGATCTTCGGCTGCCCCAAGAGCGAAAAAGCCAAAAGCTTTCTGCAAAAATCACTGGAAACATTTTAATCGGCGCGGCGGAGAATTCGCCGCGTCTTTTCTTTAAGGAGGCCTTTTGATGGATAAACCTACAATCCGCCGGGAAATGAAGCGCCGGCGGGCGGAGCTTTCCCCCGCGGCACGGGCCGCTGCTGCGGAATGCTGCCTTCGGATGATCGCAAAAACCGGAACCTTTCAGCGTGCGCCGGTATTCTTTTGCTATGCGGCCGCCGGCGATGAGCTGCCAACCGCCGCCCTCGCGGCGCTGGCGCAAAGCACCGGAAAGCAGGTGGCTTATCCGAAGGTTCTGGAAAACGGAACGATGATTTTTATGATTGCCAAAACGCTCTGCCCGGGCTACTGCGGCATTCCGGAACCGCAGGCGGGAAAAACGGTATGGCCCGAAAAGCAGGATTTCATGCTGCTGCCGGGGCTGGCCTTTTCCAGGGAGGGCGACCGCCTCGGGTATGGAAAGGGCTATTACGACCGCTACCTCTGCGCGCTGGATGAGCGGCCGTTTTGCTGCGGCGCGGGCTATGATTTTCAGCTTGTTTCGGCGCTGCCCCGCGCACCGCAGGATCAGCCGCTTGACCTGGTGGTTACGCCTTCGGTTTATTTGCGCATACCGGGGAATGAAATATGAACAAACGTTTAAATCCACCCGCATATTCTTGCACTTTCTCTCTAAACGGTTTATAATAATTCACTAAATAAAATGTAAAAGGAGAGAATGAACCGCAGATGCTGAGTCTTGAAAATATAGTGAAGATCTATCGGGCCGGCGACAGCAGCATAGAGGCGCTGCGCGGCGTTACCATGCATTTTCGTGAGAGCGAGTTTGTTTCTGTTTTGGGGCCTTCCGGCTGCGGGAAGACAACGCTGCTCAATATTATCGGCGGGCTGGACAGCTATTCGGAAGGCGATTTGGTAATCAATGGCCGCTCCACCCGGGAATTTCGGGATGCTGATTGGGATACCTACCGCAATCATTCGATCGGGTTTGTTTTTCAGAGCTATAACCTGATCCCGCATCAAACGGTATTATCCAATGTTGAGCTGGCGCTGACGCTCTCGGGCGTATCCAAAGCGGAGCGCAGGCGGCGCGCGCTGGAGGCGCTGGAGCGGGTAGGGCTTGGCGATCAGGTTCATAAAAAGCCCAATCAGATGAGCGGCGGGCAGATGCAGCGGGTTGCGATCGCCCGCGCGCTGGTCAATAATCCGGATATTATTCTGGCGGATGAACCCACCGGCGCGCTGGACAGTGAGACCAGCGTTCAGATCATGGAGATCCTCAAAGAGATCTCAAAGGATAAACTGATTATTATGGTGACCCATAATCCGGAGCTTGCCGCGCAGTATTCCTCGCGGATCATCCGGCTGCTGGATGGGCAGGTCATCAGCGATTCCAATCCGGCAGATCCGCAGGAGAAGGCGCGGCCGGATGCAGCAAAAAAGAAAACAAAGAAACCCTCGATGCATTTTTTAACAGCGCTATCCCTTTCTTTTAACAATCTGCTTACCAAAAAGGGAAGAACCTTTATGACCAGCTTTGCCGGTTCCATCGGGATCATCGGCATTGCGCTGATCCTTTCGGTTTCCCACGGGGTACAGGGCTATATCGATACGGTGCAGCAGGATACCCTTTCCTCCTACCCGATCACCATAGAGGCGGAATCGGTGGATCTCACCAGTGTGCTCTCCAATGTGATGGGCGCCAAGCCCGGGGAGCTGATCCACGATAAAGATCAGGTATACTCCAGCTCGGCGATGTATGAGATGATGAACGCCATGTCCAGTGCGAATACGCAAACCAATGATCTGCAGCAGTTTAAGGCGTATCTGGATGCGCAGCCCGATGAAATGGCGCCCTACCTGAGCGCGGTGCAGTACTCCTATGATCTGGATTTTAATATCTATACCAAAAACGATGCGGGTGCAATTGTAAAATCCGATGTCTTAGAGCTGATGGAAAAGATGTTTGGTTCCCCTTCGGCGGAAAGCGGCACAGGCAGTATGTATGAAAGCTATCAGAAGGGGTTTAACGTGTGGGAAGAGATGCTGACCGGAGAAGAGGAGCTGGTGCATCCGCTGCTGAAGGATCAGTATGATCTGGTTTACGGCAGCTGGCCTTCCTCTTATGACCAGGTTGTTTTGATTCTGGATCAGAACAATGAAGTCAGCGATATTTGTCTTTACGCGCTGGGGCTGGTCTCCGAAGAGGAGATGAACGCTGTGATGAAGGCCTATATGAACGGCGAAGAGATCAACACGGAATCCCGCAGCTGGAATTATGAAGAGATCTGCAGCCGCACCTTCCGGCTGATCCT
Organism: Clostridiales bacterium; assembly: GCA_003343605.1. Classification (GTDB taxonomy): domain Bacteria; phylum Bacillota; class Clostridia; order Oscillospirales; family QAKW01; genus QAKW01. The sequence goes on from QAKW01000058.1 coordinate 24,098, forward strand.
TGCCTCGGATTACTATCAGTATGACGCGCAGACCGGCGCGGTGGCGGATATTACAGAAAGTGAAACCGGGCTGCGGTTTTTATACGATAACGGAATCGAGCTTAAAATATCCGGCATCCTACGGCCGAATGAAGACGCCACCACCTCCATGATGAACGGTTCGATCGGCTATACCGCCGCCCTGACCCGGTATGCGGCGGAGCAGGCGGAAACCCGCGAGATCGTAAAGGCGCAGCTGGCAGATCAGGCAACGGATATCTTTACCGGCCTGCCTTTTGCCACCGGTGAGGAGCAGGAACCCGGCAGTGCGGAAAAGGCGCTGGCGTTCAAAGAGTATACCGGCGGCCTGGATACAGCGGGCAAAGCGGCGCTTTATACGGCGATTCAGTCTACCCCCAGCCGGGAATATCTGGATCAGGCGATCGAGCAGATGCTTTCCGGCATGGACCGGGCGGCGATTGAAGCGCAGGTAAAAGAAGCGGCGGCTGCCTCTTCGAATATGGACAGCGCCACCATTGAGAAATATATTGCGTCGATGGACGATGAAACGCTTTTTAGCTATGTGCGGGAAGAGCTTGAAAAACGGATTGGCGAGCAGTATGCATCCGAGGCGGGCGCCCGGCTTGCTTCGGCGCCCGCGGCTCAGCTTGCGGCGGCGCTGGATGCGGCCCTTCCCGGATATACCGAAGAAGAGCTGGCGGCATTTTACGACCAGTATATGCCGCCAGCCACCTCCGATGCAACTTTGCAGGAAAACTGGAAAAAACTCGGCGTTGTGGATATGAACACCCCTTCCGCCGTGAATCTTTACGCGGCAACCTTTGAAAACAAAAATAAAATCGCAGATGCGATTGATGCTTATAATCAGGGGCGGGATCAGGAGCAGCAGATTACGTATACCGATTATGTGGCGCTGCTGATGTCTTCGGTTACAACGGTGATCAACGCCATCTCCTATGTTTTAATTGCGTTTGTTGCGATTTCCCTGATCGTTTCATCGATTATGATCGGGATCATCACCTATATTTCCGTGCTGGAGCGCACCAAGGAAATCGGAATCCTGCGCTCGATCGGCGCTTCGAAAAGAGATATTTCCCGCGTATTCAATGCGGAAACGCTGATTGTGGGATTCACGGCCGGGGCGTTCGGGATTCTGATTACGCTGGCCTTTAACGTGATTATCAATATCATCCTCCATGCGGTAACCGGCATCGCCTCTCTCAATGCGGCGCTGCCCTGGGCGGGCGCGGTGATTCTCGTTGCGATCAGCATGCTGCTCACATTTGTTGCCGGGCTGATCCCCTCCGGCGTGGCGGCGAAAAAGGATCCGGTCATTGCGCTGCGTTCTGAATAAACAGCGTTTAAAAAACCGCAGGGCTCAGCCCTGCGGTTTTTGATCGATTTTGTTGTTCCTGCGGTAAATGGAGGGCGTACATTGGTAAGTCCGCTTAAAAAGCTGGTAAAAAAACCGAACGTCCTGATAGCCGACCATCGCGGCGATTTCCGCAACGCTTTTTTTCCCGGTTGTAAGCAGATGGCAGGCCATTTCCAGCCGGAACCGCTGGAGATAATCGATAAAGCTCTGCCCAACATCTGCGTGAAACCGGCGGGAGAGATAGGCCGGAGAATAGCCAAGCCTGGCGGCTACCTCCCGGAGGGTCAGCGCGGATGCATACCGGCGTTCGATTACGGCGATTACATCCTGCGTGATCCTGGAATAGCTGCGCTGCTGCTTTTCCCCCATGCGGCGCATGATTTCAACGATCAGGCGGATCATTTGCGCCCTTACAACCGCCTGGAAGCCGGGCTGCCTGAAATAGAGCTCTTTTGCGATTTCTTCGATCAGCTGCCGGATGCGGCAGTGCGTATCATGAAAAATCCGATCACTGAAGCTGCTGAGATTTTTCGGCAGATACTGGATCAGAAAATGGCTCACCAGCTGTGAGAGATGCTCGCAGCCCGAAAGGGTGGGATCGATGATCCAGGGATAAAACAGAAGATTGACCATCTCGCACGCATCGTCGCCGAAATAAGCGTGCGCGGCGGAGAGATCCATAATAAAATAATCGCCCTCATGCATCACGGTCTCATCGCCGTTGAGATAATGGCGGGCTGTTCCTTTTGCCATATAGCCAAGCTCGAAATAATGATGCCGGTACAGGAGATTCACCGGCTGGCTGCAGGTCATAACCACAATCCCGTCTTCCAGCACCTTTTTTCGCCAGGGCTCATATATTTTCATGCAATATTTCTGTTCCATGCCGTATCCTTTACAGAAATTGATAAAAATATCTTAACATGGATGAAATCCGCTTGTCAAGAAAGGGGCGGAAGAAATCAAAACGGCGCCGTATGAAACGGCGCCGTTTTCAGTCTTCGGCATCCGATGCATCGAAGCAAAGATACCAGTCGATGCAGTAATGCCCGGCTTTTTCGGAATGATTCATATGATGGATGCTTTCTCCGCGGGTAACGGGCGGCGGAAGTAGGGCATGCGCGCCCGGAACCCAGCCGTATGGCGTTGGCTTTCCGGTTTGGAGCGCAAGCAGGGTGCGCAATACTTCGGTAAAATTGGCGCCGGTTTGATGCAGATAGGAAAAATGCGCCTTGGGCGCGCCACCGGGCGCCAGGAGCCAAATGTATTTTTGATCTGAACTCAGCTGAAGCGCATCCCGCAGCGCGCCGGTTTCATCCGAAGCCAGCGGGAAGGCGATGGGAACCGGTTCCTGCTCTTCGATGCGGTAATGCGAAAGCGTTTCCAGAAAGGCAAGATGAACAGGAATCGAATCCGTGCTGATGCACAGAATGTCGCAGTGATTGCTGTAAAAATCGTGCTGCAGCGTGGAAAGGCCCATCAGTTCGGTTGCGGTAACCGGCAGAAAATCGCCGGAATAATAAAAGAGAAGCGTCCACCGTTCCTGAAAATCATTCGGATAGGAGCGGGGACCATCTGTTGTTTGCAGCTGGAACTGCATGTGATCACCTCCGTTATTTCAGTATATTCTTCCGGCGCCGTTTTTGACTTTTTCTGCTGTGTGCATTATAATAATAAAAAACGGAAAGGAATTTCACATCATGCGCAACCGGATTTTTAGATATAAAAGGATCTATCTTTTGCTTCTGTTTCCGCTGGGGCTGCTTTTGATTCTGTTTGCAAAACGGAGCAGCGGCTGGGTAGAGCAGGTTTATGCGCGGCATATTTATCCACTGTTTGCCAATTCGCTGGGCACTCTTTTATCGGCGGTTCCTTTTTCGGTTCTGGAAATCCTGATCCTTCTGCTGGGCGCCGCCTTTTTATTTTATATCGGATGGACGGCGGTGCATTTAATCAAAGACCGCCCCCGCTGGAAAAACCGGTTGTACCGGTTTGGGCTTAATTGCCTGTGTGCGCTGAGCACCGGATACTTTTGCTTTGTTTTGTTTATGGGGCTGAATTACTACCGGGCTTCCATTACGGAATACCTGGATCTCACAATTCAGAAGAGCAGCACGGAAGAGCTTTATTCCCTATGTGAAATCCTGGTGAACGACTGTAATTTTTACCGGGCCCGGCTCTCGGAAGAAGAGGATGGAACGGCAAAGCTCAGCGACAGCGGTTTTTACGATACGGCGCATTTAGCCAAAGACGCCATGCGCAGCCTCAGCGAGGAGATTCCGGTTTTGAAGGCGGCGAACGTGCGCAACAAGCCGCTGCTGACATCGCGTTTTTTTTCAATGGTGCTGACAACCGGGATCTATATTCCGTTTGAATCCGGAATCAATGTTGATGTGCCCTGCTACAGCGTGCCGGCGACCATGTGCCATGAACTGACGCATTTCCGCGGCTTCATGCGGGAAGATGAGGCCAATTTTATCAGTTATCTGGCCTGCATGCAATCAGACCGGGCCGATTTTCGATACAGCGGCGCGCTGATGGCCTTTGAATATGCGTTCGATGCGTTATATGATGAGGATCTGGAGCTGGCACAAAAAATTGCGCAGCAATGCGGCGAGGGCATGCTTCGGGATATTGCCGCTGAAAACGAATACTGGAAGGCCTTCCGCAATACGCCGGTGAGCAACGCTTCAAATCAGATCTACGATTCCTACCTGCAATCAAACAACCAGGAATCCGGAATCAAAAGCTACGGCGAAATGATCGATTTGCTGCTTGCCTATTACCGCAATTTTGCACAAACGTGAAAATCAGGTAAAAAAGTCAATAATACCACACTTTTTTGGCAATCAATAAGGGCTATTATTTTTTGCCGCTGTTTGATATAATCAAATCAGCATAATGTGTGGAGGTGTTATTGCAGGATGAAAAAACGCATACTTCTCGTGATGACGGCGCTGGTATTGATGCTTGGCTGCTTCGGCTGCAAGGCAAAGAATCCGGAGGAATCCGCCTCTACCGCTGAAATCGTGGAGGGCACACAACAGAATACGGAAAACGGAGACCTGCCGCAGCAGGTGAAGCCCTCGGAGGGCGCCTCCGGCGGCAGCACGCCGGGCAGCAGCAGCCAACCCTCCGGCAATCAAACGCCGGCCGGCGATGGGCAGGCGGAGCAGACGCCCGGCAATGCGGAAAACGGGAGCGATTCAAATGCCAATCAGAACCAGCCGGGGAATACGCCGGAGGAGGAAAATCAGGCGGATAAAAGCTATAACTTAAAACTGATGACCTTTAATATCCGCTATACCGACGACCCAAACAATCACAGCATCGATGAACGTGCGCCGCGGGTAAAAGCGATGATTGAAAAGCATAATCCCGATGTTGTGGGGATGCAGGAGGTTACGCCGGCCTGGCTGCAGCATCTGCAGCAGGATTATGGAGAGCAATTCGGCATCATCATGCACTACCGAACCGCTGAAAACCGCGAGGGTCTCGCGATTCTTTACAATAAAGAGCGCTTTACGCTGGTGAAGGAAGATTTTTTCTGGCTTTCGGAAACACCCGGCCAGGAAAGCGTGGGCTGGGATGGCTCGATTCCGCGTATTTGCACCTGGGCGCAGCTAAAGCAGAAATCAACCGGGAAAACCATCGTTTATTATAACGTCCATTTGGATGGCACAGAGCAGACCAATACCGGCAGCTACCGCCTGGTCAACACGGAAGTTAAAAAGAACGTCAAATACCCCTGTTTTGTGGGGGGAGATTTCAATATGAATGTTGGCAGCGAGGCCCATAATTTATTCATCTCCACGATGGATGAGGCCAGAATCGTTGTTCCAAATGCAACCTCGCAGCCTTTTACGGGAACGTATGCGGTTGGCTATCCGGAGATCCAACCGCAATCCAACGGAGACGACCAGGGCGTTATCGATTTTATCTTTCATCAGGAAAATCAGGCGGCGGCGGTTGATTATATCGTGGATCAATCGCTGGTGGACGGAAGATACCCTTCCGATCATTTCCCGCTGATCTGTAGTTATCGCATCTAGCATCAGGCGGCCCCGCTTTTTGAGAAGCGGGGTCGCCTGGTGTTTTAGGGAAGTGTATCAACCGGAGGATGCATCGTTTGGCAGCGAAATTTCGCAGATTGCCATGGCCGCTTCAAAGCTGGTATCTTCCCGGCGGGCGAGATCGCCGAGGCTGAGCACCCCAACCACGGTATCGCCCCGGCAGACCGGAAGCCGGCGGACGCGGTGCCGCGCCATCTGGCGCGAAGCTTCCATCACGGTTTCCTCCGGCCGGGAATAAACCACCTTCCGGGTCATGATTTCGCAAAGCGCCGTTTCCCCGGGCGCGCGGGCCGCTGCAACGCAGCGTGTCATAATATCGCGGTCGGTAACCACGCCGGCCAATCTGCCCTTAGACAGCACCGGCAGCAGGCCGATGTTTTCTTTGGACATCAGCCGGGCGGCCGCTTCGGCCGTTGCGCTGTCCGGCAGGGCAAACAGCCGCCGGCTCATCAGATCTTTTACCTTCATTTCGTTTTCACCTCGCCTATAGTATGGCGAAAAAGGAAACGCGATATAAACGATCTTTTCTAAAAGATGTTGCAAAATCAGCGAACTCAGGTTAAAATGATTAAAAATACCAGCAGACGGGGGAACATTCATGCGCTTGAGAAAAAAGAAAAATGCGCCCGCACGCTTTGAGCGGTGTGCCGCCTATACCATTCCGACCGATGGGCTCAAAGATGCGTTTTACCGCTATTTCGATGCGGATATGCCGTTGGAGATTGAAATTGGCGCCGGCAAAGGCCGCTTTATCGTTACGCTTGCGGAGCAGCATCCTGAAAAGCAGTTTATTGCGGTGGAGCGGGTGATCGACTGCCTGGTGATGGCGATGGAAAAAGCGCGGGCGAAAGAACTTGCCAACGTGCGCTTTTTCTGCCTGGACGCGGGCGTGCTGACCGATTATTTTCCGGCCGCCTGCGCCGATACCATTTATCTGAACTTTTCGGATCCCTGGCCGAAGTCGCGCTATGCCAAACGGCGGCTGACCCACCGCCGGATGGTGAAGGCTTATCTGCCGTTACTGAAAAAGGGCGGTAAGATCTGTTTTAAAACCGATAACCGGCCGCTGTTTGATTTTTCCGTTGCTGAATTTCAGGAGATGGGCTTCTGCCTTCAGGAGCTGACCTATGATCTTCATGCGACAGATACCCCCAATATCATGACGGAATATGAAGCGCGCTTTTCCGCGGCCGGCACGCCGATCAACCGGTTTGTGGCTGTTCCCACGGACCGCACCTATACCTTCCTGGAATTAAAACAGGGCCTCTGAAGAGGCCCTGTTTACGTTTCTTTTTTGAAAAAATGGTACCGCTGGCGGCTGGCGTTGACCGACATGGCGAGCCCCATCGACATGCAGAGCGCCAGCACAGAGGATCCGCCATAGCTGAAAAAGGGCAGCGTAATGCCGATCACCGGCAGCAGCCCCACGCACATGCCGATGTTTTCGGCCGCCTGAAAAAACAGCATGGCGGCCAGCCCGATGCAGATAAAACTTCCCAGATGATCCGGCGCGTTTTTGGCGATATAAACCAGGCGCAGAATGATCGCCGTTTCCAGCAGAATCACCAGCAGGCAGCCGGCAAAGCCAAGCTCTTCCCCGCAAACGGAGAAAATAAAGTCTGTTTGTTTTTCGGGCAGGATGCTGTATTGCGTTTGGATGCCGTTATAAAGCCCGGCGCCCGTAAGACCGCCGCTGCCCAGCGCAATTTTGCTTTGGATGGTATGGTAGCCGTATCCCAGCGGATCCAGGGAGGGATCGTAAACCGCCAGAATACGCATCTGCTGGTAGGTATCGAGATGCTCGAAAATAAAGGGCGCGGCGCCGCCCACCACCACCGCGCCGCCCAGGAAATAGCCCCAGTGCAGGCCGGCGGCCATCAGCATGGCAAGGCAGATAAACGCAAAAACCAGCGTAGTGCCGAGATCGCCTTCCAGCGCAACCAAAACGGCGATAATCAGAAAATGCGCCGCCAGCGGCAAAAGCGCCTGCGGATGGTTGATATAGGTTCTTACCTTTGAAAGATGCTTTGCAAAGGTGAGGATGAAGCCGATTTTCACAAATTCAGAGGGCTGGATATTGATCGGCCCCAGTTCGATCCAGTTTTTATTGCCCATGACCTCTTTGCCGAAAATCAGCGTAAAAATCAAAAGGAGCACGCAGAGAATATAAATCGGAACCGAGAACCGGGCCAGATTTTCATGCTCCAGCGTCAGCAGCACCAGACACATCAGAAGCCCGAGCAAAATGCCCCCGGCCTGCACAATCAGCAGCTTTTTGGTGCCGAAGGTGGCGGTTGCCGAGGAGATCAGAATCAGCCCGAAGGAAGCGGATAAAACGACCAGCGCGGCTAAAAACCAGTCTATCCGCTTAAGCATATGCCGGATAAACAGCCGGAACTGCTCCATTGTGCACGGTCACCTCCTCTTTTTAACGTCTAATCGGGAATAACGCCGGTTGCCGCCGATGGCGGCGGGGCGAATATCCTTTGAATGAACGATCATAACCGCCTGCGATTATTATACCAAAACAGAGGGAAAATCTCAAGTTATTTTTCGGGAGGATAACTTGCAAATGAAGGGGCGTTATGTTATAATTACCTCTTAGGTAGATTCCCACAGGAAAGGAAGATCGGTTACGTTTCATGAAAAAGACTTTTATTTGCCGCAGTCCTGATGAAACCGCACGTGCCGCGCAGGAGATCGCCGCTTTCATTCGGGGCCGGGAAGTGATCGCGTTCTTCGGGCCGCTGGGCGCTGGAAAAACCACCTTTATCCGGTATCTCTGCCGGGCGCTGGGGGTGGAGGATGAGGTTACCAGCCCGACTTTTGCGATGGTTCATGAATATAACGGGCCGTTTCCCGTCTATCATTTCGATATGTACCGGGTGGACGGACCGGACGCTTTGTTCAGCACCGGCTATGAAGACTATCTTGGCAGCGGCCTGCTGTTGATTGAATGGAGCGAGCATATCGAGGAAGCACTTCCGCCGGATGCCTGGCGGATTTACCTGGCTTACGGGCCGGAAGAAAACACGCGTGAGATTACACTGGAAAGGGCGAACGGATGAAGCTGCTGAGTATCGATAGTTCCGGGAAAACCGCCGCTGCGGCGGTTACAGAAGGGGAGGCGCTTCTGGCAGAGGGCTTTGCGGATGAGGGGCTGAAGCACAGCCAGATGCTTTTGCCGCTGATCGATGAAACCTTAAAAAAAGCGGGGGTCGCGCTTGCGGAAATCGATGCGTTTGCGGTTACAAACGGTCCGGGATCCTTTACGGGCCTGCGCATCGGCGGCAGTCTAGTGAAAGGCATGGCGCTGGGAAGGCCGTGCTTCGCGGTGCCAACGCTGATGGCGCTGGCCTTTAATGAAGAAAAAAGCGGGCGCACGGCAGTGGCGTTGCTCGATGCGCGCCGCAGCCAGGTTTATCTGGGCGCCTATGCGTTTGAGAACGGCGGCCCGCGGGAGGTCATCGCGCCCTGTGCCTGTTCCGTTGACGATGCGCAGGAACGCCTTCTGAAACTCCGGGATCCGCTGGTATTGCTGGGAGACGGCGCGTCTCTTCTGGCGCATCTTGCAGATGGCGCGCAGATCGTGATGGGAGAAAAAATGCATATCCGGGGCTTGGGCGTTGCGCGGGCGGCCGCGTTTCTGGAACCGGCTCCGCCGGAGGCGCTCGCACCGGCTTATTACCGGCTTTCTCAGGCGGAACGCGAATATCAGCTGAAACATCAAAAAGGAGGACCAAATGGTAGTATTGGGCTGTGATAAGGCAGGAACCGAGTGGCTCCCAGCCATTTCCGAAAAGCTGAATCAGATGGGAATTGAAAACAGGATTGTTTATGACGGCGCCGCCAGCGGCTGCGACTATACCGACGCCGCTTTCTGCGTTGCCGAAATGGTTGCCTCCGGTGCGGCTGAAAAAGGCGTGCTGGTCTGCGGCACGGGAATCGGCATGAGCATTGCGGCCAATAAAGTGCGCGGGATTCTGGCTTCTGTCTGCAGCGACTGCTATTCTGCAAAAATGACAGTGGTGCACAACAACAGCAATATCCTCTGCCTCGGCGCCCGCGTTTTGGGGCTGGAGCTGGCGCTGCAGATTGTGGAAACCTATTTTTCCGCCGCCTTTGAGGCGGGCGGCCGGCACGAGCGGCGGGTAAACGCGATCCGTGCCAAGGAAAACGGGCAGCTCAAATGAAAAAAGAGCAGTTAAAAGCGCTGATCAGCCTGGGGCTTATGGCCCTGCTGCTCAGCTATACGGCTTCGGTTTATAGGGCGGGCGGCTTCAGCTCGTTATTCGGCTTTTCCTTTGGCCTCAGTGCCCTGGTGTGCGCGCCCTTGATGCTCGCCTTTTTCAGGCGGATGGGTGCGTTTGCCTGCTGGGCGGTGACGGCGGTTTTCGGGCTGCTGCTTGGCTTTGCGGCAGGAGATGCGGCAACGGCGGTATTGATCTGCGCTTTCTGTTTCGGAGCGCCGGTAGCCATTTCGTTTTTCTGGCCCCGCTTTAAAGAGACCAAAACGCTGGTAATGCTGGCACTGCCGGCGGCGGGCGCCATTGATTTTCTGGGAACGCTTGTTTATTGCAGGCTGCACTTTGGGCAATGGGGCTTTGATGCGATGATCGCGCGGATTACCATGAAAATCCTTCATTTGTTTGATCAGATGGAAGCGCTTTATACGCAGCTTTACAGCGGCGAGCTATTAAAGCAGATGCAAAAATATATGGCGGTTTTCCGGGAGCAGGCCTCTGCCCTGAGCTTTTCGGTGGCCATGATGGTGGTTTACGCGCTGTTTGCCCTATTTTTTATCAGCCTTTACTATGCAGACCGGCGCGCTGCCAAAGACGGCCTGGGCCGCTGGAGCGGCGATTGGGCGGGCCTGATTCCGGGGCGCGGAATCAGCTGGGCCTATATGGGCGGTTACCTTTTGGCGATGATGGCAGCCGATCCCTATTATCAGGTGCTTTCGGGCGTATTCGGCCTTTTCGGCTTTTTTTATGTTTTTACAGCGCTTTACCGGCTGCTGCAGTATTTGCGCAGAAAAGGCATTCCCCCGGTTATCCGGGGGCTGCTGATCGGTCTGCTGGCGGTTTTATCTTATTTTACCGCGGGCGGCACGCTGCTTTCGGTTTACACGATCCTGCTTTTTGCCGGCTGGTGGATTGCCACAACGCCGGTTAAAATCCCGCCGGTTCGTTCATAATCTTTTTTTATAGGGAAGGGGGCGTTCTTCGCATTGAAATCGATCAAAATCAATGTTACGCGATTGGAAATAACGCTATATTGCGTTCTGGCGGTTTTTTCCTTTGCCACCATGGCGGTACAGCTCTGGCTGGGACTTGCGGAGCTGGTTTTCACGGCCATTTATATTGCGTTCAATCTGATTACGCTGGAAAAACGCAACCGTCATCTGTATACCTATCTGCAAAACATTACCTCTTATCTGGATGAGGCGACGCGGGAAAACCTGACCAATTTCCCCATGCCGATTACCCTGCTCAACGATAAAGGGGAAATTATCTGGTATAACGAGCTGTTTCATCAGGTGCTGCACGATGGGCATATCCAGGAGATTTTCGGGCAGAAGGTTCATGCGATCAATAAAAATATTTCGTTTGAGAATGTAAAAAAGCACCAGAGCGGGAAATATGACATTACCTTTGCCGATAAAAAATATACCGTTTACATCCTGAGCCAGGGCGAAGAGGGCAAGGATCATTTTTACGCGGTTTACTGGATGGATAATCATACCCTTCACGAGCAGATCAACAAGCTCAGGGGCGATACCCTCTGCGTTGCTTATATTCTGCTGGATTCCTATGATGAAATTCCCGAAAACGTAACCGCTCTGCAGAAAACCAATTTTGTGACCCGGGTAGACGTGCGCGTAAGGCAGCTTGCCAAAATGGTAAACGGATTGGTGCAGAAGCCGGAAACGGATAAATACATGTTGATTTTTGAGCGCCGGTATCTGGAAGCGCTCAAGGAAAGCAAATTTAAAATTTTAAGCGAAGTAAAAGATATCCGCATCGAAAACATTCTTCATGCCACGCTTTCCATCGGCGTTGGCATTGGAGACGGAGACATTTTGAAAACCGATGAAGCCGCGCGCAGCGCCCTGGATTTGGCGCTTTCCAGAGGCGGCGACCAGGCGGCGATCACCAATACGGAAAAAGAGCGGTTTGAATTTTACGGAGGCAACAGTGAAAACAGCAACCGCCGCAAGCGGGTCAAGGTCCGCCTGGTGGCGGATGCGCTTACCGCCCAGATTGAGCGGGCGGATGCGGTTTATATTATGGGGCATAAATTTGCCGATCTGGATTGTATCGGCGCTTCGGTCGGCGTGGCGAAATGCGTTTCTTCCCTGGGGAAAAAGCCGTATATTCTTTATAACCTGCAGGAAAATCTCTGCCAGGATATGCTGGATATGCTGATGGAAACGGAATACCGCGACGTTTTGCTGGAGCTTTCGCATATGACCCGCCAGATGGCGGAAAACGCCCTTCTGGTGGTTGTGGATACCCATGATCTCGACTATATTGAGAGTGAGCGGGTTCTGCATATGTTCCGCGATGTGGTGGTGATCGATCATCACCGCCCGGCCGTGGAGGGCACCATTACCGATACGGTGGTGACGTTTCATGAGCCCAACGCCTCCTCCTGCAGTGAGATGGTAACAGAGCTGAGTGAAAACATTAAAAACTGCCGCCTGAATAAAATTGAAGCGCGGGTATTGCTGGCCGGAATCATTCTGGATACCAAGAATTTTACCGAACGGACCGGCGCCAGAACCTTTGAGGCTGCGGCAACACTGCGCAAGGCGGGCGCCGATCCGCAGGAAATCCGGGGATTCTTTAAAAATGATCTGGAATCCTATCGCAAGCAGATGGAGGTGATCACCACCGCCGAAATGGTCACCGATCATATTGCGGTTGCCTGCTGGGATCGTGAACCGTTTGATGGAATCAAGGTGATTGCGGCAAAGGCGGCGGATGAACTGCTCAACGTGGCGGAGATTACAGGCGCGTTTGTTTTATATCAGGAGGGGGATCTGGTTCATATCTCCGGCAGATGCGATGCAAATTATAATGTGCAGACCGTCCTGGAGCAGATGGGCGGCGGCGGCCACCGGGGATCAGCGGGCGCGCAGATCCGGGATGTGCCGCTGGAAGACGTGCGTAAACAGCTGATCGATATTATTCGAAAAGGGGAAGAGGAAGGAGAAGAAAAATGAAGGTGATTTTACTGGCGGATGTAAAGGGCCAGGGCAAAAAAGGCGATACGATTCAGGTTGCCGATGGATACGGGCGTAATTTTCTGATTGCCCGGGGGCTGGCATCGCCTGTTAATAATCAGGTGCAGAATGATTTTGCCGGCAAAGCGGCGGCTGCCCAGCATAAAATTGATACGGAAACTGCGGCGGCGCAGGAAAACCGGGCGAAGCTCGAGGGAAAAACATTTTGCCTGAAGGCCAAGGGCGGCGAGAGCGGAAAGCTTTTCGGCGCGGTGACCGGAAAAGAAATCGCAGCGTTGATCGAGCAGGAAAGCGGCGTGAAGGTGGATAAGAAAAAGCTCAGCATCGAAACGATCAAAACATTCGGCACCTATCCTTGTGTGGTAAAGCTATACACGGGCATTTCTGCAAAAATCAATGTGACGGTGGAAAAAGAGAACTGAACCTGGGCGAGGGAGGAAAGACGCCGTGGAATTTGAAGATTTAAAACGGGCGCCGCATAGCCTGGAGGCCGAGCAGAGCATTTTGGGCTCGCTGATCGTGGATTATCGCTGCATGGAGGATCTCGCGGCGATCTTACGGCCGGAACACTTCTATGTTGAAAAATATGGGCGGATCTACAGTGAGATTCTGGAAATGTATATGACCAGCGCCCAAATCGATTTTGTTACCGTGCTCAACCGGGTTGTTGCGGCGGGGATTTATGAAGAAACCGAAGCGAAGCAGCTGTTATATGATATGGCTTCGGCGGTGCCCAGCACCAAAAACGCGGCGGCTTATGCGCGGATTGTTGCTGAAAAATATAATCTGCGCCGGCTGATCGGGATCTGTGATGAGATCACAGAAGCCTGCTATGCCCAAAACGACGAGGTGCAGAACATTCTGGATATGGCGGAATCCAAAATATTTGAGATCCGCGATCAGCAGAGCAATACAGCCATGGTTGAGCTGAAAACAGCGCTGCTGGAAAGCTTCGACCGGGTATCGAAGATCGCGCAGGACCGCGCTACCTATGCCGGCCTGCAAACCAGCTTCCGGGATCTCGACCGGGTATTATCGGGCTTTGGAAAAAGCGATCTGATTCTGCTGGCCGCCCGCCCGGGGCTTGGAAAAACCTCACTGGCGCTGAATATTGCGCAGAATGTTGGCCTGCAGGGGAAAACCGTAGCGATTTTTTCTCTGGAGATGAGCAACGAGCAGCTGGCAAACCGCCTGCTTTCCAGCCATAGCGGCGTGGATAATAAAAAATTCCGAACCGGTGAGCTGACCGCCAATGAATGGGTGCGGTTGGGGCAATCGTCTTCGGTGCTGGCCAGAACCCATGTCTATTTGGATGATACGCCGGATATGACGGTTGCGCAGATGAAGGCGAAGCTGCGCCGGCTGCCGGCTCTGGATCTGATTATTGTCGACTATATGCAGCTAATGAGCTCCGGCACCAGAACCGCAAGCCGCCAGGAGGCAGTTTCGGAAATTTCCCGCTCGATGAAGATGATGGCCAAAGAATTCAACGTGCCGGTTTTATGCCTTTCTCAGCTATCCCGCGCCTCTGAAAAAAGAGAGGGGGACAAACGACCGCTGCCTTCTGACCTGAGAGAATCCGGCTCTATTGAACAGGATGCCGATGCGATCATGTTTTTATATAACGACGCTATTTATAATAAAGAGACGGCCAACCCCAACAAAATGGAACTGATTATCGCCAAGAACCGGCACGGGCCGACCGAAACCGTTTATCTGGCGTGGAATAATACCCTTACAAAGTTCAGCAATTATAAAGCCAAAAAAGATGCGGTTCCCCTGCCGGATGAGGCGCCGCCCGTATGATCCGCGCGCGCTTTATAAAAGAGCTGGAATCATTTCAGATTCCGGCCGGCGCAACGGTTACCGTGGCGCTCAGCGGCGGGATGGATTCGGTGGTGCTGCTGTTTTTATTCAAAGAGCTGGCGGGTGCTTCTTTCCGTCTGGAGGCGGCGCATGTGAATCACGGGATCAGAGGCGCGTATGCACTCCGGGATCAGCAGTTCGCGCAGCGGCTTTGCCGGGATTGGGAGATTCCGATTCATCTTTTTTCGGGAGACGCGCGCGCCTTTGCCGCCCGGCACGGGATGAGCCTTGAAGAAGGCGCGCGCGCCTTGCGTTACCGGTTTCTGGATCCCCTGGCCGACGGCCGGAACGGGTTTGTTGCCACTGCACATCACCAGGGGGACCAGCTGGAAACGTTTTTTATCAATCTTTATCGCGGCAGCGGCAGCGGCGGGCTTGCCGGCATTCAAAAGCGAAGAGGCGGCTATCTGCGTCCGCTGCTGCAGTTTGAAAAAGAGGAAATCAGCGCTTTTGCCAAGGAAGAAGGGCTGCCGTTTGTTACAGACGAGACCAATGCCGATACCGCTTATCTGCGCAATTTTATCCGGCACCGGGTGCTGCCCCTGCTGAACAGCCGCCCGGAAGGGCAGTTTTCAAAGGGCCTGCAAACGGCGATGGCCTGCCTGCGGGCGGAAAACGAGGCGCTCACGCACTGGGCCGACAGCATCACAGAAAACCGCACTGAAGTTTTAGCCGCGCTGCCGGAGGCAGTGCTCAAGCGGGTGCTGAACCGTATGAACGGCGGCGCGCTGGATCGGATTCATTTCGAGCAGATCGCGGCGCTGCTGCAAAAGGGCCCGCCTTCCGGCCAGATTCAGATTTCAGAAGAGCGCTGTTTCCGCCTGGAATACGGAAGAGCCGTATTCGTGACGCCGGTACCGGAAGCCTGCGTTCCGATCCGGCCGGAAACGCCGGCATACCTGGGCGCCTGGATGTTTCAAATCACGAAACCAGAAATTAACAATCCGTTTACACATTTTTCTTTAGACTGTGATAAAATGAATGGCAATCTGGTTATGCGCCATAAAAAGCCGGGCGACCGGTTTCGCCCGATGGGGAGGGGCGGCACGTCACAGCTTTTAAAAAGGCTGAAAAACGACCGTGTTCCCCGTTCGGAGCGCGATGCGCTCTGGATTCTGGCGGATGAAGAGGGCCATGTTTTGTGGGTGGAACGCTACGGCGCAGATCAGGCGTATGGCTGCGATGGCGCCACAAAGCGGTTTTATGAAGTAAAAATAGGAAACAATAAAGGGGAATTGTAAAATCGATGATTCATGATCAGGATATGAAGGAAATTTTATTTTCGCAGGATCAGCTCAAGGCTAAAATCGCCGAGCTTGGCGCTGCCATCACCCGGGATTATGCCGGGAAGAAGCTGCTGATGGTATCCATTTTAAAAGGCAGCATCATGGTGATGGCTGATCTGATGCGGGCTGTGGATCTGCCGCTGCAGATCGATTTTATGAATGTTTCCAGCTATGGCGCCGGCACGGCTTCGAAAGGCAGCGTAAAGATTTTAAAAGATCTGGATGTCGATATAAAGGGGCTGGACGTTTTAATTGTGGAAGATATTCTCGATAGCGGAATAACCCTGTATAACATGATTAAAATGCTTCAGCAGCGCCATCCTAATTCTATTGAGATCTGTACGCTGTTTTCCAAACCGTCGCGCCGGCAGGTGGAAGTGGAGGCAAAATACATTGGCTTTGAAATTCCGGACGCGTTTATCGTGGGCTATGGGCTGGATTATGCGGAGCGCTATCGGAATGTTCCGTATGTCGGCGTTTTAAAAGAAGAGGTCTATGGCGGCTGAATCAGCGTGTTAAAATAAAATTCCGAAGCATGAAGGAGTGAGCAATAACTTGAACTTGAATAAGAAATCGGGCGTACGCGGCGCCATCTATATCATTGTGATGTTTGCCATCGTATTTGCCGTCTTTTCCATGATGAACCGGGCACCGGCCGTGAAAAAGATCTCCTATGGTGAGATGGTAAACTATTTCAACAACGAGCAGGTAGATTCCTTTGAGCTGGTGGGGTCTAAGGTGACCTGCAAGCTTAAAGACGGTACCGAGGTGACGCATGAGCTGCTTAGCCTGGGCATGTTTGAAGAAAATATCATGCCGATGGTGTTGGAACAGCAGAAAAACGGCGTGATCACTTCCTATAATTTTTCGGAAGGATTTACGCTTCCCTGGTGGGTCAGCTTCCTGCCATCCTTCCTGCTGATCGGGCTGGTAGTTGTATTTTTTATCATTACCAACCGGCAGATGAACGGCGGCAAGGCTCCCGGTTTCGCCCGTGCCAGAGTAAAGACCGGCGCGGATCAGAAGGAACATAAAACCTTTCTGGACGTTGCAGGGGCGGATGAAGAAAAGGAAGAGCTGGTGGAGATCGTTGATTTCCTGAAATCGCCCCGTAAATATCTGGAACTGGGCGCCAGGATTCCAAAGGGTGTTTTGCTGGTAGGCCCTCCGGGAACCGGTAAAACGCTGCTGGCGAAAGCGGTTGCCGGTGAAGCGGGCGTTCCGTTCTTTTCCATTTCAGGTTCTGATTTTGTGGAGCTTTATGTAGGGGTTGGCGCTTCCCGCGTAAGAGACCTGTTTGAAGAGGCCAAAAAGAATAATCCCTGCATTATCTTTATTGATGAAATCGACGCCGTTGGTCGCCGCAGAGGCGCGGGCCTCGGCGGCGGGCATGATGAGCGGGAGCAGACCTTGAATCAGCTGCTGGTAGAGATGGATGGGTTCGGCGCAAACGCCGGCATCATCGTAATCGCCGCCACCAACCGGGCGGATATTCTGGATCCGGCGCTGCTGCGTCCCGGCCGGTTTGACCGGCAGGTATTCGTAGGCCGCCCGGATCAGAAGGGCAGAGAAGAGATTCTGAAAGTGCATGCCCGCGGCAAAAAATTTGCGCCGGACGTCAACTTTGCCAATATTGCCAAAGGGACCATCGGCTTTACC
>QAKW01000049.1 GCA_003343605.1 Clostridiales bacterium
ATGCGGCTGTTAACCGCAGGGTCGTTGGTTCGAGTCCAACAGGGGGAGCCACATCGGAATGGGCGGTGTTCCATTCAAAAACCCCAGCCAAAGGCTGGGGTTTTTTATACCACGCTGCCGTTCCTCCTTTTCTGCAAAAAGGCGCTCCGGACAGCTATCGATTTTTGCGGGTTTAAATCTCGTTTATTATCTTTTGCAAACGAAGTGTGCCATAGAGCACGTGCAGTGAACGGCATATCCCTACCATAAAGGAGAATAAAAATGAATATTACCCTTGAAGCGCTGCAGGAATATTTATCCGACCGCTACGGCGGGTGGGCAACGGAACAGAGCTTATTTATGAAACTGGTGGAAGAGATCGGTGAGGTGGCGGAGGTTCTGAACAAGCGGGCAGGGCGTAAAGCCTCTGACGGAAGTGATCTCCAGGGGGAGCTTGGCACGGAATTGGCGGATATGCTCCACTATATTGTTGCAATTGCATCCATCAACGGCATTGACTTAAACCGTGTTGTGCTGCAAAAGGATAAGAAGGCTTCCATCAAATATCAGCACAGGATCAATCTGGAAACCTTTTTGCTGAACCGGCAGGAATAACCGGCGGTTCAGTTAGCAAAAAAAGCACCATCCAAAGGATGGTGCTTTTTATGCCTGTATCCACCGGCAGGCCGTGCGGAGCGCCGGCGGCGGGTTTAGATCGGAAACGGCAACGGCAATCTGTGCCAGATTTGCCACATGGCAGGTGGCAGTTTTACCAAATTTTGTTTGATCAAAAAGATATACGGCTGTTTTGCTGCACCGCAGCATCGCCTGCCGCAGATAGGTCTCCGGCTCGGAATAATCGGTGATCTGCCCGGCTGCATTGAGAGAGGAGGTGGAAAAAAAGCAGTAATCGGTATGAAAGGTCTCTATAAAATGCTCCGCCATCCGGCCGCTGAAGACTCTGGAAGCGTGCAGCAGATCTCCGCCGGTACATTTGGCCCGGATTTTGTGCTTTTCCAGCAGATTTAATGCGGTTAAACTGTTGGTGATCACGGTGATGTCTTTTTTCGGCAGGTAATCAATCATACAGGCGGCGGTGGTGGAAGCATCGAGAAAAATTACAGAATCCGCGGGAATCAGCGCGGCGGCCGCCTGCGCGATCCGCTTTTTTTCGGAAAGCATGGTTCCGGCCCGGAAAGCGAGCGGCCTGCGGATTTCATCCTGCACCAGGATCGCCCCGCCGTGGCTGCGCCGGATCAACCCTTCCGCCTCCAGCGCGGTAAGATCGCGGCGGATGGTAGGCAGGCTGGCATATAAAAGGCTGCCCAGCAGCCGCACGCTGGCATATTCTCTTTCCTGCAGAATCCGCAGGATATTTTCTTTGCGTTCTTCCTGAAACATCAATAGCCCTCCGTGATCGAAAATGATTGTTAATCGATTTAAACGCCAGATATTGATCGTAAACGATCATGCTGCTATGATAAATGAAAAAAAGAACATTGTCAATAGGAGGAATTACAGATGCAACCCTATCAGGTAATTGCTTTTGATCTCGATGGTACGCTGACGCAGCATAAATCTCCGCTTTCCGCGGAAGGCCGGCTTTTGCTCGACCGGCTTTCCGCCCATTATACGCTGCTGATGGCCGGCTCCGGGGATGTATTGCGGATTTTTAATCAGCTGGGCCGGTATCCGCTGGATATCATCGGGAATTATGGCATGCAGTTTGGAAAATGGGAAGAGGCCGCCGGGCTGACCATCCTGCGGGATGAGCGCGTGCCCTGCGACCGTACCGCGGTGCTGGAAACCGCGCGTCAGCTGCGGCAGAAATTCGGCTGGGCAGAATATTGGGGCGACAGTTTGGAATTTCATCCTTCCGGCTGCCTGACGTTTCCGATTCTGGGAACAGCGGCGCCGCTGGAGGAAAAGCTGCGGTATGATCCGAGCCGTGAAAAGCGGCGCGCGGTATACCGTGCGGTCTGTGAAGCGTTTGATGATTATCAGGTATTTATCGGCGGCTCTTCCTCTTTTGATCTGGTCCCGAGGCCCTATAATAAATATCAGGCGCTGGCCGCCTATGCGGATGCGCGGGGCTGCCGCCACGCGGAGATCCTTTTTGTGGGCGATGACTGGGGCCCCGGCGGAAACGACGAGCCGGTTTACCGCTCTGATTTTCCGTTTATCCCCATAGAGGATTACCGCACAACAGCAGAACGGCTGGATTTTTTACTGAGGCCATAAGAAAGCGGGATCAGCCTTGCCTTCTGCGGTGAAAGCAACGCCTTCCTTTTCCAGAAAGAGCCGCTGAAGGTTGACCTCCCCTTCCAGCCAGGCGGGGGAGGGGGTTCCATCCTGATAGAGCACCCGGTGGCAGGGGAGGCTCTGATCTTTACAGGCGCGCATCGCCGCGCCAACCAGCCGGGACCAGCGCGGATTGCCGGCGAGGCAGGCGATTCTGCCGTAGGTGCTGAACCGGCCGGCGGGAATCCGGCGCACAACGGCATAGATTTTTTCATAGATCGGGTTCATTTTATCCCACGCCCCTTTATACAGTGATAGCATCATTATAACAGGATTTTCTGATTTTGAACAGGCCTTTCTTTTCCGTTGCGGCAAAAGAAAGGCTTTTATTTTTTTAAAAAAATGATATAATGAAGCTATAAAATTTTTGATTTTGCGCCGTGCTCTCTTAGAGGGCCGGTGAAACAGACATATCGGCAAACGAAAGGGGGTGCAATTGCTTGCCTTCATTTACAAAACAGGCGATCATCGAAGCGTTTTTAAAGCTTTTGAATGAACGCCCAATGAATCAGATTACAGTGAAGGATATTGTGGAACGCTGCGGCATCAACCGCAACTCCTTTTATTATCATTTTGCCGATCTGCCAACGCTGGTGGAAACCATTTTAAAAGAGGATGCAGATCAGCTGATCCAAAAGGCGGGTGCAATTTCTTCGCTGGAGGAGTGTCTTGGCCTGGCAATCGATTTTACGCTGAAGAATAAAAGGGCGGTGCTCCATATCTATTCTTCCGTAAACCGGGCGCATTTCGAGCATTATCTTGATCGAGTATGCACCTATGCGGTTACGCGGTTTATCGATACGGCGGCCGGAAATATTCCCATCCAAGAGGAGGACCGCAAGCTGATTATCCAGTATTTTAAATGCCTGTTGACGGGGTATATTCTGAACTGGATGGCGGATGGGCTGCGCTATGATATCCGCAGCCAGGTCAGCAGGCTCTGCGCGCTTTTTGACGGATCCATCTCTCAGGCCTTTAACAAAAGTGCCGGTAAGGCGGAGAACGAAACGTTATAAATAGACAAATCAGTCTGGATGACTGATTTTTGGTTAATCGGGCGCCGGTGCCTGAAAATGCGACAGGAGGAGACTCCTGTCTATTTTCATTTTACTGAAATGGAAATAAAATAGGCAGGAAAGGAAGTGTTTGCTATGCATCCCACAAAGCCAATCCTTGCCGCAAAGACCGGCTATATGCTGATCTCGCTTACGCTTTGCGCACTTGGCGTGATCCTGATCGTGGATCCGGGCCTGTCTGCAACTCTGCTGTGCCGGCTGATCGGCGCACTGCTGATCGGCTATGGCGTTTTCAAACTGCTGGGTTATTTTTCAAAAGATCTCTTTCGCCTTGCCTTTCAGTTCGATCTCGCCTTCGGGCTTCTGAGCGCGGCGGTTGGGCTGATTATGATCCTGCGGCCCGCCCGGATGATTTCCTTCATCAATCTGGTGATGGGCATTCTGGTGCTCTCCGACGGATTATTTAAAATCCAGATCGCGCTGGACGCCAGAAAGTTCGGCATTCGGAAATGGTGGCTGATTATCGCGCTTGCCGTAATTGCAGTGTCATTCGGTATTTTATTGATAATCGATCCCTTCGGAACGGCCGATCTGCTGATGATCATGCTCGGCATTTCGCTGCTGGCTGAGGGAATACTGAATTTTTGTGTGATGCTGTGTACGGTGAAAATCATTAAAAATCAATATCCAGATACCCTGGAAGCGCAGTGGAAGGAGGAGCAGCCATGAAGATCGGGAAGGCGGTTGTGAAATACCGGATCGTGATTCTGATTACGGCGGCCGTATTATTGATTCCCTCTGTTTTCGGCATGGTTTATACCCGAATCAATTACGATATGCTGAATTATCTCCCGGAGGAGATGGATACGGTTGTTGGCCAGAATGCGCTGATGGATGATTTCGGCAAAGGTGCGTTTTCTTTCGTGGTGATTGAAGATATGCCGGAAAAAGACGTTGCCGCGCTGAAAGAAAAAATAGAAAAAATCGATCATGTGGAAACCGTACTCTGGTACAGCAGCATTGCGGATATTTCCATACCGATGGAAATGCTGCCGGAGCGTCTTTATCAGGAGTTTAATTCAGAAAACGCCACCATGATGGCAATCTTCTTTGATACCTCCACTTCTTCCGATGATACCATGGATGCGATCCGTGCGATTCGCAAAACCGCCGGGGCGCAGTGCTTTGTTTCCGGAATGTCGGCGTTGGTGACCGATCTGAAGGATTTATGTGAAAAAGAGGAGCCGGTATACGTTGCAATTGCGGTTGCGCTGGCAACCGCCGCCATGATGCTGTTTATGGATAGCTGGCTGATTCCCTTTGTTTTTCTTGCCAGCATCGGGATTGCCATTGTGATCAATCTGGGCTCAAATTATTTTCTTGGCGAAATATCCTATATTACAAAAGCGCTTTCGGCTGTATTGCAGCTGGCGGTTACAATGGATTACTCCATTTTCCTCTGGCACAGCTATAATGCGCAGCGCGAAAAGATCCCCGACCCGCGCGGGGCAATGGCGGAGGCAATCCGGGAAACGCTGGCTTCGGTTGTTGGCAGCTCGATTACGACCATCGCCGGCTTTATTGCGCTGTGCTTTATGAGCTTTACGCTTGGGCGGGATCTCGGCATTGTGATGGCGAAAGGCGTTTTATTGGGTGTGATCGGCTGTGTTACGATTCTGCCTGCACTGATTCTTTTGCTGGATAAGCCGCTGCAAAAAACAAAGCACCGCCCGCTGCTGCCCAAAATGGACGGCCTAGCCCGGGGAATTACGAAGATATTTCCGGTTTTTCTGGTGGTTTTCGCGGTTTTACTGGTTCCTTCTTTTTACGGCTATCAGAAAACCAACAGCGAGGTTTACTATGATATGGGCGCGTGCCTGCCGCAGGATATGGACTATGTAATCGCCAATTCCAAGCTCAGCGAAGAATTTGATATAGCCTCGACCCATATGATCCTGGTAGACGCCGGGCTCTCTCAGAAAAATGTTAAATCCATGATCCGGGAAATGGAGCAGGTGGAGGGCGTGCGCTATGTGCTGGGGCTGGAATCCGTTTTGGGATCCCGTGTTCCGGAGGAGATTCTGCCTGAATCTGTGCACGGTATTCTGGAAAGCGACCGCTGGGAGCTGCTGCTGATCAATTCGCAATACCGCGTGGCCAGCGATGAGGTGAACCGGCAGGTCGACACGCTGGGCGGCATTCTCAAACGCTATGATCCGAGCGGCATGCTGATCGGTGAAGCGCCCTGCATGAAGGATATGATTGAAACGACCGATACGGATTTCAAGGTGGTGAACGCGATTTCCATCGTCGCTATTTTTCTGATTATTATGGCGGTGGAAAAAAGCATTTCACTGCCGGTAATCCTGGTGATGATCATCGAGCTGGCAATCTTTATTAATCTGGGCCTTCCGCATTATTTCGGGCAGTCGCTGCCGTTTATCGCGCCAATCTGCATCAGCACCATTCAGCTGGGCGCCACGGTCGATTACGCGATTTTAATGACAACGCGCTATAAAGCCGAACGCAGCGCCGGCAGGGAGAAACGGGCTGCCGTACAAACGGCCCTTTCCGCCTCTATTCCATCGATTATCGTAAGTGCAATGGGGCTTTTCGCCGCAACATTCGGGGTGGCTTTATATTCTGATATCGATATTATCAGCTCGATGTGCATGCTGATGGCACGCGGTGCGATTGTCAGCATGCTGTGCGTGATCTTTATCCTACCCGCGGCGTTTATGCTGCTCGACCGGGTGATCGGCGCCACCAGCATGGGCTTCAGGAATAAAAAGATTCTAACGAAAACGGGGGCATCAACATGAGAAAATTAGAAAATAAATGGATCCGGGTTTTATCCGTATTGTTAAGCTGCGCGCTGATTTTCAGCGATGTCGGTGTTTTGAGCTACGCGGCCGGTGCGCCGGCGGAAACGGAACCGGCCCGGCAGGAAGAGCGCGCCGGCGATACGCGCAATGAAAAAGATGAAATGGTCTATGTTCTGGCAGACGTCAACGGAAGCGCCAGAAAAATTATTGTGAGCAACTGGATTAAAAATGTTACCGGCAGCGCGCAGCTGCAGGATCAAACGGCACTTGAAAATATAGAAAATCTCAAAGGAGACGAAAGCTATACCATCAACGGTGAAAATCTCAAAATCTGGGATGCCGCCGGGAACGATCTATATTATCAGGGCACCATCGATCAGGAATTGCCGGTGAATCTGAGCGTTCGCTACCGGCTCGATGGAGAGCCGGTTTCGGCAGAGGAACTGGCCGGCAAAAGCGGCCGGGTCACCATTCGGTTCGACTATACCAACACACAGTATGAATGGGTAGACATCGACGGGCGGCAGGAGCAGATTTACGTGCCTTTTCTGATGCTGACCGGTTTGATTTTGGATCATGAACAATTCCGCAATATTCAGGTTTCAAACGGGAAGCTGATCAATGATGGAGACCGCACCATCATAGCCGGATTTGCGCTTCCGGGCCTTGCGGCGGATCTGAAGCTTGATGCCGAAACGCTGGAAATTCCGGATTATGTGGAAATCTCGGCCGACGCAACGAATTTTTCGCTCGCCACGACCGTAACCATTGCAACCAATGAAATTTTCAACGAGATTTCAGTAGACGGAATCGACAGCTTTGACGGGCTCACTTCTTCAGTAGGCAGCCTGACGGCCGCGGTGGATCAGCTGATCGACGGCTCTTCCGCATTATATAACGGGCTTGCCGCGCTGCTGGAGCAATCCGGCGCTCTGATCAGCGGAATCGATCGGCTGGCCGCGGGTGCCAGTGCGCTGAACGACGGTTCCGGAAAGCTCAGCCTGGGCGCGCTGCAGCTGCAGGAGGGCGCCGCGGCGCTTTGCGCGGGGCTGGATACGCTCAGCGCCAAAAACGAGACGCTTTGCGGAGGCGCCCGGCAGATTTTTGAATCGCTGCTTTCAACCGCCGATACACAGCTGGCGGCGGCAGGGCTGCAGGTTGAAAAATTAACGGCCGAAAACTATGCGGCAGTATTAAACAGCATTCTGGCGCAGATGGATGAGCAAACGGTATATAATATGGCGTATCATACCGCGCACAGCAAGGTAGAAGAAGCGGTCAGGGCACAGGAGGCGCTGATCCGCAGCCAGGTGGAGGCAGCCGTGCGCCAGAGCATTCTGGAAAGTGTTCTGGCAAAACTGAATCCGCCCGTAACCCCGGATCAGCTGGAAGCGCTTTCACCGGAACAGCGGGCGCAGATCAACGCGATAGTGGAGCAGCAGATCGCCTCTGAGGAAATGCAGGCGGCAGTGGCGCAGAAAACCGATGAACAGATTCAGGCGCTGATCGATGAGAAGATGAAATCCGATGAAATCCAAAGCCAGATCCAGGCCGCGGTTGAAAGCGCCCGGGCAGGGGCCTCGAGCATTGCCCGGCTGAAGGAACAGCTTGATGGCTATAATACGTTTTATCAGGGGCTGCTCCGCTACACCGCCGGCGTAGCGGAAGCAGGCAGCGGTGCAGAAGAACTGCGGCAGGGGGCCGGCGCGCTGCAAAGCGGCGCGGCAGCGGTGCAGCAGGGTGCACAGGAACTTTACAGCGGCATTGGTGCGCTGCAGGAGGGCAGCGGAACGCTGGTTGAGGGCGTATCGCAGCTGAAAGACGGCGCGATGCAGCTTTCAGACGGCCTGCAGGCATTTAAAAAGCAGGGGGTCTCCAAGCTGGCCGATGCCGTCAACGGGGATCTGAACAGTCTGCTTTCCCGCATCCGTGCCACCTCGGAGGTCTCCCGCCGTTACCGTTCGTTCAGCGGCATCAGCGATGAGATGGATGGCCAGGTGACCTTTATCTATAAAACAGACGGCATCGACTGAACAGGGGTACCGGAACCGGTCCTCTGTCTGCAGGCGGCACAATCCCTGATTAACAATGCAGAAAGCGCCCCCGCCGGTTAAAAACCGGCGGGGGGCGCTCTTTCTATTATGAGGGATCAATACCAGGCGTACACAGCTTCGCCCGATTTCCAGAAGACGGTAAATACGCTGTTCATCAAATAAACAGCCGCGCCCGCTTCGCAAACCTGGATGGTAACAACGCTCTGACTGGCGCCGTTTTCAGCAAGCACCGAAAGATCGATATTTTTTTCCACTCCGTCCCCGATGACGTGCAGCGTGTTACCGGCTACAAAAGCCAATCCCTTTTCCCAAAAGTAAGGAACGCTGTATTCTGTTTCGCTGCTGCCCCAGGGCTCATCCCTTAAGATTTTTCCTGAAGCAAGGTCGTATTGCCAGAGCCAAAGCGCTGTGCCTTTTTGATAGGTTCCACTGGCAGTATTTCCAAAAACCTGCGCGGCACCGCGTATTTTAATATCCGCTAAGCAAGACGCGGTTTTGCTTCCCAAATGATAAATCCAGGGGCTGCCGCCCTCCGAGTACCAGAATAGCCGGTCCCCGGCGGCAAAGAGTTTTGGATTCAAATCTTCGGTCTGATATAGGATTTCTTCTTTCTTTCCGGCAAGATCCGCTCGGCATAAAACCGAATTTTCAGCGCCGTTCCCCTGCCGGAAATAATAAAGGGTATCACCGCTGAAGCAGGCGGAGGTAATGAGCGGGGCCTGCCTGCGGGTGACGGCAAGAGTATTCAGATCAACTATATCGACATAAGTTTCCCTCTGCTCCCCCTCATCGGCGCCAAACAGAAGTACCTGGCCATCGGCTAAAACGCGGTCGAAATAGCAATTCGAGCCGGAAAGCTGCGGGAAGGGAATCCAGGCTTCGCCTTTTTCGAGATTCAGGCCGTAATAGCGGCCTTCTTTATACCGGTAAGCAATCAGAAGGGAGCCGGTCAGGCTATCGATACGCGCATCTTGCAGAATGCAGACCGGCGCTTCGCCCTGCCCCAGCGCTACCGCGTGAATTTCGGTATTATCAAGATTTTCACTGGTTGCGGGCGCGTAATCATAATAAACGGTTTCCTGATAGAGAACCATTTTACCATAAATATTTCTGCCGTGAAGAGGTGCTTCGGCGGAGGGCGTGGAAAGACTGTTGACCAACCCGGCCGGCGTGCCTGCGGCTGAGAGCGCCGGAACCTTTTTCTCATCGAGCTTTTTGCAGCAGCAAAGACCTGCTAAAACACTGAGTAGCAGCAGTGCGGCAATTGTTTTTTTCATTTCCGTTACCTCTCTTAAGCTTGATAAGGGCAAAATGCTACCATATAGGTTGAAACATCTAGGGTATTTAACATATCCCAGCAGATATATTGTGCTCCATTACTTGAAGCCCAGCCATCATATAATTTCACGAAATAATAAGAATAGAAGTCACCGTTTCGCCAACCATTCATTACAGTATACCCAAATGCCACCGTGGCGTGATAGGCATAATCAAAATTGCTGGGCGCACTTTCAAATCCCAATAATATTGGCCAGTTATTATTAATATACGTAGTTAAAAAATTCCATGAAGCCCAATCTGAATAAAAAGTTCTGCCTGAATAATTATAAGTTGAGTTTGCTGATAACATTGTATTAGCAGTACTTCCAAAGAAATTCTTGGAGCCCGTTTTGCTAAAGTAAGATGTTCCATCTGTGTTTTTGAGGTTACAGGCAGTATTACAAATGGATGTAAACATCTGATCATAATTTGAAGGATAACTAGGGCAACAAACAGATCGCCAATACAGAAATATATTTGCAATAGCGGTAATAACACAATGATTTGGGTTATACAATGTCGATCCATCGGTTAGTGTTCTGGGAAGAGAGGTATACATATTGTTTTTAGAATTAGTCATACTACTTTCCAATGTTCCGTAGGTTGAACAAAATACGCCAGTAAATCCAATATTTTCTAAATAAACAGCTGGATCTGTTGAGAAGTGGTCAGGATTGTCTTCCGGATAAATAGTTGACTGAGAACTTAGCAGCAATTCTTTATTTTTATTCCTATCACCTTTGAAGATAGTACCAGCGACCTGTTTATTGCTTAATTCCTTCCCGGCTTGATTATAATAAGCTTTGCCGTCTGTTTTGTAGGTTTCAAAGGGGCTAAAATAAATATTTTGGCTGCCATTAACTTGATTTTTGTAATATAAAGATGTTCCTTCTAATGAAAATTCAGGACATTGAATGTAAGTTAAATTACCTCCTACAACTACGTATCCGCAACCACCATCATTTTCAAAGAAATCAACACAATAATAAGTAATATTTCCTTTGTTATCATAGAGAGGGGTAACAACATATTTATCAAAACTAACAATTTCTTTATCAAGAGATCTTGAACAAAAGTAAAAAAGAGCAAGATTTACTGCTTCTGAGGACGAGACCGTATTAAACTGTGGAGAGGCATAAGTTGTAAAAGTGAAAGTAATCAGCAATGATAGCAGAATTGCAATAGATTCAATACTTTTTTTAAATATTTTCATCATACTTCTCCTTTTTTAAAATAAAAAACATTCAAAACAACCTTGAAATACTAAATTTAATAATTTCTCCTTTCATAATAATTTTATATTAAAATTATATCACTTAAATACAGAAAAGTAAATACTTTTATTCAAATTAGCCATATGGATTTTGATTAATTAAAAGAGAGTATCTTGCGGGTGAGCTCCGCCAGATGATCGATGGTGTTTTTATTGAGGAAATGTTCGATTTTTTCCACCTGCTCCAGTTCGTTTTCCGAATGATTCAGCAGGCAGAGAAAGCGATGCAATACTTCATGGCGATAGAGCAGATAATCTCCGGTTTGTTTGCCAAGCCCGGTGGGCACTATATAGCCGTATTTCTGAAAATCGAGAAAGCCGGCTTCCCGGAGATGATAAACCATTTTAGAGGCCGAAGAGGGCTTAACATGCAGCTCTGCGGCCAGCTCGTTGATCCGCACAACGCCGCTTTTCTGCGCCAGGCGGCAGATCATCTCCAGATAATCTTCCATCGAGGCGGTCAGCGTTCCGGTTTCGTTGAGCTGATACCCTTTCATGGTGTAGAATCCGTTCAGGTCGTCCTTCATAATGTTTTCTCCTGACTTTATAAATTTGGAACCAACGCAGTGTAAGCTTACTATACTGGCATGAGGAAAAAAAGTTTCCCTAACCTAACACAAACAGAAGGCGGTTATATATATGAATCAATCTCAATGTTTAAGGGATATAAAACCCGGGCAGCGGGCCAGGGTAAAGGCGCTGCTTTCCGATAACAGCATCCGCAGGAGGCTTTTGGATATCGGGCTGATAGAAGATACCGAAGTAGAATGCCTGGGGCGCAGCCCGGCAGGCGATCCTTCCGCTTTTTTGATCCGGGGCGCGGTGATCGCCATCCGCTCGGAGGACTGCGGTGATATTCTAATATATTCATAAAATACGGAGGAAATGTTATGGGGCTGACCAATCATTCTGTTGGGATCCGGGCGGTGGATTCGGGGCTTGAAATTAAAAAGCAGTCGCCGGACGATCTGGTGATCGCCATCGCAGGAAATCCCAATGTCGGCAAGAGCACGGTGTTCAATAATCTGACAGGAATGAATCAGCATACCGGAAACTGGCCGGGAAAGACCGTCACCAATGCGCAGGGCTATTGCTCCACGCGGGATCACAGCTATGTGATGGTGGATATCCCGGGTACTTATTCTCTGATGGCACATTCCGCTGAGGAAGAGGTGGCGCGGAATTTTATCTGCTTCGGAGAACCGGATGCAACGATTGTTGTTTGCGACGCAACCTGCCTGGAACGCAATTTGAATCTTGTTTTACAAACGATCGAAATTTCTAAAAACGTGCTGGTTTGCGTAAATTTGATGGACGAGGCAAAGCGCAAGAAGATTCGCGTTGATCTGGAGGCGCTCTCGGAGCAGCTTGGCGTTCCGGTGGTCGGAACGGTGGCGCAGAAGAAAAAGAGCCTCGGCGGTTTGCTGAACGCGCTTGATGCGCTGGTAGACGGCGCGGCCGCGGTGCAACCCCGGCAGGTGCGGTATACCGATGAGATCGAAGCGGCCATCCAAATGGTGGAACCGGTGCTGGCGGCTAAAATGGGGAATCAGATCAATACCCGTTGGCTGAGCCTGAAGCTGCTGGATTACGATCGGTCGCTGATCGGCGAGGTGAATCATTATCTCGGCGCGGATATCCGGGAGGATACCGAGGTTGCGGCAGTGCTGGATGAAGCGCGGGAATATCTGGAGCAAAACGGGATTCCGCTGGAAAAGCTCAAGGATCGCATTGTATGTGCGCTGGTTACCGAGGCAGAGGAGATTAGCCGGGGCGTGGTGCATTATCATCAGAATACCT
This sequence comes from Clostridiales bacterium, assembly GCA_003343605.1. Taxonomy (GTDB): domain Bacteria; phylum Bacillota; class Clostridia; order Oscillospirales; family QAKW01; genus QAKW01. The sequence continues at coordinate 12,569 of QAKW01000049.1, forward strand.
ATAATGCGACCGACCGGAAAATCGACCGGGTTCTAACCAGTAAATGGGCGGGCTACCCGATTATGATCGGATTACTTGCCGTGATCTTCTGGCTGACCATCACCGGGGCCAATTACCCATCGAAGCTGATCGGAGACGGGCTTTTCTGGATCCAGGACCAGCTGACCGCGCTTTTCCATTACTGGGGCGCACCGGAATGGCTGCATGGTATGCTGGTATTGGGGGTTTACCGGGTGCTGGCCTGGGTGGTTTCAGTCATGCTGCCGCCGATGGCAATTTTTTTCCCGCTCTTTACCCTGCTGGAGGATGCGGGCTATCTGCCGCGCGTTGCCTACAATCTCGATAAGCCCTTTAAACGCTGCTGTGCCTGCGGTAAGCAGGCGCTGACGATGTGCATGGGATTCGGCTGCAACGCGGCCGGCATTGTGGGATGCCGGATTATCGATTCTCCGCGCGAGCGGCTGATTGCGATGATCACCAACAATTTTGTTCCCTGCAACGGGCGTTTTCCAACGCTGATCGCGATCATTACCATGTTTTTTATCGGCGTGCAGGGCGGTATGTTTGATTCTGTTCTCTCAGCCCTGTTGCTGACCCTGGTGATTCTTCTGGGGATTTTTATGACCTTTGCGGTCTCCAAATTGCTCTCTAAAACAATCCTCAAGGGCGTTCCCTCCTCTTTTACGCTGGAGCTCCCGCCTTACCGGAAGCCGCAGATCGGCAAGGTGATCGTACGCTCGATTTTCGACCGCACGCTTTTTGTTTTGGGCCGGGCCGCCGCGGTGGCTGCCCCTGCGGGGCTGATCATCTGGCTGATGGCAAATATTACCGTTGGCGATATGAGCGTTTTGAATCACTGCGCGGCGTTTCTGGATCCCTTCGCGCGCCTGCTGGGGCTCGATGGCGTGATCCTCATCGCGTTTATTCTGGGGTTTCCGGCCAACGAGATTGTTGTGCCCATCATCATTATGGCCTATCTCGCCCAGGGCAGTATTATTGAAATGGATAGCCTGATGGAAATGAAGCAGCTGTTTGTTGATCACGGATGGACCTGGATTACCGCGGTGAGTACCATGCTTTTTTCCCTGATGCACTGGCCCTGCTCCACCACCATGCTGACGATCCGCAAGGAAACCGGCAGCTGGAAATGGACGGCCGCCGCCTTTTTAATCCCCACGCTGATTGGAATGGCCGCCTGCTTTCTTTTTACAACGGTGGCCCGGCTCTTTATATAGCGTTTCAGCATAAGATACAGTAAAAACTGATTGAAAGCGAGGTATTTGAATTTGAGCAGAATGGATTTCTCAACCAAGACCTTCGGCCGCCTGCTGGAGCGGGAGCCGATGGCGCTTGCCAAAGTAAGCGGGAGCCCTGAATATCCGGGTATCAGCGGGTGGGTTTCCTTTTATCAAACCGCTTATGGTACATTAGTAGCGGCGGAGATTGAGGGGCTGCCCCATCATGAGGGCACCTGCCAGAATCATTTTTTTGGATTTCATATCCATGCCGGCGGCCGCTGCGCCGGAAATGCGGAAGATCCCTTTGCCGATACCGGAATGCATTATAATCCGAATCAATGCCTGCATCCCCAGCATGCGGGCGATCTGCCGCCGCTGCTGGAGGAAGACGGCAAAGCCTGGATGGCGGTTTTATCCGGCCAGTTTGACGTGCGCGACGTATTGGGCCGCAGCGTGGTGATCCATACCGATCCGGATGACTTTCACACGCAGCCTGCGGGAAATTCCGGGAAAAAGATGGCCTGCGGCATTATTCTGCCGGTGCGCCGCCCGCCGGTTTGATTCTGAATAAACCGATAAAGACTGCCAGGGCGCTTCTGCTTTACCGCCTTGACAGTCTTTTTATCATTATGATATAATTTACTATAATTTATTTTTCGGTGTTCGTCCCGTTCGCGCAACCGGCGAGCCACGGATTCTGCCAGATCAGAAAAGGAGGGCGTTATGAAAGGAAACAAAGTAAAACCAATATATTTTATCCCGCTTTTTTTTGCGGGGCTGATCAATGCGTTTGGTGTTACGCTGTTTCTGGCTCCGGCCAATTTATTCGACAGCGGTATTTCCGGCACCGCCTTTTTACTGGACGTGGTAACACCGCCGTTTCTGGTTTTGAGCATGTTTCTGGTCATTCTGAACGTTCCGTTTTTTCTCATTGCCTATAAAAAGGTTGGCTGGAGCTTTATTATTTATTCGCTTTATGCCATCGCGGTCTATTCCGGCTTTTCCCTGCTCTTTCGCAACATTCTGCCGATCGATTTCAGCGGCGGCTCACCGTTTGTGGGGCAGGATATTCTGCTTTCCGCGCTGTTCGGCGGCCTGCTTTCCGGAATCGGCAGCGGCATGGTGATCCGGTTCGGCGGCGCGATCGACGGTGTGGAGGTCATGGCGGTGCTGTTTTCAAAGCGGCTGGGGATGACGGTAGGAACCTTTATGATGGTTTACAACGTGATCCTTTATACCGTTGCCGCCCTGATTTTTAACAGCTGGATTATTCCGCTCTATTCAGTGATCGCTTATACGGTCGGCAATAAGGCGATTGATTTTGTGGTGGATGGCTTTGATAAGGGCAATGCCGTTTTTATTGTTTCAGAGCGGAATTCCAGCCTTCCCATCCATCTTTCCGATGCGCTGGGGAGAGGCGTAACCCTCTTAGACTCTTACGGGGTTTATTCCAAAGAAGAAAAGTCACTGATCTATTGCGTGGTAAACCGGTTTGAAATCGGCCGGGTGAAACGGCTGGTGGCAGAAATAGATCCGGGCGCTTTTATGGCTGTGGGCGATGTGAGCGAAACTGTTGGCGGCCGGGGAACACGGTTTTCACTTGCGGATGAGCGGAAGAAAGCCCGCAGGCAGAGAAAAAGCAAATGATTCATACAGAAAATTGAGTGGAGGGCTCGGGCAGCGGTGTAAGGCTGCTGCCGAGCCCTTTTGCTTTGCCATGCGGGATATTTTTATGAAAAAAGGTCTGGCCGGCCGGTGGCGCGGTGCATCAGCCAGGTGCGCGGCGAAACGCCTAGAACTTTTTTAAATACCTGATAGAAATAAGAGTAATTGCTAAAACCGACCTCCTGCGCGCAATAAGCGATCGTTTGCAGGTTCAGCGCAGGATGGGAAGTGAATTTTTTAATACGGGTAAGGTGAATATAATCAATGAAAGACTGATTGAAATGCCGGCGGAATTTCCGGCAGAAATAGCTTTTTTCATAGCCGAAATATCTTGCCGTTGATTCCAGCGAAAGATCCTCGGTATAATGCTGTTCCACATAAGCCATGAGCTGCTGAACAAATGCGGATTTATCCTGGCGAAAAGTTCCGTTTTGCCGCTGGTGAGACATCAGAGCGTGCAATACCAGCATCGCATAGCCCAGCATCTCCAGGGAATTACGGTCAACAGGGCTGTCGCAGGCGTCCAGCAATCGGATGCCGTATTCAAAAAGCCCGCTTTCTTTTGCTTTTTCTGCCGGAACCTTATTTACAAAAGCGATGCCCTGATCCAACTGAATATTCAGCCCGGAAGGCAAATTTTCGGGAGACAGAAACAGGCAGCGATAGGTGTTTGTAGAATTGGGGCGAAAGGGGCAGCGCCCCCAATGCTGCTCTAAGCTGTTGGCAATAAACACGTCCCCCGCGCCAAACCGGTCTTCAAAGTCCAGAGTCCCCATGCGGTACTCCCCCTCGGTGATAAAGAGCAATTCCAGGTGATGGTGCACATGGGCGGGAAAACAGCCGCGATCGGCTTTGTGAAAATGTTCTCCGAACCTGTGGCCGTAACCGGAACCGGCGGCAAAACCGGCAATATTGCCGCGAAAAAGCATATAAGTCCCTCCAAAAGTCAATATAACAAATATATAATATCATTTTTAGACATGGATGGCAACGATTTTTTTTATTATAATTGAGATACAATCAGCCTGTAACGCGCGGCGGGTCGAATGAAAAAATGCACCCATAGGGCGTGCAATAAGTAAGGAGGAAACACATGAAAAAATTGCTTTGCAGTATTCTCATTCTGACAATGACGCTGAGCATCATGATTTTTACCCCTGCAGCTTCTGCAGAAGAAGATCCTATTGCGTTGCGCTTTGTCGTTGCATCAGATGTTCATGTTACGGACAGCAGGCCCGGCAACGCCGAGCGTCTGCCTATGATATTTGATACCGCATATGATTATGCGGAAAACCACAGCACCTATAAGGACATCGACGCATTTGTTTTTAATGGTGACAGCGTTGACGGCAGCACCACCGCAGGGGTTACGGCCTCTCAATGGGAGACTTTTTTAACCACGGTAAACGCCAACATCAAAACCGGCTCCAAGTTAATGCTCAGCCTGGCGCGTACTCATGATATTTGGGACGCCAATGTCGGCGCACAGCGCATTACGGAAAGTACATTCAATACGATTTTACAGAATACCTTTGGAGATAACAGCGCATATATCGCTGCAGACTGGGGGTTTCAAAATCATGTAACGAAGCTGAACGGCTATGCTATCATCACGATGACCAATGATCTGAACGCCAACTCTTATGATGGCTCCGAAGCCTGGCTAAAGGAGCAGCTCGACGCCTTGATTGCTGAAAATTCTGAACAGCCGATTTTTGTGGTTTGCCATTATCCCGAAACCGGTACGCTGGGGCATACCGCCCGCTGGGGCGCCACCAGCCTGAAGGATACGCTGGATCAATATCCGCAGGTCATTGCAATCAACGCCCATGTTCACTGGGATCCGCGTATGCCGGATTCTATCTGGCAGGATACCTATACCGCCGTATATGACGGTGCATCCGCCTACACGGTTTATCCAAACGGCACAACCATTGCACAATCCGACTACGAGCTTTCCGATTATTCTATTATAGAAGTAACCGAATCCGGCGCAGTCTCCATCCGCTATATGAATACGCTGACCGGAGAGCTGCTTACGGAGGGCAACGGCTCCGGTGAAACGCTGATTTACAGGATTCCGAAGGCCTGGGATCAGAGCACATGGCTTTATAGGGAAGACGAGCACCGCTCCAATGCGGAAACGCCCTGGTTTGAAGCGGATGCAGACATTCGCCTTGAAAACGGCAATACGCTGGTTTTCGACCGTGCCGTTGGAGAAGAAACGATGGTCTATTATAAAATAGAGCTTTTCGATGGCACTGCAACGCAAACCTCCTATCTGTCGTCGCAGTTTTATGAGGATCGGCTGCCGGATACCCTTAGTGCCGGTCTCGGCGTGCTTGAAGCGGGTAAGACGTATCTTGCCACGGTAACCGGCGTTAACGGCTGGAATCGCGAAACAGCCAATCGCCTGACGCTCTCCTTCACCACAGAAGAGGGGGATCTGAAATCCGAACAAGGCATCTCGGCGCCGGCTGCATCGGCGATTACAATCGGCTCGGCCGAAGCTCTGGCAGATATTTTGAAGCAGGTGGCTGAAGGGGAAACCTTTGCGGGGAAAACGCTGGTACAGACAGCCGATATTGATTTAAGCCAGATGACGTTGGAACCGGCGGGAACCTTCATGGGAACGCTGGATGGCAATGGCTTTACCATAACCGGTATTTTTGCCGCAGGCAGCGGGTTATTTCATGCTGCGGAAAACGCCGCATTTCAGAATTTAAATCTCTGCGGAACGGTGATAAACGATTCAAACGCAGGCGCCGTTGCAGGGACTGCTGAAAACTGTAGCTTTGTAAACTGTATGAACGGCGTGGTGGTGATTTCCCGGAACGGCAATGCCGCATCCTATGCCGCCGCTGCTGAGGGCTGCGTTTTTCGCAATTGTATCTACGACGGCTCTCTGCTTGCTGCTTCCGGCGCTACGATTATAAATGAAAGCGTCAATGCCTCCGGCAATGAAGTGACCGTAGAGGGAAACCAGTTGATTTTCCATACCGGGGCCGGTGATATTAGGCGCAGCCTTTTTGATTCATCGCGCCATATCGACTGGTCGTTCGAAAGCACCCTTCATACTGCTGATGAATTTATCAGGTGGGCGTTGGGCGGCGGCTCTGCCGCTGCGCTGGCCCAGGATATCGATCTTGGCTTACTGGAGGGCCGTTTTGCCCGGATTGCCGGCTTGGGGCTCACATTCCCGGTTACGCTGAGTGGGAATTATTGTGTGATTCAGGGCGGTAATGCCACCCTGAGCGGCACCATTGCCAATTTGGGCTGCACGCAAATGACCGTTGAAGGCGGCACCAACTGCTGGGATGCGGCTGATTTTACTGCTGCGGAGCTGGCCAGCGGCGCTGCTGCATATCAACTGGGCAGCTGGGCCCAGAGTGCAGAAGGATTCCCGGCCGGGGAAGGAACGGTGGTTCGGATCACCTACAGTACCGGCGAAATAATGTATGTAAATGCCGGAACGAGGGTGGAGGTTCAGATTCCCTATGGCTACTCAGCCGATCAAACTGCCTTTACCGCCACGGAAGACTGCACGGTTGTATTGACCGCACATACGGCGGATAAAAGCGCACTGGGGAATGCGGTCGATACCTTAGGCGGCTTGAATGCCGAGGTCTTTACCGATGCTGCTGCCTATACTGCTGCCGTTGCCGCCGCCCGGGATGTTCTGAATGATGCGGCGGCTACCCAGGAGGAAACCGAAGCTGCGGCAGCTGCGCTGGCAAGCGCCCTTGAGGCCCTGGAGCTGAGCAATGTTTATCCCAATTATCCGGAATTTGCCATGCATGAAGTTTATACAGAGCTTTTCGGAGAAATTTCCAAATGGTCCATCGGCACCCGTGCCGATCTGGAAGCGCTTTCTGTGTGGAGCAAAAGCAACAACGGCTCCGGCATGGAATTCCATATGACCGCCGATATCGATATGGAAAACAGGCTTTTTGATATGATCTCTACCAACGATCTGCCCTTTGCCGGTGTGTTCGATGGTCATCTTCATACTGTATCCAACCTGCTGATCGATTCCGTAAACATTGACGGCGCCGGATTCTTTGTTGCGGTCACCGGCGCGGTGATCCGCAATTTCGGGATTGAAAGCGGCCTGGTACGCGGGACGGTAAAGCATACGTCCGCTTATGTTGATAATGCCGGGATCGGCGCCATTGCCGGCCGCGCCATTGGGGGCACCTCCTTCCGCCATGTTTGGAATAATGCCTTTGTGACCTATAACGCCAATCAGGTAGACGCCTATTACAGCACCGGGAAAACATGGGAGGTCTGTGTTGGCGGGCTTGTGGGCAGAAGCCAGAGCGCAGCTTCTTTTGTAGGCTGCTATAATACCGGAAATGTTTTCGGCGGCGTACGTGCCAGCGGATTGAGCAACTGGAGCCAGAGCGGCGGCAATGCAACCCGAATCAGCAACTGCTTTAACACCGGTAAAATTATGGTGAAAACCGGTGGTGTTACAGAAGCCATTGCCCGCTACGGCGCGAATACAACTTATAACAGCTATTTCAGCTACAACAACTATTATCTGGAAGGCTGCGCTACCGGCGCTTTGAGTGCCAGCGGAACCATTGATGATTTTACCGCTAAGGCGGAGGGCGCCGAGCTGCCTGTTGCGCTTTCAGCCCAGCAGATCAATACCGGGCTGGCGGAATTGCTCAACGCTAAGCGCTATACCGGCTTTTTTGCCGATGCCGCCAACTGGGTACAGGGCGAAAACGGACACCCGGTGATTGCATCGATCGATGAAAGCGGAGAAGCCGTTCCCTTCTCTGATTATGAGAATAACACCGCTGCCCCCAGCTACAGCATTTCCTCCGCCGCCGAGCTGAACGCTTTTGCCGCTGTATCCAAAAGCAGAAGCTTTGAAAACGTGACCATCTATCTGAGAGACGATATCGATATGAGCGGAACCGAGAGCTTTGCTATGATTGGCACCACCTCTGTTCCTTTCGAGGGGATCTTCGACGGAATGAACCACACGATTACCGGCCTGAAGCTTACGGCCACTTCAAATTCCGGCATGTTTGTGAAGGTCAGCGGCGGTACCGTTAAAAACTTTATTGTAGAAGGAGCGAGCTCCAGCGGTCAGTCCTGCACAGGATTAATTGCCGGTTATATTGAGGCGGGCACGCTTCTGGAAAATGTGCATGTAAGAAACAGCACGGTTTCCACCACTGTAAGTCCTTCCAAATATGATTCCGGATTTCTGGTTGGGCAATCAAAGACAGGCAGTGCAGATAACCGGATCTATCAGTGCTCCGCCTCCGGCAATACCTTTGCCGGCGCCGGCATTCAGGGCTTTGGCGGTATTATCGGGCGTTCTTCCGACACAGTGATCGATCATTGCTACGTGATCAACAACACCATGAACACCCGCTCCAATTCCGGCCTGATTGTTGGCTTTGCTGAGATCAATTATAAAACGGCAATCCGGAATTGCTATACCTACGGAAATACGCTGACCGCAAATACCAAGCAGATTGCAACGGCAATCGGGCAAACCCGCGCCGGTTGCATAAGCTCTATCGAAAACTGCGTGTTTGCCGAAGCCGATCTCTCGCTGATCGGCTGGGATAATGAGATTCCCGCCATCGATCAGGTTTATACAATCAACAGCGTTTTTTGCGCAGCGGATTCTACCAAGACTGATGTTTATACGACTGTTATTACGGAAGAATCCCTCAACAGCGGCGCAGTCGCCTATGCATTGGGGTGGGCGATGAAAAACGGCAGGATTGCCTTCACCGATGCGGATACGCCGGCGACGGTCCGGTATACCTATTGGGTAGAGGATGAAACCTATGCGGTTCGCTATACCGAGAGCACCGGCGCGGTGATCGGTTCTGTGGCCGATCCCGAGAAAGACGGCTGTGTGTTTGAAGGCTGGATCGAAAGTGCGGATGGTGAGCGGGGCGATAAATGCTTTACTGCCTTGTTTGCCCTCCTGCATGACGTAAGCGGAGACGGTGCTGTAAATACCGATGATGTAACGCTGCTGATGCAGTACCTCAACGGTTGGGATGTTGAAATCCACAGCAAGGCGACTGATATCAACAGCGATGGACGGCTCTCCATTGCCGACGCAGTGCTATTGCTGCAGAGCCTATCGAAATAAGGCGTAAAAAAACCTGCCGAGAAATTTCTCGGCAGGTTTTTTACATATAAGATATTCCAAAGAGCCCCACATGGATACAGATCAAAATTTATTAAAAGGTAAAGATCGCGGCTACGCCGTAGGTGACGACCGAAACGATGATTCCCGCCGCCACAACACCCAGTGCAATTGCCGGGAAAGCGTGTTTGAGCCGCATTTCCAGCATGGCCGCAACCAGCGCGCCCGTCCAGGCGCCGGTACCCGGCAGGGGGATGGCCACTAAGATAAACAACCCCAAAAACGCATATTTTTCAACAACACCGGATTTTTTTCTCGCCCGCTCCTCCAAACGGCCGACAAAATGATCCAGCCGGGGAATTTTTTTGCGGATCCAGACAAATATTTTACGGATAAAAATAATAATAAACGGCACCGGCACCAGATTACCGATGATCGCAACCGGAATGGCAATGCGAAAATCGAGGCCATGGGCCGTGGCGATCGGAATCGCACCGCGCAGCTCCAGAACCGGAACCATCGAGATCAGAAAGGTCATCAGTATCTTACCAAAAAAGGTTTCCCATAAAAAACGCAATCCACTATCCTCCCATTCGGGCTTTTTTTAATGCGCGGCAACAAGCGAAGACCGGCGCATTTTTTCATACTATAACATATTCCGCCTTCATTATCAATATTTTTAGCGAAATTCAGGAAATATCCTCCCATTTGTAAAGATATTGCGAGGGAGGAACGCCAACGGTCTGCCGGAAAACGGTGCTGAAATACTTGGGGTCGCTGAACCCTGACTGAGCTGCAACTTCACCAATGGAGAGGCAGCGGCTTTCCAGCAGGGAGAGGGCATAGGAGATTCTTTTTTCCAGCAGAAAGCGCCGGGGTGAGCTGCCGGTAGCCGCGCGGAAAATTTTGCGAAAGGAAACCTCGCTGATAAAAGACTGCCGCGCAATCTCCGCAACAGTCAGCTCCGGATTGGTAAACTGCTCGTTCAGATATTCAATCGAGGGGCGGATACGAGCCGGGAATTCCGGCTCCGGCTGCAGCCCGGCCTCTTCGCGGATCCGTGCGAGGATTTCATAGAAACAGCCGGTTACACGATAATAATAGCCCGGCGACTTTTCCTGCCAGCATAAAAGCGCCCGCTCAAAAAGCGCACGTACCGGCCCGGGCTTTTCAAGCCGGATCATTTCGATGGAGCCGGAGTAATAATTATCGAGCTCAAAGTGAATGACAATCATCCGGTCTCTTGCCGCGGAGCGCCGGTAAGAGAGATTGGCGGGAAAGTAACCGATCGAATCGGCTAAGGCATGAAGCGTGCGATCCCGGAAGGAAAGCCGGGTATCGGCTTCCAGGCGGAAGGAAAGCGCGTGATAACCGCGCCGGTTGAAGGAATCGCTGTTTTTCTGATCCAGCGCAACAACATCCAGAATCCGTGCGGTAAGCTGTTCCTGATTAAAAAACATTCGTTTATTCCTCCTCAATGCCTTTATTATAACCGAAAAAGTTTCGAAAATCAAACCTTTTTGATCACTGACGTGGTTGTTTCGGGCAACAGAAGATTTTATAATGAACGCGTTGGAACGTATCAGGCTATGAAATAAAGGAGTATCAAGATGAATACAGAACATCAAACCCTGCGGGAAGAGCTGGAGGAGCATGTCCGCCTGTCTTCCGCGCCTTCTGAGCTGAAAATTACGGATTTGCGGGTAGCGCATCTGAACGGGGCGCCCAAGCACTGCCCGCTGCTCAAGCTTTATACCAATCAGGGTATTGTTGGCTACGGGGAAGTGCGCGATGCTTCCAGCGCTACTTATGCGCTGATGCTGAAATCGCGCCTGATCGGGGAAAATCCCTGCAATGTGGAAAAATTATTCCGCCGGATCCGCCAGTTCGGGGGGCCTTCCCGCCGGGGCGGCGGTGTTTCCGGGCTGGAGATTGCGCTTTGGGATCTTGCAGGAAAGGCATGGGGCGTTCCGCTCTGGCAGATGCTGGGCGGTAAATTCCGCGATCGGATCCGCGTATATTGCGATACAGATGTGGAAGGCCGGCATAGCGGGATCGATATGGGCCGCGCCTTAAAAAGCCGTATGGATCAGGGCTTTACTTTTTTAAAAATGGATCTCGGGCTGGAACTGCTGCTGGAGGAGCCGGGCTGCCTGTGTGCGCCGGCGGGCTTTCTGGACGATATTAAAAAATATTCCATGAAAGCGCTGCAGCATCAGAAAGGTTCGATCGACCGGGATCTGATGCGGGGGAAAAACTATGAGACGTTTACGGTTCCGCACCACGCAACCGGCATTCAGATTACCGAAAAGGGATATAACTATCTGGAAAATTATGTAAAAGAAGTACGCTCTGTAATAGGCTATGAAATCCCGCTGGCAATCGATCACCTGGGGCATATCGGCGCGGGGGAGATCATTCGGCTGGCCGGCAGGCTGGAGCCTTACAATATTGCCTGGCTGGAGGATGTGGCGCCGTGGCATTATCCGCGCCAGTATGCGCGGATCGCCCGGGCAACAACGATCCCCCTGTGCACCGGCGAAGATATCTATCTGGCCGAAAATTTCCGGCCGCTGATGGAAAGCGGCGGGGTGGCGGTGGTGCACCCGGATATTTTAACGGTTGGCGGGGCAATGGAGCTGAAAAAGCTGGGCGGCCTGTGCGAAGAATACGGAGCAGCGATGGCAATTCACATGGCGGAGAGTCCTGTTGCCTGTATGGCGGCGGTTCACGCGGCTGCCGCAGTACCGCATCTGCTGGCGCTGGAATTCCATTCTGCGGATATTCCCTGGTGGGCGGATCTGGCGAAAGGGCTGGAACGGCCTTTGATACGCAACGGTTTTATCGCGGTGCCCGACCGGCCGGGCCTGGGAATCGAAGCACTCAATGAAGAGCTGATTGCGGCGCATCTGCACACGGAATATCCCGGCCTTTGGGAACCGACGGACTGCTGGAACCGGGAATGGGCCAACGATCGGGAATGGAGCTGAAAAATGAAACTGAAATGGCTTGGACAAGGCGGCTTTTTATTATGGGATGAGCGGCATCAAATCTGCATTGATCCGTATCTTTCCGATGCGGTGCGGAGAATCGCCGGGCGGGCGCGGCTGCGCCCCGCGCCCGTGAAACCAGATGACCTGGCAGCCGATATCGTGATCTGCACCCATAACCATCCGGACCATCTGGATATCGACGCAATCCCCGCGATGGATCTGGAGCATCTTGTTTTTCTGGCTCCGAAAGCCTGCGAAGCGCCGCTCAGGGAGCTGGGCGTGCGCCACTATCAGGGATTTGATGTGGGAGAAACCTTTTCTCTCGGTGCGTTTAAGCTGGAGGCGGTATTTGCCGATCATACGGTTCCGGCAATCGGCGTTCTTCTGCAGCACGGTGCAACCACGATTTATTTTTCCGGCGATACGCTTTATCACCCCAGGCTGGAGGCGCTAAAACAGCGGGGAATTGATTTAATGATGATCTGTATCAACGGGCGGCTGGGAAATATGAATGCAGAAGAAGCGGCACGGCTGACTGAAATAATCCGGCCGAAAACCGCTGTTCCCTGCCATTATGATCTGCTGGCCGGCAACACGGCGGATCCCCGGAGCTATACCGCGCTGCTTTCCGGCGGCAACGGCAGAATCCTGCAATATAATACAGAATATGAGGTGGAAGGATGTTTGATCTGAACGGAAAACGCGCGCTGGTTACCGGGGCAACGCAGGGAATCGGGCTGGCGGCCGCCGCCAGGCTGGGTGAAGCGGGGGCGTCTGTTTATCTCAACGGAGCCAGCAGCCCGGATAAATGCCTGCGGGCCGCGCAGGCGGTTCCGGGTGGGATGCCGGCCCATGCCGACTTGATGGATCCGCAGGGGGCAGACCGGCTGTTCCGGCAGACCGGGCCGGTGGATATTCTTGTTTTAAACGCTTCGGTGCAATACCGGACACCCTGGGATCAGATCGATGAAGAGGAGCTGGAGCACCAGCTCCGGCTGAATTTTAAAAGCGCACTCCGGCTGATGCAGCTTTATCTGCCCGCCATGAAGCGGAACGGCTGGGGGCGTGTGATTGCGGTGGGCAGTGTGCAGCAGTATAAACCGCATCCGGATATGGCGGTTTATGCCGCTACCAAAGCGGCGCAGATGAATCTGGTTCAGAATCTGGCAAAGCAGCTTGCGCCGTTTGGTATCACGGTTAATAATATCGCGCCGGGTGTGATCGCAACGCCACGCAACCGGGAGGCGCTGGCAGATGCCGCTTATGCGCCCCGCGTACTTGCCGGTATTCCGATGGGTTACGCGGGCGAAGCCGGCGACTGCGCGGCGGGGATCCTTTTTCTTGCCTCGCAGGAGGCGCGGTATATCACCGGGGCGGATCTGGTGATCGATGGCGGGATGCACCTGCGCTGATAAGGGGGAATGAGCAGTGAAATTGAACAGCCGGGAAGAAATTATTGCGCTGACGCCGCTCTGGAAAGGCGAACGCCTGCCGGATGGCCGGCCCAAAGTGGCGGAGCATTACCTGCAGGCGCTTGCGCATTTAACGCTGGAGGAAATCTGGAAGCCCATATTTGTTTTGGGTTATGAAAGCCAGTTTGAAGGGAGGCTCGCCGCGCTGCATACAGATGGCCGCAAGCTGATCGGCCGCGCGGTTACGGCGAGCTTTTGCCCCATGCGGCCGGATCTGGATCTGGTTGTAAAAGAAGAAGGCCGGGCGGAGGGGCGCACCGGCACTTATAATCAATGGGTGATCGATAACCTGATGGAAGGGGACGTCGCTGTGATCGATATGTATGATAAGATCTATAAAGGGACGTTTCTCGGCGGGAACCTTACAACCGCGCTGAAGCAAAAAACCAAAACCGGCGGCGCCGTGATCTGGGGCGGCATCCGGGATGTGGAGCAGATGCAGCGGATTTCCGGGGTGCAGGTCTATTACCGCGGAATCGATCCCACGCCAATCCGGGATTTTATTATGACCGGATATAATACGTCTACCAGAATCGGCAATGCGGTTTGTCTGCCGGGAGACATTGTTTTCGGCGGGGGCGGGGGTGTGCTTTTTATACCGCCCCATCTGGTGGCGGATGTGGTGGAGGGCGCCTCCAAAACCCAGGTGAAAGATTTGTTTGGATTTGAAATGATCGGGCAAAACCGGTTTACAACCGCGCAGATCGATCAGAATATCTGGTCGGAAGAAATGCTCGATTTGCTGATGGCGTTTATAGAGCAGGATCAAAGAGCGGCGCCTTACCGCGGGCTGAATTGGTCGCAGGAATACCGCCTGGCGCGGGAAACGCATCCGGCGGAAGGCCAGTCGGCGCTGTAGAACGGATGTGCAGCGGGGCCAATGCCCCGAGATCGATAGAAGGAGAGAAAAAATGACAAGAACCCAAGCGGTTACAGAGCTGATGGACCGAAATAAAGAAGAGGTGGAAGCGCGAATCGCCTATGGCATCGAAGCGCATCGAAAGGGCTCTTTTTGCCTCAGATTGATGGATGAAAGCGGCGTGCCGGCGGCCGGCGTGCGGGTAAAAATTGAGCAGATCGGCCATGAATTTCAGCACGGCGCCAATCTGTTTATGCTGGATCAGCACGAAACAGCGGAAAAAAAACAAAAATACCGCGCGGCATTTGCGGAATGTTTCAATTTGGCCACGCTTCCGTTTTACTGGGATACGCTGGAGCCGGAAGAGGGAAACCCGCGTTTCGGCGCGGAAAGTTCATTCGTCTACCGGCGGCCGCCGGTGGATCCCTGCCTTGCATACTGCAGGGAAAACGGCATTGCGCCGAAGGCGCATTGCCTGAATTACGATCATTTTACGCCTGCCTGGCTGCTGGGAGCGGATGTGGCGGAAATAAAGCGGCGGCTGGCCGGGCGGTTTGAGATCCTGGCGAAACGGTACCGGGATGAAATCAACTGCTGGGAAGTGGTGAATGAGCTGCTCTGCCACAACGGTGCAACGGCTTTTTACAATGATCCGGAAATCCTGGAATGGTCTTTCCGGATGGCGGAACGGTATTTTCCCCGGAACGAGCTGATGATCAACGAATCCAACTGGCATATATTCAGCCGCAAAAACGGCGGCAGCCTGGATCTGGGCAACCGGAATCCTTATTACATGCTGGTGGAGCGCGCGCTGCATCATGGCGCGCGGATCGATTCCATCGGGATGCAGTTCCACCTGTTTTTCAAAAAAGAGCTGGAAGGAAAGAACAAAGCGTTCTATGATTTCAGCGCCGTCTACCGGATTCTGGATCAGTTTGCCCTGCTGGGTAAACCGCTTCAGATTACGGAGGTTACCGTACCGGCCTATGATAATACAGCGGAAGATTATGCGCTGCAGGCGGAAATTCTGCGGCGGCTTCTGCGCATCTGGTTTTCGCATCCGGCGATCGAGGGTGTGGTCTACTGGAATCTGGTAGACGGCTACGCCTATCAAGCGGAGCCCGGGGACATGACAGCCGGCGAAAATTACTACCGGGGCGGCCTGCTGGATTTTGATCTGAATCCAAAACCGGCCTACCGGGCGATGGCGGATCTGTTTCAGAAAGAATGGCATACCGCGCTTTCGGGTGAAAGCGGCGCGGACGGCACCCTTCAGTTCCGGGGATTTTACGGCCGCTACCGGGTTACTTTAGAGCAAAACGGCGTGCAAAAAGAAGAAATACTGGATTTCAAAAAAACAGGCGGCCATACGCGGCAACTGCAATTTTGAAAGAAGAGAACCGGGCGGCGCATAAAGCGTTGCCCGGCTCTTTCTTTTTCAGGGAAAACGAAAGCATCGAAACCGGTATTTTTTGGCTGGATGCGGTCAAAGATAAAAAGGGTACAGGCGGGTGAAAATTTCCATAAGACCGCCTCGAAAAAAGTATTTTAAATTGTGGAATCCGCCGTTGACAGCGCTGGACATTCATGTTAAAATTACCTACAATGGAAAAAATGGGGTTCTATTGGAAAGGAGGATGGTTCTATTGTTTAAAGCAGCTTTAATGGTTGAAGGAACGATGCCGATTGGGAACGTTGTTCTTTTGGGATTGGGCACCGTTTTTGTTGGCCTGATTTCGATTGTCATTCTTTGCTGGCTGATGGGCAAGATTGTATCGCCGGCAGAGAAAAAAAAGGCCTCGCCGGAACCGGCGGCTCCCGCACCGGCGGCAGCCGGTATCCCGAACCGGCCGGAACTGGCCGCAGTGATATCCTGTGTTGTTGCAGAGGAGCTGGGGACCGATGTATCTGCGATTCGCATACTGTCGCTGAAAAAACTATAAGTAACTGAAGAGAGGATTTGATGGAACCATGAAAAAATATAAAGTAAATGTAAACGGCAATCTTTATGAAGTAACACTGGAAGTAATGGACGGTCCTGCGCCGGCAGCCCCCGCGGCGGCGCCCGCGCCTGCCGCCGCTCCGCAGGCTCCTGCCGCAGCGGCCCCCGCAGGCGGCCAGACGATCGCGGCCCCGATGCCGGGTACCATCCTTGCGGTAAACGTTTCAAACGGTGCGGCGGTCAAGAAGGGTGATGTTTTATTTATTCTGGAAGCAATGAAGATGGAAAATGAAATTATGGCCCCCTGCGACGGCACGGCCGCCGGCGTATCCGTTGCAAAAGGCGCAACCGTTTCTTCCGGCGATCTGCTTTGCTCCATCCAGTAATGTTTGGCGGATTGGAGGCATTGAAATAAAATGTTGGAATCGATTCAAAACTTTCTGAATCAGACCGGGTTCACCCAGTTTATGCAGGAGGGAAACTGGAAATGCCTGATTATGATCGGCATTGCGTTTGTTCTTGCTTATCTGGCGATTGTAAAGCAGTATGAGCCGCTGCTTTTGCTGCCGATCGCTTTCGGCATGCTGCTGACCAATCTGCCGGGCGCCGATATGTTTCATGAGGCGCTGTTTGCAGAAGGGCATGTCGACTGGGCGGCATTCGGGGATACTTCAGTTGCCAAAGGGCTGCTGGATTACCTGTATTTGGGCGTAAAGCTCGGAATCTATCCCTGCCTGATATTCCTGGGCGTTGGCGCGATGACCGATTTCGGTCCGCTGATCGCCAATCCCAAAAGCCTGCTGCTTGGCGCTGCGGCGCAGCTGGGGATATTCGTCACCTTTGTTGGCGCGCGCCTGCTGAATTTTACCGAAGCGCAATCGAGCTCCATCGGCATTATCGGCGGGGCCGACGGGCCGACGGCTATTTATGTCACCTCGATGCTGGCGCCGGAGCTATTGGGCCCGATTGCCGTGGCGGCCTATTCGTATATGGCGCTGGTGCCGGTGATTCAGCCGCCGATTATGCGCCTGCTGACCACCAAAAAGGAGCGGCAGATCCGTATGGAAACGCTGCGGCCGGTCAGCAGAACGGAAAAAATTCTCTTTCCTTTTATAGTAACAGCGTTTGTTGCGCTGCTGGTTCCCTCCGCGGCTGCACTGGTCGGCTGCCTGATGCTCGGAAATCTGTTCCGGGAAACGGGCGTTGTGGAGCGTTTGAGCAAAACGGTTCAGAACGAGCTGATGAATATTGTTACAATCTTTCTCGGAATTTCCGTGGGCGCCACGGCTACCGCGGCAACCTTCCTTTCCTGGAATACCATTAAGATCATCATCATGGGCGTTGTTGCCTTTGGGATGGGCACCGCCGGCGGTGTGCTGCTTGCGAAATTTATGAATCTCTTCCTGAAGAAAAAGATCAATCCGCTGATCGGATCCGCCGGTGTTTCGGCTGTTCCAATGGCGGCACGCGTTTCACAGGTAGAGGGCCAGAAGGAGGATCCGGGCAACTTCCTGCTGATGCATGCGATGGGCCCCAATGTGGCGGGGGTAATCGGGTCTGCGATCGCGGCCGGTGTTTTAATCGCGATGTTCGGCGGTTAAGGAGGATAATATGGAAAAGAAACCATTGTATATTACGGATACGATCCTGCGGGATGCGCATCAATCGCAGGCTGCAACGCGCATGCGGATCGATGATATGCTTCCGGCGCTGGAACAGCTGGATAATATCGGATACTGGTCTTTGGAGTGCTGGGGCGGCGCCACCTTTGATGTGTGTATGCGTTTTCTCGGGGAGGATCCCTGGGAACGCCTGCGGACTTTGAAAAAGCATATGCCGAAAACGCGGCTGCAGATGCTGCTGCGCGGGCAGAATATTCTGGGCTATAAGCATTATGCCGATGATGTGGTAGATGAATTTGTGGCAAAATCGATTGAAAACGGCATCAATGTGATCCGGATCTTTGATGCGCTCAATGATGTGCGCAATGTGGAGCAGGCCATGAAGAGCTGTAAAAAATACGGCGGGCTCTGCGAAGCGGCGATCAGTTACACGGTCAGCCCGGTTCACAATGAAGACTATTTTGTGCAGACAGCGCAAACCCTGGAATCAATGGGTGCAGATGTGATCTGCATCAAGGATATGGCCAACCTGCTGCTGCCGATGGATGCCTACAGCCTGGTGAAAAAGCTCAAGGAAGCGGTAAAGGTGCCGATCCACCTGCATACGCATAATACCACCGGCACCGGCGATATGACCAATCTGATGGCGGCTTGGGCCGGCGTTGATATTGTGGACTGCGCGCTCTCTCCGCTTGCCAACGGTACGTCGCAGCCCTCAACCGAGGCGATGGTTGCAACCTTGCAGGGCACAGATCGGGATACCGGTCTTGATCTGAATAAACTCAGTGAAGTGGCGATGCATTTCCGCAAGGTGGCAGACCGGATGAAGGCCGAGGGAATTTTGGATCCGAAGGTGCTGAATGTTGATATTAAAGGGCTGCTGTATCAGGTGCCGGGCGGGATGCTCTCCAATCTGATTTCCCAGCTCAAACAGGCGGGCGCGGAAGATAAGTATTATGAAGCATTGGCGGAGGTGCCCCGCGTGCGTAAAGATTTCGGATATCCGCCGCTGGTAACCCCAACCAGCCAGATTGTTGGCACACAGGCGGTTATGAACGTGCTGACCGGCGAACGCTATAAAATGGTTACCAAGGAATCCAAAGGGTTGCTGCGCGGCGAGTACGGGCAGGTACCCGGCGAGGTCAACGAAGAAGTGCGCAGAAAGGCCATCGGCAACGATGAAGTGATTACCTGCCGGCCTGCCGATCTGCTTGAGCCCGAATTGGATAAATATCGGGAAGAGGCCAAAGAGCTTGCAAAGAGTGAAGAAGATGTTTTGAGCTTTGCGCTCTTTCCGCAGGTTGCCTCCAAATTTCTGGAGGAGCGCAATCATCCGAAAGTGGAAAACGCCGTGGATGAAAATGCGGTGCGGGAACTTTATGTAGAAGATCTGGGGCAGTAAAATAAAAAGGAACCCCCGCCGGAAATCATGATTCCCGGCGGGGGTTTGCTGTGCAAATTGTTTATAAATTGTTGAAAAAAAGAAAACTTTCGATTTTCCCAAAAAAAGTGTTGACAAAGTAACACAGGAAGTGGTATCATATACAAGCACTCGCGAGAAGCAGGCGT
>QAKW01000062.1 GCA_003343605.1 Clostridiales bacterium
GCTTCATACAGGCGTTTGAGAAAGCCTGTATAATCTTCTTCCCCGAATTTTGCAGTCTCCCCAATCAGCAGCTCTGTGGGCTCAATCTGTGTAAGCTGGGGGATTCCTTCCAGCAGGGCCGGGGCCGGAACACCCCCAGTATTTTGCTCTTCACTGCTTTTTTCCTCACTATTTTGCTCTTCGCTGCTTTGTGCCGGCAGTTCCTCCGCGGGGATCTCCAAAAACTCCAGCACCCGGTAATCTTCATTCAGCAGTGCAGCGCCGCCTTCGGTAGCAACCCAAACAACCGGCTGGTTTTCAACAATTTCAACCGTAAGCCGGTTTGGCAGCCTCCGGCGGATGGTAACGCTTTTAACATACGGCAGTTCCTGCATCTGCTCAATTGCCTTAAACTTGTCCAACCGGAAAAGATTCTGCCCGATTTTCAATCCGCCGCGCTCCAGAATCTCTTCTGCTGAATAATGGTTGTTTCCCTCCACGATAATCGTTTCGGCGTTAAAAAAAACGGTCATGGACAATATAGCCAACGTAATCATCAGCAATATAAAAAGTAAGCTGAAAAAGAGAACCCGTGCCCTCTTCTTCCGCTTCTTTTTTTTCTGATAATAACGCTCTACGCTATTCATGCCCATTTCACTTCCTTTCAGGGTGGATCAGCTGATATAGTTCCCTGTAAATCACTTCTGTTGCCTGCGGCAGCGCCAGCTCTTTTGCATGCCTGCCCAATGAACGCCGCCGCGCCGGATCCTGCTTGAGCTCCAGAATCATTTCATAAAGGCGGTCTGCCGAAAGATCTTTTTCCTCCAGCAGCAATGCGCCGCCCCGATCGGAAAGCGCGCGGGCGTTATAATATTGATGATTATGGGTTACGTTCGGTGAAGGAATCAATACGGCGGCTTTGCCAAGAGCGGTCAGCTCGCCGAGCGTAATGGCGCCGGCACGGCTGATCACCGCATCTGCAGCCGCCAGATGCAGCGGCATATCATATAAATAGGGGCAAACCGTAATCATGCCTTTTTTCTGCGTGTCAAAGCCTTTTTTCCCGAGCGTTTCCGGCATCCATTCCCAGCCGCGCTCGCCGGTGGCATGGATCTGGTAAAAATCCTTCGACCGTGCGTTGCGAATGATAAAATCAGCCATGGCGCGATTGATTTCACGTGCGCCCAGGCTACCGGCAAAGGAGAGCAGATAAAAGCCGTCTTTCGGAATGCCGAGCTTCAGCCGCGCATCCTCCCGCGCCGTGCATAATACTTCTTCCCGCAGAGGGTTTCCGGAAAGAACCAGCTTTCTTGCTCCATGAAAATACTGCTCACTGCCCGGAAAACTGATAAAAACAATATCCGCCCGGCGGGCCAGCATCTTGCTTGTCATGCCGGGATAAGCATTTTGCTCATGAATGCAGGTTGGAATTTTCATACTCTGCGCAGCCGCCACCACCGGCCCGGAAACATACCCCCCGGTTCCGATCACAAGATCCGGCCTGAACTCCCGGATAATCGCCCGGCAGTGATCCCGGGCTTTTAAGTAAAGGTATACCGTTTTAATATTATCGGCTGAAAGCTTGCGCCGAAATCCTTGGGTCTTAACGGCACGAAAGGTAAATCCCGCCTTCTTTACCAGCGTTTCCTCGATTTTTCCTTCATTACCGATAAAAAGAATTTCTGCATCCTTATTTTTTGCCCGAATCATGCTGGCAATAGCGATGGCGGGATTGCAATGTCCCGCCGTACCGCCGCCGGCCAATAATACTCTCATTCCTTCGTCTCCATTCTTGAATACCGGGAGACCGCCAAAACAATTCCCATCTCGAAAAGCAGCATGAGCAGTGCTGTGCCTCCATAGCTGAAAAACGGCAGGGAAATGCCGGTAGGCGGAATTGAATTGGTTACAACCGCGATATTCAGAATTGTTTGGATCGCAACACGCGAAATTATTCCAACAACCAGAAGGGAGCCAAATTTATCCTTTGCATGATAGGCAATAACAAATCCCCGCCAGATCAGCAGAATAAATAAAACGATCACCATCATCGCACCGATAAAGCCCAGCTCCTCGCAGACAATGGAAAAAATATAGTCGTTCTGCGGCTCTGGAATATAAAGATATTTCTGCCTGGATTGCCCCAGTCCAAGTCCCAGAAGGCCGCCGCTGCCGATTGCATAGAGCGACTGTACTGTCTGATAGGCCTTCCCCTGAACATCTTCAAAAGGATTCAGCCAGGTATGAATCCGAACCCGGGCATAGGGGGTTAGAAATGCGAAACCGGCCAACCCTACTGCGCCGGTTGCGCCAATGCCCAGAAACCATTTGAGATTCACGCCGCCAACAAACATCATCACGGCGCCGACCAGAAAGATCAGAATGGCGCCGGAAATATGGGTTTCCACCGCAACCAGTCCGCAGATAACAAGCAGCACCAAAGCCGGCAGCAGTATACCCACTTTAAATTCCTTCATGCGTTTATAATTGGCCGACATATAGGAGGCAAACGTAATAATAATTGCCAGTTTTCCAATTTCGCTGGGCTGAAACCGAAACGACTGAGTTCCCAGCCATCTGCGCGCGCCGTTTACTTCAATGCCGATACCAGGAATCAATACCAAAACCAGCAAAACCGCCGATATAATCAGAAGGGCCAGTGAAAATTTACGAATTCGGTGATAATCAAACTTTGGCACCACCAGCATCACCACCACGCCCAGTGCGGCAAAAACAAGCTGTCTTTTTATAAAATGATAGCTGTCTCCATATCTGTATAGCGCGCTGACATAGCTGGAAGAAGCTACCATGATTAACCCAAAAGTCAACAAACAGAGGACCAACACCAGGAATACCAGATCGATGCTTCCGGCTTCACCCTTTTGGACAAACCATTTTCTTTTTTGCTTTGGTTTCGCCAAAGGGCCTCACCTCCTAAACATTAAAATAGCGATAGTAAAACATCCCCCAGAGCGCCAACAGGCAGCCTATCGCGGAAATCACGGTAAAAACCGATACAATTTTTACTTCCGACCAGCCGCATAATTCAAAATGATGATGAATCGGCGTCATTTTAAAAATCCGTTTTCCATGTGTTAATTTATAAAAGACTACCTGTAAAACAACTGAAATCCCCTCTATTAAGAAAAGGATTCCGCCGATGACAATGAAATACGGCATGTCATAGGCCATCGCCAGCGCTACCACCGAAGCCCCTAAAAATAAAGACCCCGTATCGCCCATAAATACTTTTGCCGGATGATAATTATAAATCAGAAAAGCAAGCAGGCCGCCGGTCAGCGCTGCGGCAAAAACCGTCATCCCGGTATTGCTGCTTCCAACGGAAACAAAAAAACCGATGATGATAAATGAGATTGTATAGGGCAGTGAAGCGCTGGTTGCCAGCCCATCCAGCCCATCCGTAAGATTCACCGCATTTACAAAGAAGAACAAAAGCGGGATCATGATCAGAAAGTAAAAATAATAAAGATGCAGCCTTACATTCAGGTAGGGAATAAAAATAGTATCCGTAATTATATTTGCGGTATACAGCCCGCCTAAATATAATGCGATCAGCAGCATCAGAGGCAATGTTTTCTGCATAACGGAAAGTCCCTGATTCCGTTTTTTCACCACCTTGATGTAATCATCGGCAAACCCCACGGCGCCGCATAAAACAACAAAAATAAGCGAGAGCAGCAGCCGGATGTCTCCTTTGAGCATCGCGCCGGTTCCAAGAATCAGCGTAACCAGGATGGTGGGGATGATAAAGATCAATCCCCCCATAATAGGTGTTCCCTCTTTTGTTTTTTTATGCCACGACGGACCAATCTCCAAAATACTTGAAGAACATTTCAGCTTTCTAAGCCAGGGTAAAATCCAGGGAGCCAGCAGGAGCGCAAGCAAAAAGCTTGCCGCAACGGCCGTTAAAACCACCCAGTAATTCATGATTGATTCCCCATCCTTTCCTTCAGCGCCCGGGCAAGACGGTTGAATTCCATTGAATTGGACGCCTTAAATAATACCGCATCCCCTTCCCGGATTACCTGCCGAAGTAAAGGCTCGGCCTGGATCCGCTCTGGAACGTAATATTTTTCTATTGACGGCGGCAGCGCATCATAGAGAATCCGCGCCGCTTTGCCCGCGGTGATCACTACATCTATTTTCAGTTCCGCGCAGATGGCGGCGACCTCCCGGTGCCCCTGCTCCTCATATGCGCCGAGCTCCAGCATATCGCCTAAAACTGCAACATGCCTGCCCGGTTTTTGAGCCAGAACACGCAGCGCGGCAATCATGGATTCAGGAGATGCGTTATAACTGTCGTCGATGATCGTAATGCCGCCGATACATTGCGTGAATTGGCGGCGGCCGTCTCCCCTAAACGCTTCGATACCGGTTTTCAGCAAAGCCGGATCGATTCCCATCATATGCCCGGCGCCAAAAGCGGCAAGCGCATTCATAATCTGGTGCCGGCCCTCAACCTGCAGTGAAATGTGCAGGCTTCCGCCCGGATACAAAAGGGTAAAAGCATTGCCCTCGATTTTCTCCGCCCGATAATCATTATGGTCTTGCAGGCCGAAATAATAACATTTTTTTTGCGGCCTTGCCTGATACAAAAGCGGTTCATCCCCGTTCAGCAGGGCCGCGCCGCCCGGCTGCAGGGCGTCAACAAGCTCCAGCTTTGCCTTCGCGATATTTTCCCGGGAGCCTAAAAGTTCCATGTGGGAAACGCCGATGTTGGTAATTAATGCAATATCCGGCCGAACAAAGTCCGTCAGATAAGTGATCTGCCCCAGCCCCCGCATTCCCATTTCAATTACGGCCGCTTCATCGTCTTCTGCAACGGAAAGGGCCGTGAGCGGAACGCCGAGCTCATTGTTTTGATTTCCTTTTGTCCCGGTGGCTTTGATTGCCGGGGCCAGTGCCGATAAAATAAAATTTTTGGTTGTGGTTTTCCCAACGCTGCCGGTTACGCCGATCACCCGGGCATGCATTCCGGAAAGATGCGTGCGTGCAAGCATCCCCAGCGCACGGCGTATATCGCGCACCCGAAACGCCGGGCTGCGCGGCACAAAATCCAGCGGTTGTGTGATCAGATAAGCAAGGTTCTCATAGCGTGCGTCCAATTCCCGGATAAAAGCATGCCCATCGTGCTTTTCACCGGCAATGGCCACAAACAGGGTTCCAGCGGTGACTTCTCTTGAATCGCATACCACGTGATCAAGCGGATAATCTGCGC
Organism: Clostridiales bacterium; assembly: GCA_003343605.1. GTDB lineage: Bacteria > Bacillota > Clostridia > Oscillospirales > QAKW01 > QAKW01. Next base: position 5,219 of record QAKW01000062.1, read on the forward strand.
CGGTATAGGAACAGCCCAGCGTCTGGGCAATTTTCTCTGTTGTCAGTTTCATTCCTGCTCCAAAAATTCCTTTACAATCTCTTTTTCATCAAACCGGATTTTCCCTGTTTTGAGAATCTGGTAATCTTCATGCCCTTTCCCTGCCAGCAAAATAATATCGTTTTCCTGCGCATGATGGATTGCATAGCCAATCGCTTCCTTCCGGTTTTCAACCACGGCATAGGGAACATTGCTTCCGGTAAGGCCCGGCAAAATATCCTGTATAATCGCCGCCGGGTCCTCTGTTCTGGGATTATCGGAGGTCACAATGATAAAGTCGCTGTATTGCGCAACCGCAGCAGCCATTTTGGGTCGTTTGCTGCGATCCCGGTCTCCGCCGCAGCCAAACAGCGTTACAACACGGCCCTTTGCATAATGTTTGATGGTCGTTAAAATATTTTCCAGTGCATCCGGCGTATGCGCATAATCCAGCATAACCGTAAAGGGAAGTCCCCGTGTAATAACCTCCGCCCGGCCCGGAACACTTGGAATTTTACTGAGTTGCTCTGTAACCTGCCGGAAAGAATACCCTTCTTCCAATAGGATCCCCGCAGCCAGAAGCGCATTATGAACCGTGAAGAGCCCGGGCGTCGAGAGATGAATGCGGGCTGTTTCATCCCTCTTCTGGATCCGGCAGGAAACGCCGGTAACATCCATCTCGATCTCATCTGCAAACAGATCGGCCCGGCGGTCTTCAATTGAATAGGTCATGCCGCCGAATCTGTGATAAAACATGCGCCCGGTCTCATCATCCAGATTAAAGATTTTTTTTTCAGATAGTTCAAACAGCCGCGCCTTTGCTTCCCGGTAGTTTTCCATTGTGCCGTGATAGTCCAGATGATCCTG
>QAKW01000047.1 GCA_003343605.1 Clostridiales bacterium
GAGGTGTTTTCTATGCCTAATATCAGGCCAAGCGCCGATTTGAGAAACAACTACAATGAAATTTCTGAATTTTGCCATAAAAGCAGCGAGCCCGTTTTTATTACCAAAAACGGGCGGGGTGATCTTGCTGTATTAAGTGTAGAGGCTTACGAACGCCTTTTAGGAAAATCGGATCTTATTCGGTTGCTGGAGGAAGGGCTGCGCGCGGAAAAAGAAGGAAAGGTACGCTCTTTTTCTGAAGTGATTGGCAAAATGGAAGGAAGATGAAACGAAATGGCATATCAGGTTTTCATCACGGAGCCTGCGGCAAATGATTTGGAAGAAGCCGTAGATTATATTAGGGAGGAATTGAAGAATCCTTACGCAGCAGATGAACTTTTACAGGCAGTGAAAGAAACTGTCCGGCAACTTTCTGTTTTTCCGTTTCGTTTTAAAGCAATTGATATAGATATTCTGGCACAGCAGAACATCCGCATGGCGCTGGTGAAGCATTATATGATATTTTACCGCGTTCGGGAAGAAAAACAATGCGTTCTGATTCTTCGCTTTCTTTATGGCAGACGCGATTGGGTGAAAATATTAAGTAACTGAAACCATTAATAAAAAGAAAACAGCCGCTGACGCGGCTGTTTTTTTGCGCTTTTCAGGGCTGACCGAAAATTCCGGTCAGTGCAGCTTCCAGGCGAAAATCCTCTGTTTGGGTCGCGGAAAATTCCAGCGTGGTCTCCCGCAGGATTAAGCGCCATGCGGGCAAAACAGCGCAGTCAATGGAAAGATATGTGGATTCGATAACATACCAGATAATATTGCGATCAGGATCACAGGTGACGCGCAACGGCGCGTAAAAGGCGGCGCTTACTGTGGCAAACGCACAGAATACCGCATTAATTTTTTTACGGTTTTGATCATCTAAAATAGATGGATTAAATCGTTTGATCAAATTATTCTGGAATAAACTGCACATTTTGGCAATGTATTCTTCGCGCTGCCGGCCGGATTCAAACTTTACCTGGAGATTGAGGTTATTTAGGAATAAAATACTTTCGTTCATTGATGATTACTCCGTTTTGTAATGTGTGAAAATCGAAAAGAGATAAATAAATTACAAATAGGGATGTATAAAGCACGCTGCATCTTAAAAAAATTGATAAGATAAAATTACTACTACAAGAGGGGAGTTATCTTATCATGATTCAGAAAATTAAGCAGGATCTTTCGATCGGTAAAAATTTGAGAAAATTAAGGCTCCGGCGGGATTTAACACAGGAACAGGTTGCGGCTCAACTGCAGGTGCGCGGCTGTAATATTACAAGAGAAATGTATTCTAAAATGGAATGTGGAAAATACAGTATCCGCGTCAGCGAGATGATTGCCCTCAGCCAGATCTTCCATGCAGATTTCAATGCATTTTTCGAAGAGATTGCTGTCGAAGAGCTTTGAAGGCGGATTTCATGTTTCATGATCATCATAAATCGAAATGTCCTGCATATGATCCAAAGCATATTGGCAGCACTGCAGAACCAAGGAGTTGATGGAGATATTCTGATTTTTTGCGATATGGTTTAACCGCTCGAACATTTCATCGGTAAACCGAATTGTTCTTGGAATATTGGCGCTTTTCGATGACTTTTCAATCTTAAACATAAGACGAATGCTCCTTCTATTTGATATAATCCATTGTAGATCAAATCGTGATTTTATACTATAATCATTTTTGGTTTTTTTTCTGGTTGTATTTTTAGATCTATTTTGAGATTACACAGAGGAACCGTAGAAAAAACTGATCATAGCAGAGTTTTGGGCTGCGCAAAATAATGCGGTTTTTTATACGAATTGGCAGTTTAATGCCGTAAAATGGCTTTGTACCTGCTGTTGAGAATGAATGAAAAAAGCGTATAAAACAAGATGATATATGAAATAGTCGTTTTTTACAATATAAAAAACGATCCAATATCATTTCATAAAGGATTGATTGGGAAGGGAAATGATACAAAAATATATGTATATAAGGAAAATATAACTTAATTTTTTGTTGCGTAGAACACGATGAAATTCTGCATTATATTGTAAAATAATATATTCGAGCATAAAATTATATTTTGCATTGAATTAATAACCTGAAAATAGGTTGAATTTATCCTAATTTTATCATATAATAAAATTAGAGGTGCTGACAATGAACATTAATACAAACAATCTTGTGTCTATTACAGAAGCAAATCAAAATTTTTCTAAGGTGGCAAGGCTTGTTGATGAAAGCGGCGCTGCCATCATTTTAAAAAACAATGTTCCGCGCTATTTGATTTTGGAATTCAGCCGGGCGGAAAAAGAGCTGCTTGCGGCAGACGAAGATGTTTTAATGATTTCAAAGCGGCTTATTGAGAAAAAGTAAAGAAACCGAGAAAGAAACTGATCTGGGCGCTTTATCTGAAATGGATACCGCAGCAGTATGAAAATTGCGGGTATTATTGACAAAACTGGATCGATTCTTTATATTAAAGCATGGGGAATACGCTATATGGAAGGGAGCGATGTAAGGATGAGTGAAAAGGAATTGGCATACAATCTGCTTGAAAATGTTCCTGAATATAAACTCGGCTATGTAATTGCCTATTTACAGGGAATTACTGCCGATGAGGCGGCTGATGATGCTTTTTGTGAAAAGCTTTGCCGGGAATATGAAGCGGATCCAGATAAAGGAGACATGATTTCTATTGAAGAAATGGCGAAGATCAGCGGGGTTGACTTGAATGCAATATAAAATTCTTTTCGATAAGCCCGCGCAAAAATTTATTATGAAACAAGCACCCGCCCAGCGTTTACGCTTGCTTTCCGCCATCAACAGATTACCGAATGCCGGGGATAGAAAGACTATGCGGGGGTATCCGGATTATTTTCGTTTACGTGTTGGAGATTATCGTGTAATCTATCGCGTAGAGCATGATACTTTGACTGTCTGTGTGGTTGGTGTTGGTAATCGAGGAGATATTTACAAAAAATAAAATGGCGAACAAGATCGTTTCTGATTAATTCAACCGGTAATAACCTAGCGGAGATTTAATCTCAAAGAAGCCATAAAAAACGGTTGACAAATAAAATGCCTGTGTGTTATCATGTACTTTGGTTTCACATGGGCGTTTTTTGTAAAAATTTTCTGGTATTTCTGGATAATGTTGCCATGATGGGCCATCATATAGTTGTTTAAAAGGCTGTTTTACGGCTTTTTAATAGAAATTTTGAAAAGAAAGGAGTTGTTTTCATGCCTACCTTTAACCAATTGGTTCGCAAAGGCAGAGAGGCGGTTACCAAGAAGTCAACTGCTCCCGCTCTGAACAGGGGCTTCAATACCCTGAAAAATCAGCCGACCGATACGGCCAGCCCTCAGAAGCGCGGCGTATGCACCGCGGTGAAGACCGCCACCCCGAAAAAGCCGAACTCCGCGCTTCGGAAGATCGCGAGAGTACGCCTGACCAATGGCGTTGAGGTTACCTCTTACATTCCGGGCGTCGGCCACAACCTGCAGGAGCACAGCGTGGTTCTGATCCGCGGCGGACGTGTAAAGGACCTGCCTGGTGTCCGCTACCATATTATTCGCGGAACGCTGGATACCCAGGGTGTTGCCAACCGGAATCAGGCCCGCTCCAAATATGGCGCGAAAAAGGCCAAAGCAGGCAAAAAATAAGGTACGGCCCGCTTGAAATTTCAGTGATTTTATAAACTTTATTTTGTTTTTTATATATAAATAGGATAAGGTTTCTTAAAATGAGCTGACGGAGAACATTTTCTTCGAGTACCAATGATATCATCTTTATGAAGGAGGGAAGAACATGCCCAGAAGAGGCTTTGTCCCCAGAAGAGAAGTGCTGCCCGATCCTGTTTACGGAAGCGTTGTTGTGACCAAGCTGATCAACAACATCATGTACGACGGCAAAAAGGGTGTTGCACAGAAGATTGTTTACGATGCATTCGATATCGTAAAAGAAAAAACCGGCAAGGAGCCGCTGGATGCCTTTGCCGAGGCGCTTGAAAACATCATGCCCAAGCTGGAAGTGAAGGCCCGCCGTGTAGGCGGCGCCACCTATCAGGTTCCTATGGAGGTGCGCGCCGACCGCCGGCAGACTTTAGGCCTAAGGTGGCTGACGCTTTACGCCAGAAACAGAAACGAAAAACTGATGAGTGAACGGCTGGCCGGCGAGATTATGGACGCGATCAACGAAACCGGCGGCGCCGTGAAAAAACGCGACGATACGCATAAGATGGCAGAGGCCAACAGAGCGTTTGCCCATTACAGATGGTAATCACTGCGTTAGGAAGGAGAATTTATGCCTAGAGAATTTACACTCGATAAGTATCGGAATATCGGCATTATGGCCCATATCGACGCCGGTAAGACGACTACGACCGAGCGTATCCTGTTTTATACCGGCAGAAACCACCGGATCGGCGAAACCCACGACGGCGACGCCACCATGGACTGGATGGAGCAGGAACAGGAGCGCGGGATTACCATTACCTCCGCTGCAACAACCTGCCATTGGAAGGGCTACCGGATTAATATTATCGATACGCCGGGGCACGTAGACTTCACGGTTGAAGTGGAGCGTTCGCTCAGGGTGCTGGACGGTTCTGTTACCGTATTCTGCGCCAAGGGCGGCGTTGAGCCGCAATCGGAAACGGTTTGGCGCCAGGCCGATAAATACCGGGTTCCCCGGATGGCTTTTGTAAACAAAATGGATATTATGGGCGCCGATTTCTACCGGGTTGTGCAGATGATGAAGGACCGGCTGAAATGCAACGCGGTACCCGTGCAGCTGCCGATCGGCTATGAAGATACTTTCCGCGGCATCATCGATCTGATCGAGATGAACGCAGAGGTTTATTACGACGATCTGGGAAAGGATTTCCGCCAGGAGCCGATTCCCGAGGATATGCAGGAGCTCGCCGAAAAATATCATGCGGAGTTGGTGGAAGCGGTTGCCGAAACCGATGAAGAGCTGATGATGAAATATCTGGAAGGCGAGGAGCTCACCAAAGAGGAAATCCGCAAGGCGATCCGCAAGGCAACGATCGATAATACCATCGTGCCGGTTTGCTGCGGCACCGCTTACCGGAACAAGGGCGTGCAGATGCTGCTGGACAATATCGTGGAATATATGCCCGCTCCTACCGATATTCCCGCCATCAAGGGTGTAACCGCTGATGGAGAAGAGACGGAGCGCCATGCCGACGATAAAGAGCCGTTTTCTGCGCTGGCCTTTAAGATCATGACCGATCCGTTTGTAGGAAAGCTCTGCTTCTTCCGGGTTTATTCCGGTATGATCACCGCCGGCAGCGGTGTTTATAATTCCACCAAAGGCACCAAAGAGCGTATTGGCCGTATCGTTGCGATGCATGCCAATCACCGCCAGGAGATTACCGAGGTTTATACCGGTGATATTGCCGCCGCGGTGGGCCTCAAGAATGTCACCACCGGCGATACCCTCTGCGATGAGGGGCATCCGGTAATTCTGGAATCGATGGAATTCCCCGATCCGGTAATCCGGGTGGCGATTGAGCCTAAAACCAAGGCCTCGCAGGAGAAGATGGCGGTTGCGCTTGCCAAGCTGGCCGAGGAAGACCCCACCTTCCGGACCTGGACGGATGAAGAAACCGGCCAGACCATTATTGCCGGTATGGGCGAGCTGCATCTGGAGATCATTGTAGACCGGATGCTGCGTGAATTTAAGGTTGAGGCCAATGTCGGCGCGCCGCAGGTTGCCTATAAGGAAACCATCCGGGCAAACTGCGCTTCCGATATGAAATATGCCCGTCAGAGCGGCGGTAAGGGCCAGTATGGCCATGTAAAGATTCGGGTAGAGCCCAATGAATCCGGCAAGGGCTACGAGTTTATCAACGAAGTAGTCGGCGGCGCGGTGCCCAAGGAGTATATTCCCGCGGTAGACGCCGGTATCCAGGGCGCGATGCAGAGCGGTATTCTCGCCGGCTTCCCGGTGGTGGACCTGAAGGTTACGCTCTACGATGGCTCTTATCACGAGGTTGACTCTTCTGAAATGGCGTTTAAGATTGCCGGATCCATGGCAATTAAAGATGCGATGCGCAAGGGCAACCCGGTGCTGATGGAGCCGATCATGCGGGTAGACGTGGTGACCCCCGAGGAATATATGGGCGATGTAATCGGCGATCTGAACAGCCGCCGCGGCCAGGTGCAGGGCATGGAGGCCATTCCGGGCGCGCGCCAGATCGAGGCGCTGGTCCCCTTGAGCGAGATGTTTGGGTATGCAACCGATCTGCGGAGCAAAACCCAGGGGCGCGGCCAGTATACCATGCAGCCGGATTCCTATCTGGAAGTTCCGAAGAGCATTGCGGAGAAGATTATCAGCACCCGCCAAAAGAGCGAATAATTGCTGAAAAAACTCTTGCATTCTGCTGTTGTTTATATTAAAATAAGTTTATCTAACATTCAAAATTAAAGGAGGACACTCAAAATGGCGAAGGCTAAATTTGAGAGAAACAAACCCCATGTTAACATTGGTACCATTGGCCACGTTGACCATGGTAAGACCACTCTGACCGCTGCGATTACCAAGGTGCTGGCATTTAAGGGTCAGGCTTCCTATTCCGAATATGGCGATATTGATAAGGCTCCTGAAGAGAGAGAAAGAGGTATTACCATCAACACTGCGCACGTGGAGTATGAGACGGATCAGCGCCACTATGCGCATGTAGACTGCCCGGGCCATGCCGACTATGTAAAGAACATGATTACCGGCGCCGCGCAGATGGACGGCGCGATTCTGGTGGTTTCCGCGGCCGATGGCCCGATGCCCCAGACCCGTGAGCATATTCTGCTCTCCCGCCAGGTTGGCGTTCCCAACATTGTTGTTTTCATGAACAAGGTGGATCAGGTAGACGATGAAGAGCTGCTGGATCTGGTTGAGATGGAGATCCGCGATCTGCTCACAGAGTATGAGTTCCCCGGCGATGAGATTCCCATCATCAAGGGCTCCGCTCTGGCGGCGATCGAATGCGGCAGCACCGATATCAATGATCCGGCTTATGCGCCGATCCTCGAGCTGATGGATGCGGTGGATTCCTATATCCCCACGCCGGAGAGAAAGGCCGATCAGCCCTTCCTGATGCCGGTGGAAGACGTATTCACCATCACCGGCCGCGGTACGGTTGCTACCGGCCGTGTAGAGCGTGGCCAGCTGAAGCTCAACGAGGAAGTTGAAATCGTTGGTCTGGCTGATGAAGCCCGCAAGACGGTTGTTACCGGTATTGAAATGTTCCGCAAGCTGCTGGATTACGCGGAAGCCGGCGATAACATCGGCGCGCTGCTGCGTGGTATCAACAGAACGGATATTAAGCGCGGCCAGGTTCTGGCGAAACCCGGCACCATTCATCCCCATACCAAGTTTAAGGGCCAGGTTTACGTACTGACCAAGGATGAAGGCGGCCGTCACAGCCCGTTCTTTACCAACTATCGTCCGCAGTTCTATTTCAGAACCACCGACGTTACCGGCGTGATCACGCTGCCGGATGGCGTTGATATGTGCAAACCCGGCGATAATGTTGTGATGGATGTTGAGCTGATCACCCCGATCGCCATCGAAGTAGGCCTGCGTTTCGCGATTCGTGAAGGCGGCAGAACCGTTGGTTCCGGCGTTGTTACCGAAATCTTCGAGTAAAAATCAATAAAATAACGATTCTTTGGGGCAGGGTGTGATTCCCTACCGGTGGTAACAGTCCACGAGCGCGGATTTTCGCGCATGATCAGGTGCAATTCCTGAACCGACGGTATAGTCCGGATGAGAAAAGAATGTTGTCTTATGCTATTTTGCATTGAAAGCGCCCCGGCGGGAGTTCCCCGCGGGGCGCTTTTTTTATTCCGCGGGGCGCCCGGCAGAGCGGATCCCGCCGGCCGAATGCATAATACGGCATTCTCCTGTATTTTGATGATAAGGAGTGTATTTTTAAATGAAGCAAACAAAGAAGCTTACCATTGCCGCAATGCTTTCCGCAGTAGGGGTTCTGCTGATTTTTCTGAATTTTCCGCTGGTGCCGCAGGCCGGATTTTTAAGATATGATCCCGGCGATATTCCGATTCTGATTTTAACATTTATGCTGGGGCCGGTATATGGCGTTTTGTCTACAGTAGTTGTTTCGGTGATACAGGCGCTGTTTTTATCGGCAGACGGCTGGTTCGGCGGGCTGATGCATGTTTTGGCCACCAGCGCGCTGCTGCTCCCGGTGGGGCTGCTGACACGGAAGAAAGAAACCGTTCGCCGGAGAATCGCGGGTCTGCTGATCGGCGTTGCGGCTATGGTGGCGGTGATGCTTGCCTTCAATTATCTGCTGGATCCGGTGTTTTATAAGCTGCCGCGGGCGGCGGTGGTAGACCTGCTGCCCTGGATCGGGCTTTTTAATCTGATTAAGGGCGGCGTAAACGCCGCGCTGGCCCTGCTGGTTTGGCAGGGGCTCGGCGCAGTGCTGAAGAAGATAAAAACCGCTTGACAAATTCTGCGGTATGGGGTATTATAAAAGAAATCAACTGAATATTATTATCAAGAGCGGTGGAGGGACTGGCCCGATGAAGCCCGACAACCTGCGCTTTTCAACCGGCGCAAGGTGTTAAATCCTGCGGACGCCCCGAAAGGGGATTCCGAAAGATAAGAAAGAAACAGATGCGCTCTTGCCAAAGAGCGCATTTTTTATGGTAAGGAGCAAAAGATGGGAAGAAATTATTTATTTACATCCGAATCGGTAACCGAAGGGCATCCCGATAAAATGTGCGACCGGATTTCCGATGCAATTCTGGATGCGATTCTCGCTCAGGATCCGGAAGCCCGGGTAGCCTGTGAAACAACGGTGACTACCGGTACGGTTCATGTGATGGGGGAGATCACCACCAGCGCGCAGGTGGATTACCCGAAGGTGGTGAGAGAAGCGATTCGTGCGATCGGCTACGATCGGGCCAAATATGGGTTCGATTGCGATACCTGCGGCGTTTTGGTGACGCTTGACCGGCAATCGCCCGATATTGCCCTGGGGGTAGACCGGGCGCTGGAGGCGAAGGAGGGCGCAACGGAAGAGGCGCTGGCGGTTGGCGCCGGGGATCAGGGGATGATGTTTGGCTATGCCTCCGATGAGACGCCGGAGCTGATGCCGATGGCCATCTCTT
>QAKW01000035.1 GCA_003343605.1 Clostridiales bacterium
TTTTTTTCATCATTGGTTCCTCCGTTGATTCAGAGACACCGTTCCACTTTAAGGAGATTACAGAAGTGTAAACAGCTCCTCCAGAATCGTTACGCCGACTTCTTCGTTATGCGCCTCATAATAACTCGCCTGCACCGAAAGATACAGCTCACCATCGTCTCCCATCACCACGTATACTTCTCCTTCGGGAACAAGATTATTTTCAGCAATTGCAGCATCTAACCTGGCTTTTGCCTCATTTACTTGTTCTGTTGACAAATTTACACCGTTAAAGATCTGATAGTCCATTGCCTTCAAACTGTAAAGTTCACCAGCTAGATTTAATCGAATAATTATACCATCTGTTGAAGATATTCCATGTATCTTTCTTATAAAAAGAGCTCTATAAAGCGTTCCTCTAGGGTCTACCTCTCTTTCTATATTATCTAAAGAATAATCATCTGCATCACTATAAAATAATTTCAGATAGTTACGAGCATAGTCTTCCACCGTTTCTTCAGTACAATCCCCATCTTTTACAGTGTTCGTAAAATTATAAAATCTACTAAGAATATCAGTCCCCGAAAAATAGCCAATATCAACTTCCCCACTTCTATAAAAATCAACGGTCCTACGTTGCTTTAACATTTCTGGTCCATTCAAAGCAGGAACATATTTGGTCTCTATATAAGGACACACATAGGTTTCGCCATCCACTGTTATACTTCTTTGCATCAAAGCATTTTTATCAACCTTTTTTTCGAGCATTGCTGCACAAAATCCCACGTTTTTTGCAACTGGTAGATTAATTTCTTCCCCGCTACCAAGCGTTGATACCCGCCAGACCGTCTGATTGTTTTTCGCGCACCCACCGAGCAGCAGACATAGGAAAAGGAAAAATCCGATTATTTTTTTCATCATTGGTTCCTCCGTTGATTCAGAGACACCGTTCCACTTTAAGGAGATTACAGACGTGTAAACAGTTCCTCCAGAATCGTTACGCCAACTTCTGCGTTATGCGCTTCATAATAACTTGCCTGCACCGAAAGATACAGCTCGCCATCGTCTCCCATTACCACGCGAAGCCCTCCTTCAGAAACCAGACCATTTTCAGCAATCGCCGTATCTAATCTGGTCTTTGCCTCATTTACTTGTTCTGTTGAAATTTCCACACCATCATAAATCTGATAGTCATTCGCCGTCAAACTAAAAAGTTCTCCAGCAAGGTCTAACCAAATGGTAATACAGTCCGTTGAAGATATTTCTTGAACTTTTTTTATAAAAACAATTTTATAATATTGGGTAGACATTTTCTCTTTTGTTATTCGAACTGCAGTATATTGATCTGCATCATTGTAAAATAGTTTTAAATAATAACGTGCCCGTTCTTCTGCATTCTCTTCTGTACAATCCCCATCTTTTGCTATAATATCAGCAGAGCGATAGAAATCAGCAACAGTATTGGTTCCTGAAAAAAAGGCAAAATCTATATCTTTGTTTTCATAGCAGTCCATGACCCGCCGTTCTTTTAATAGTGCCGGTCCTTTCAAGCCGGGAACATATTCTGTTTCCGTATAAGGGCAGGTATAGGTCTTTCCGTCTACCGTGATCGTTCTTTGCGCAGGTGCATTTTCATCAATTTTTTTCTCCGGCAAGGCACAAAAGCCCACATTCTTTGCTACTGGTAGATTAATTTCTTCCCCGCTACCAAGCGTTGATACCCGCCAGACCGTCTGATTGTTTTTCGCGCACCCACCGAGCAGCAGGCAGGCACAAAGCAATAATAATAGCACTCTTTTCATAATCAAAGCCTCCCTCAGTTTATCGATTGGGTTCCATCACCAACATAAATAGCATTAAAGGTCGTTCCGTTTTCCTCTGCGTTTCTACGTGCTACATTAAAACAATCATTTAAAGAACTTCCTTTATTTGCCTCCTCACAAAAAGTCTTGGCAAAGATTTCTGCGTTCGATTCCTGTACAACTTCGGCCGTTCCCATCACAAAATGTGCGCCTTTCCGATAGGTATCTTCCAGCAGACTGTATCCATTAAAATAAACTCCGGTTCCGCAGCCGACATAAAGAACACAGCGCGCTCTGCTAAGAGCATTATCGGAAAGATCTTCAATATAGGCATACGGCGCGCCCTCCAGGCTGTAAACTGCCCGACGCGCAATCAAATATTGGCTGGTTTTATCGCTTTTTCCACCCTGGATCACCGCAATGCCCATATACTGGTTCGTAGCCGCATGACGCAGGCCGTGCCCCAGAAAAATGAACACATCGTCCGCACTTAATTTTTCAAGTGCATTGGCCGCTGTACTGTTCACAGCATAATTTGCCGTATAGCCGCTCTTACGCAATGTAGCGGCCATAGAGCTGCCGGCCGAAGTGAAATTCACCTGGTCATCTTTCACAACAAACACATCGGCATTGCGTTTCCATTCCGCAGAAATCGACCAATAGCATGCATCGCTCAGCGAACGTTGGAAGATTGCAGCGCCGGAACTATCGACCGATAAATATAAGCCGTTTTTCATAATCCGGTAAAGCCCCGCCTGGCTATGCCCCGAAGGCATACGAAGCAAAGTAAAATCATCGTAGGGCTGGCTGGAAACCGACAGCAGAACACCCAGGTTATTTCGCTCGTCTAGCTGGCGGTTCGCCGATCCGGTATAGCTGATGATCTGATAGGTGCCATCCGGCCGCTGCTGCAATCTCCAGTATTCATTCTCACCGGTTACCTGATCTGCTGTTTTCACCTGCGTAAGCGGTGTATTAATTCCGTTATATACAGATAGATATTTTTGGGTTGAAGCATTGCGAAACATATATAAAGAGCTGTTTACAATGCCGGCAGCTTCCTCCTGCACCGGAATAAAAATCCAAAGCTGATTTGAATTTCCCAAATACTTTGATTGAATGATCTTTGTGCCGCTCGCGGATGCACCGCCATAAACTTCCACCCCACGATAATTGCCTGTGCAGCGTGTTAAGATGGAATAATAGCGTTTGCCGGTCTGCGCTTCATATCCAATCTGATTGATATTGAATTCCTGGCTTTTGGTGGGCGAGCTTCTGGCCTCCATCTCCAGCGGTAGACCTTCGGTAAAAAGGCGCGTTTTTACATTCAGCACCATATCAGGGTCCGCGGCGGCGGCAATTTTTACGTATCCGGCTGTATCGGTATAAGAAATACAAAATTGCTGCTCAACGCTGTTGGACATATTTTGCTGCAGCACCTCATTATTGGTCATTCTTTGCAGCACTTTTCGGGTAGCAAGATTATAAATATAATATTTTTGATTTATTTTCAGAGAAGATGGAAAAGAAAGGGAACGGGCTGTTACCGCCCCGGCGCGGGAATCTATCCATCCGCGCTTCACCTTCCCTTCCGCCATATATTGCACATAATAATAAACCACATTATTAAATTGATTGGTAAGCTGCCCCAGTAACAGCAGTGGATTTTCATTGGCATAAATCGATCCGGTCTGAAAATAGGTGTTGGTAGTTCCCGGACCCGAAAGAACCGGAACCGTTGCCGTACACCCTGCCGGCTTATAGATATCATATTCAATCCAAACATAGGAGGCTACGCTCATCGTATCCATCGGGACATAGCCGCGCATATATTTTTCGCCGATCACCCAATAAACATAATAATAATCGTATTCCCGCCCAATTACAAAGGCACCCTGTCCGGGGCCGAAGGTATAGCCGGTGGAAAGCCCGTCTCCTGCATAGGGTGCGTATAATACGCTTGTATCTTTGGTAAACACTCCCCAAACTTCCTGCCCGAAAATAATATCCAGCGGCATAATTCCAGGCTCTTGCGCCGCCTGCCTCTCTTCGGTTATCGGTGTTTCCGTACTCTGCGGTTCCGGCCTGGCCTCTTCGGCAGCCAGTATGCCCTGAAACATCTGCATCAACAAAAGTAGAGCAATAAATCCAGCAAACCAGTTTTTTCTTTTCATTCCAATCCCTCCTATGAATCTTATTATAAAAAATGCGAGGGAATTGTCAAGAATATTGGTTTATTTTATTCGTTCCATCCAAGAATATGGATTAAAATCTGATGCGGGTAGGGATAGGCCGCCGCGGGAAAATGCCGCAGATTGGCGGTATTGGAATTGATCAGATAATCTACCGTTTGCCCCTGGGTATTCTGCAGCAGACCCACAATGATCACCGCATGGCGCAGCTCACTGCCCGGCCCCATCAGAATTACATCGCCCGGCGCACCGCTGAAAAACGGCTCGTCTGCCGCAGCCGCAAGACCAAAGCCGGTATTCCCGGCGGCATAATCATAAAAGCTGCGCACGCCCGCCCAGGAAGTGGAGCGGCCGGAGGCGCCCAGACCGGGGCCGGAATAATGCCAAACCGCTTCGCCCTGCGTATCCATCGGAATACCGCCTGCCAGAAGGCTCTGAGATACAAAATTCTGGCAGTTGCCGCCCGCCGCGGAATAATCCGGCCAGGCGGGGTTGCGGCCGGCATAATAGCGCTCCGCGTATGCAACCGCCGCTGTGCGGTCATAAGCGTGAGCGGCTGTCAATGCATCCTCCGCCCGGGTAACGGTTTGTGTTTTCTGTGCGGTAAAATGGCGCGCCTCCGCCAAAAGCGCCTCCTCGTATGCATTCAGCGCCGCTTCCGAAAGCGTTTCAGGCAGCGGATTGCTTTCGTCCATCACATAGGCGAAGCTATCCTGATGATCGGCTATGCACCAGCGGCCCTCTTCCTCCGTCAGCACAAAGGCATGCCAGGCATCGAACCGCTGGGCGTCTACTCCCGGCCAGGCGGTAAAATTCTGCGTGCTGTCTTCCATAGCCATGATACGGATTCGCCCCTCTTCGTCTTCCTCAATCTCCGTGCAGGTGAGGGTATACCGGTATGCCGAAAGAGAAAGATCTTCGTTCTGCATCTTCCGCACGGCGATCTGATAAGAAAGCAGCAGATTAGAAACCGCGGCATTCTCCCGGCAGGTGCCGGCAAAAAGCGGCGTAAGGTCACAAAGCTCCAGCGCTGCAAGCGATTCATAGCAGGCGTTCATATAATCGGTAAGCAGCCGTTTCTGCGCAGCGTTCAGGCGGCGGGCTTCTTCATTTTCAATCAGCCGCCCCGTACCTTTTTCCGGAATCAGAAGCCCGGGCTCCGCTGCCTGGCCGGAAACATAGGCGGCAGGCTCCGCCGTTTCCGGCGAAACGGCGCTGCATCCGCCCGGCGCAAGGCTAAATGCAAGCAGCAAAAGCAGTGCAACCAGTTTTCGCATGCTGCTCCCCCCTCCCGCTATTCCAAAACATCCCCGAGGAAGCAGGGCTCATAGCCCCGCTCAGTTGCCCAACGCACTGCGGCGCGCAGCTTTTCAGGGTAGTCCGGCTGATAATGGCTGTAAAACGGATAAAAGTACTGCTCGTGGGTTACAAAATTAACCGTTCCGGCAAGCTGCGGAGAAAGTGCGTCCAATTGCGCCGGAATTTCGGCAAGCGGCCAGGCGTCGAGCACCAGCTTGTCTTTGGAGAAAATAATCCCTTCGCTGTTGTCGACCCAGAAATCCCGGCCGGCGGCATGCTCCGTCTGTGCCCGGTCCAAATAATAGGAGACCGCCGGATTCCCCTTCCGGTCGAAGATATAATAGCCCAGCAGGCAGCGAATCCCGCAATCCCGCAGCGCCCGCGCACCCGCCCGGGTCGTTTCGGCAAAATGAAGGCCGTTGACCGGCTCCCGCCAGATCCGATCGCCCGCAAAGCGCCGGATCTCGGCAGTCACCTGCTCAAAATCACGCCTGATTTCCTCATAGGGCGCGGTGCGGTAAATATGATCAGGCTGATCACAGCGGGCATGAAACGTCAGCCGCATCCATTCAGCCGCCGCTTCGAATTCCGCGCGATAACGATCCGGAAACATCGAAAGATTAAAGCCGGCGCCGTCGTGATAATAAATATTGAGATGGGTTTTGGTTCCAAATTCCTCATAAAGCCCGCGAAAAAGCGCAAAAAAAGGATTTTCAAAGAGCGATGTATAGCCTTTTTCAGCCACGTCGCGCAGCGACCAGATAATATCATCGATTGCAAGGCGGTATTTACGATCAGCCTTTGGAAAGCGGTATACGGTAATTTCAGCTCGTTCTGCGCCCGCAGTGGCTTCCAGCCGGGTTTTACCGGCCTCAAATGCGAGCTCCAGCGCCCAGAAGGCGCCTTCCTTTATTGCCGGGCGGCCGTTGATCATGACCTGCCGGGCCCCGGCAGGCGCTGAAATGCGCACACAAACCAGCAGGCGGCCTTCTTCCAGCCGTCCATCCGCAGGCGTTAAAACATCCCCGTCGATCGGAAAAATAAATTTCATGGAAAGAGCCCTCCTTTTTAATTTCATTTTATCATACCGCATGTGGCGGCGCAATCTTAAATTTTCCGGCCGCCGGGCAAATTTACAGATCTGTTCTCTTGCAAGTCGGCATGATGTATATTATAATAATAAAATACTGTATCATGAAAGGATCGTTTTGAATGCTTACATCCCGCGACAAGCAAAATATCTACCGTTCTGTAAAAGAGCGTTTTCCGGAAAGCGGCGTATACTTGATTTCCGCCGTTTCCGCCTGGCTGATCGAGCAGCGTCTTTCCCACAGAGATTTCGGCTATCAGAAGTTTAAGGAGCTGATGCTGGATTTTCCGGAACTTTTTGAAATCGTTGCCGGGGAAGAGGGCAAGGCCACCCTGCAGGTTCGCCTAAAGGATTGGGAAGAAAACGTGCCCGCGCAGGAGGAGCGGATCCCGTGCGGAGAGCTGCCTGATTTTTGCGAGCTGCCCGTAAAGCCGGTAGAGATTCTGGCCGCGGCGGCTGGTGTTGAGAGCGGCGCCGTCCGCGCTGCGCTGGCAGAAGATTTCAAAGCCGCGGCGCAGGGCGGGCAGATTCATTTTTATGATGAAAAGCTGCTTTTTCCCTGCCGCTATAAAAAAGAAGACGGCACACCCATCGAAATCACCCTCAAGCCCAGCAGCTTTGAAAGCGGCAGGCCCTGGTTCTTATTCTATATTGATACCAGGCCTCAGCGCAGTCCGCGCAGCGCGCCCGGCCGGCAGCTTGAAGGCTTTGCCTTTCTCGGCAGCTGGCAGAGCTTTCTGGAAGAGCTCGCCCAGCGGGCGCTGCCGGAACCCTGGGATTTTGAAAACAGCCCGCGTAAAAATCATTTTATTCTCCAGCGTTATATCCAGTATACCTTTTACCGGCTGCGTCTTGAAGAAAAAATCTGCATCTTCGGCGCAGTGGAAAAAGGGGATCCCAATGCCTTCGCCGCGTTTAATACCGGCCTAGTAGATGAACATTACGATGATATTTACGCCTGCTTTACCCCCAACAGCGAGCCCCAGCTCGCCCTCTGGAAATTCGAGGGCTTCTGCGTAGCCGGCGGCAGAGGGCTGGGCAAACGGCTGGTAGAGTGCTTTAACCCACTGCCGGAGCCCGCCGCCTATTTCAGGCGCAAAGAGGATCTGCTCTTTGATCTTGATAAAACACTGCTGGTGGATTACCAGCATATCATCATCGATAATATTGCCCGGCTGCCCACCGGTTTTCTGAAGGAACAATTCTATGGTTTCCCTGCGGCGGCGGACTGCCTGGAGCAGCTTTGCAGCCTCGATCAGGCCGGGCGGCAGGCAGTTTATGTGCAACTTCAGCAGCAGCTGGAGGATCAAACCAAGCTCTTCAACCGGCTGCGGCATCGGATCGAAGATGCGATTGAGCTCGCCCGCAAACAGGTGCGCTGGAATTTTAAAACGGCGATTCCCTCTTATTATCCTTCCGGCAATTCCATGAGCCTGATGCTGCCGCTGAGCCTGGAGGAAGACAGCCGGGTAGATACGGTGCTGGTGGTAGAGCTGACAGCCTCGGGCAACTATCAGGGGCAAACCATTCTCACCATGCAGCAGGCCTATATCGATGCACGCCTGCTCTGCCGGCCGAACAGCGAATGGCTGACTACGGCCCACCTAAGCAATCAGGATGCAGAAGAAGACACAGAGCTTTAAAAAACCCGCCCGCCGGAAAATTTCCGGCGGGCGGGTTTCTATTTTTATACGTTTATTCGCTCAGCAGCGCCCATACGGCATTGGCATAGGCTACCGGATCCTCTACCGGCAGGCCCTCGATCAGCAGCGCCTGATTATAAATCACTTCGGCCATCTTCTGAAGCTTCTCCCCTTCCGCTTTTTCCAAAACAGCAAACAGCGGGTGGGCGGTATTGATTTCCAGCACTTTCTGGGCCTTCGCGCCCGGGTTCCCCTCCGGCATTGCCGAGAGTACCTTTTCCATCTCAATGGAGATCTCGCCTTTGGTCGTAAGGCAGGCGGGATGGCTCACCAGGCGGGTAGAGGCCCTTACTTCGGCAACCCGGTCGCCCAGCGCCTCCTTAATGGCCTTCATCAGCTCTTCATGCTCTTCCGAAGGTTTTTCAGCCGCCTCAAAGCCCAGATCCGCATCGGTAATGTTTTTAAATTCCTTCTCTCCATAAGAACCCAGCACCTTCACGGCAAATTCATCTACATCTTCGGTAAAATAAAGCAGCTCATAGCCCTTGCCCAAAACACCCTCCGCCGCCGGCAGCGCGCGGATTTTTTCTTTGGTTTCGCCAGTACCGTAATAAATATATTTCTGCTCTTCCGGCATTCTTGCCACATATTCCTTCAGAGCGGTATATTCCTCTTCCAGAGAAGATTTGAAGAGAATCAAATCCTGCAAAACGTCTTTATGGGTTCCCCAGTCGCTGTAGAGGCCGTATTTCAGGGTTCGCCCGAAGGCGTCAAAGAATTTCGTGTAGGCCGCGCGGTCTTTTTCCAGAAGCGAAAGCAGCTCCTTCTGAATGGTTTTGGTGAGATTCTTTGAGATCGCCTTCAGCTGGTAATCCTGCTGCAGCAGCTCACGGGAAATATTCAGCGAAAGATCCGCCGAATCAACCAACCCCTGCACAAACCCGAAATAATCGGGCAGCAGATCGGCGCACTTTTCCATGATCATCACGCCGTTGGAATAAAGCGCCAGCCCTTTTTTGAAATCTTTGGTATAAAAATCGTAGGGGGCCGATGCGGGGATATAGAGCAGTGCCGTGTAGGTCAGGCTGCCCTCCACATTGGTATGAATGGTTTTAACCGGCTCATCAAAACCATAGCGCTGCGCGTGATAAAAAGCCTTATAATCCTCGTCTTTCAGCTCTTTTTTAGGCTTTTTCCAGAGCGGGATGCGGCTGTTGAGGGTTGTAAGCTCCGTGTAATCTTCATATTCATCTTCCGTTCCTTCCTTTTTGCGGGATTTCGTCATCTCCATGCGGATCGGATATTTAATAAAATCGGAATACTTCTTCACCAGCTCTGAAATGCGGTATTGCTCCAGAAATTCATCATAATTTTCATGCTCAGTGTTGGGCTTGATATGCAGCACGATTTCGGTTCCGCTTTCGGGCTTTTCCGTTTCGCTCACCGTGTATCCATCGCTCCCTTTGGAAGTCCAGCGCCAGGCGGTATCCTCCCCTTCCCTGCGGGTTGTGACGGTTACCTCATCGGCCACCATAAAGGCCGAATAAAAGCCCACGCCGAATTGGCCGATGATATCAACGCCCTCCTGCTCCTCGGCTTCTGCCTTAAATTTAAATGAACCGCTCTCGGCGATGGTGCCGAGATTTTTCTCCAGTTCCTCGCGGCTCATGCCAACGCCGCGGTCGCTTACCGTCAGCGTGCGCTGTTCCTTATCGATGGAAAGCAGGATCTCATAGCGATCCCGATCAAGCTCCCCGCCGCCCAGCAGCGCGTTATAATAGCTTTTATCAGAAGCATCGGATGCATTGGAGATCAGCTCTCTTAAAAAAATCTCTTTTTGCGTATAGATGGAATGAATCATCAGGTCCAGCAGCCGCTTGGACTCCGCTTTAAACTGTTTTTTCGCCATTTTCAATTCCTTCTTTTTGAATAAAATTAGCACTCAATACCTCGGAGTGCTAAAATTAGTTTACTCCCCTTTTCCTAATTTGTCAAGTAATTTTTTTGCATAGACGATACGATCCGCCCAATGCAAATGGGCGTAAATACCAAGAAGCTGCGATCCAGGGGGCTTGCGTTTGCGGTTAAACGGTCATTGTTCCCTCGGCAAGATCCCTTGCAACCATACAAAACCTTGAGAAACTCCCGTGAATCAAAAAGATTTTCACCACCGATATGGGGGTCTGCCGCCTGCGCCCTGATCTGTTCGGCTGTCTCTCCATCCAGCGTCAGACAGTATTCTTTTTTCGGCTTCATGATCATCCTGTCTTTCACTTTTCTTTGCTCCCTCAATTTAATCTTCTTCCAAATCTCTTATTATCCGCTCTGTTAAAAATCGAATCATTTCTTCCGGCGTTGGTTTTTTTCCGGCTGCCGGAATTTCTTTTTGAAAGGCACGGACTTTTGGATTATCCGATTCCCATGCTGCCTCAATAGCCGCTTCAATATCCCGTTTTACTTCCGCCGCAGTGACGCCATGCCGTTTGGCTATTTGATTAAAGATATCTTCCATTTTTATAAAACGCACCTCCATATATATTTAAATTCTCTATAAAAATAATTATAGATAATTTGATTATATATGTCAACAAAAATTGATAATATAATTCCCTGTTTTTAAATTAACATGTAATACAATTATATCTAGAGGTGATTATATATGTGGGAAGAACAATTTGGCCAACGTTTATATGAGCTCCGGGTAAATCAAAATAAATCTGCAAGAGACTTGAGTTTATCAATAGGGCAAAGTGAGAGTTATATAAATAAAATCGAGAACAGTAAAGCTTTTCCATCCATGCAGGTTTTCTTTTATATTTGCGAATATCTGAATATCACCCCTCAAGAATTCTTCAATGAACATCATGAATATCCTGAATTAATCTATCAAATCCTGCTGAACTTGGAAAAAATGAATCAGCAGCAGCTGAAAAATATTTTAAATATCACAAACGATATGATTTAAGAAGGATAGATGATTATACTATTCAATAATACTATTATTGATATTTAGATTATCTAAAATATATTTGTAATATATTAAAATATTTTTAGAGTAAGAAGGGAGTGGATTAAAATGCATAAGGCTGCGTTTGGTAAACGGCTGTACGAACTGCGGCAAAAGACCAAAATGTCTGCCCGGGATTTAAGCTTCTCTCTGGGGCAAAGCGCAAGCTACATCAATAAAATCGAAAACGGTAAATCCTATCCCTCCATGCAACGCTTTTTTGAGATCTGCGATTATTTAAATATTACGCCCCACGAATTTTTTGATGAAAACCGCTCTGATCCGGAAGCCTTCCGGGAGATCATCCAGAATTTGGGTCGGATGAATGGAGAGCAGGTTGAGGCGGTTCGCTCCATTGCGGATCAATTGGCACATACGCCGAAAAACCGCACAAGAAGATAAAATCGGCCGTATTCATACGGCCGTTACTAAACAAAAAAGCCCCCTACGGGGCTTTTTATTTTTTCTTACGGAGAACAACAGATCGAATCGGCGTTTATAAATCTAAGCAAGTTCCTTTCCATCACCGCGCCGAGCGGCAACATCTGGTAAAGTAGCTTTACCCGTTCTGTACTGCTCCGGCGCAGCCGTTATAATCACGGATCGAGATTCCGCATAAAGAAATTTTTAAAAACAGCCGGGAAACAGTTCCCGGTAAAGTTTACATATCCAAATATTTCCAAACTACATTTTTCAACAGAGAAAACGGCCTGATTATCCGGATTTTTAATGGATCAGAAGCGGTTATTCACATTTTCAACAGAGTTATCAACAACTTTTATGTAAACAACACGGCTTATTTTTTCTTTTTGATTACGCATATCATGATAAACCAGAGGACCATTGCACCGAGCGTTCCATAGTAAAGTGCGGTTTTAACAACACTGGAAAGAGAAAAGAAGGCAAGGACGGCAAGGGCGCATGCTGTTAACGCAAGCGGAACCGCCGGAATATACCAGGATAAGCGGAATACCCGGAATCGGGAAAAGCGGCAGCCGGTCAGCCAGATCAGATAAACCGCCAACAGAATCCCCGTGACAACCGGCATGCAGGCCTTGGGTGAGAGATAATGATATTCGGGCGCATTCATGATCGGCGCAGAGGCCGAAAAATACAGCTCAAAATAATAGCAGAAGGCAACGCAATCGGCTGTAATCAGCCAGCAGAGCGCACTCAGCGCAGGGTTTAACGTATAGTAAACAACAAAGGCGGTAAAATAGCCCAGATAGGCGCAGAAAACCAGAAAGGTTACAAGCTTGAAAACATTCAGGCCCACACCGGTTAACACCAGATAGGGAAAAATCAGCGCCATCAGCGGTGCAACCAGCAGATAAAGAATAAACGGAATGGTAAATATCCGCGATTCCGCCTGTTTTTTACCGCGGTAATACCGAAACAGCAGCACGGCAAATACTGCCGCTGTGATGAAGATCAAAAGCGGCATCAGCCAGGGCAGCATCCGGCGAAAAACATAATCATAGCGGTAACGGGCAAACCGTTCTGCATAGAGCAGCAGCCCCATCAGCAGGCAGTTGAAGAATACCAGACTGATCCGGGCAGATAATATTTCAAGATTATTTTTTGCATGTTTTGCCATCGGGTTTATTCCTTTCGGGTGCAATTATAAATTTCCGGTGCGGTCCAGCAAAATCGGCATCAAAAATGCCGCGGCCTCTTCGCACCGCAGAATCCGTTTGCCCAGTGAGCAGCAGGGAAGCAGATCCGCTTCCTGCGGTGTAAGCCCTCCCTCCGGACCGATCAGGAAAGCAATGGTGCCGCGCTCAGGCAGTGCGGGCAAAGGTGCCGTTGCATTTTCATAGCAGAGAAAAAAGGCATCGGCCCGGCGCATCTCCGCCGCCGCCTGTTCAAAAGTGCAGAGGTCGCTGATTTCAGGCAGCACGCTTCTGCCGCTTTGCGTAGCTGCTGCGCGCACGATTTTTTCCCAGCGCGCCCGCTTGGCCTCCCCCGGTGCCCCGGCAACGCATCTGGCGCTTAAAACCGGGATAAAGCGGCTGACGCCCAGCGGTGTACAGCGCCGGAGAACCTCCTCCATTTTATCCCCTTTGGGCAGGCATTGATAAAGATGAAAGGAAACGGCGCATTCCGCCTGGGCGGGCGTTCGGCTTTCAATCAGAAAAGCTGCGCCTTCCCGGGTGCATCCGGTCATTCGTGCCAGATAATCCCAACCCCGACCGTCGCAGAATACAACCCTGTCGCCCACCGCCATCCGGCGGGCGCGGGTGAGATGCCGGTAAGTTTCCCCTTCAACCGTAAACCGGTCACCGGGAATCGAAGGTAAAAAGAAATGTTCCATTTTGTATTCAGCCTCCGGCAACGATCGCGACCCAGCCGCGTTCTTCTTCAATTTTGCAGATCTTAAGCCCGGCTCCGCAGATGGCGGCCCGTAACTCCTCTTTTCGGGTATCAATAATACCGGATGCGATCAGAATGCCGCCGGGCGCGAGTACCCGGCGGAGATCGCGCAGCAGCTCCAGAATAACGTCTGCCACAATATTGGCGGTCACAACCGGAAATTTCCCCTCAACCACGGTTAAAAGATCCCCCACCCGGTAGGAAACCCGGTCTTCCAGGTGGTTGAGCGCGGCGTTGCGCCGTGCAACCGAAACAGCCATCTCATCAATATCGCAGCCAAAAGCACCGGCCGCGCCAAGCAGCGTTCCGCCGATGGAGAGAATTCCGCTGCCGCAGCCTACATCCAGAATGGTTTTTCCGGAAAGAGAAAGCTCCGAGAGCGCCTTGAGGCAGAGCCGGGTAGTTTCATGGGCACCGGTGCCAAAGGCCATTCCGGGATCAATTCTCATCACCGTTTCGCCCGCGGCCGGGTGGTAATCTTCCCAGAGCGGCGCTACCACCAGTTTTCCGATATGAATGGGTTTATAATACTGTTTCCAGCCATTTTGCCAGTCTTCTTCCGGCAGATCGGAGACCTGTGTTTCCAGTGTCCCGTAAAGGGCATGCTCCGGCGCACGGCGCAGCAGCTCAAGCCGCTGCTCAATATCAGAAAAGAGTGCCGCGCCCTGTGCGTTATCGGCGGCGTAGACCTTAATCAGCGTTTTGCCGGTTTGTCCAAGCGCCAGCAGGGCATCATCCACATAATCCCAATGCGGCGTAACCGTGCGCAGAAATTCCGCAAAATCTTCCGGATCCACAATTTCGAAACCGCCCGCTCCCGCCGCCACCAGCAGGTTGCTGACCGCCTCCTGCCCGGTGGGGAGCGTTTCGATATTCATCTGTTTATAATTCATTTTGTCTGCTCCTTTGCCAGAATTTCCGCAATGATGGCGTTTGATAGATAAAAACCCCGTTCGTTGAGGCAAAACCGGCCGTCTTTAATTATGGAAAAATCCCGATAGCGGGAAAGAGCCAGCCCGGCTGGAAGCAGTGATAAGGGAATACCTTCACTGGTGCGCAGCCCCAGCATCACCTGCTCAAACCAGGCCTCCTCGGGGCCGATTTTCTCCGAATTCCGGAGCTGGAGCGGATGCAGCAAAAATTTTTCCGTATCCGCTTCATAATGGTACCGCACCCCCCGGAGAAAGGAATGTGCAGCCGGCCCCAGTCCCAGATAATCGGTACGCCGCCAATAAGCAAAATTATGCCTTGAGACCTGGCCGTGCCGCGCAAAATTTGAAATTTCATAATGCAGGAATCCTGCCTGCCCGGCTTTTTCGCAAAGCAGCCGGTAAAGCGTTTCCTCTCTCTCTTCCGCCATGGGACGGACCCCCTGCCGAAAAAGAGGAGTGCCTTCTTCCAGCTGAAGTGAATAGGCCGAAAGATGAGTGAGCGGAAACGCCAGCAGGGTATCGAGGGTATCCTCAAAGCTTTCTGCCGTCTGCCCCGGCAGGCCATACATCACATCGGCGCTTACATTGCAGAAGCCGGCTTCAAAAATATCCCGGAGTGCCTGCAGCGCCTTTTGGCGGGTATGCAGCCGGCCCAGCCGCGCAAGTTCCCGGTCGCAGAGCGATTGCACGCCGAGCGAAACCCGGTTGACCCCCGCCTGATGAAGCGCCTGCAGCAGAGAAGGATCCGTACTCTCCGGATTGAGTTCCACCGTTATTTCCATCTGATCCTCAAAGCCGAAGCTGGCTCTGCTCTGCAGGATCAGGCGGGTGAGATGCTCCCCGCCCAGCAGCGCCGGGGTTCCGCCGCCAAAATAAAGGGTTGCAAGCGGCCGCCCCTCCGCCTGCCCGAAATGACGCACCGCCCTTTCAAGCGTGTGCGCATAACGGGCGCATAAATCACGCTTTGCAGGCGCGGAATAAAAGGCGCAATAGGCACATTTCTGCCTGCAAAACGGAATATGAAGATAGAGTGAAAGCATCAGGAATCCAGCTTTAAAACAGCCATAAACGCCTCCTGCGGCACCTCTACGCTGCCCAGCTGGCGCATCCGTTTTTTGCCTTCCTTCTGCTTCTCGAGCAGCTTCTTTTTGCGGGTGATATCCCCGCCGTAGCATTTTGCCAGAACATCCTTCCGCAAGGCTTTTACGGTTTCCCGGGCGATGATTTTTCCGCCGATACAGGCCTGGATCGGCACCTCAAACAACTGCCGCGGAATATGCTCTTTGAGCTTCTCCGCCATCCGGCGGGCCCGGGGATAGGCTTTATCGGTATGCACAATGAAGGAGAGTGCGTCTACAATCTCGCCATTGAGCATAATATCGAGCTTGACCAGCTTCGATTCCCGGTAGTCGGCCAGCTCATAATCCAGCGATGCATAGCCCCGGGTGCGGGATTTCAGGGTATCGAAAAAATCATAAATAATTTCACCCAGCGGCAGCTCGTAATGAATATTCACCCGGTCGGAATCGATATAGCTCATATTTTTAAATAGTCCCCGCCGGTCCTGGCAGAGATCCATAATATTGCCCACAAATTCTTTCGGGGAAATAATATCCGCCCGCACAAACGGCTCTTCTGTAGAAGCGATTTCTGCCGGGTCGGGATAGTTGGTGGGGTTGTCAATCTGCAAAACCGTGCCGTTTGTTTTGAGCACCCGGTAGCTGACCGAAGGAGCGGTTGTAATAATATCGATCTGGAATTCCCGCTCGATCCGCTCCTGAATCACCTCCATATGCAGCAGCCCCAGAAAACCGCAGCGAAAGCCGAATCCCAGCGCAACCGAAGTTTCCGGCTCGAAAAGAAAGGAAGCATCGTTGAGCTTCAGCTTTGCAAGCGCTTCGCGCAGGTCTTCGTAGCGGGCGCCGTCGGCCGGGTAAATGCCTGAGAAAACCATCGGTGTGCAGGGCTTATAGCCCGGCAGCGGGGCTTCGCAGGGCTGCGCACAGAGTGTAACGGTATCGCCAACGCGCGTATCCTCAACACTTTTGATGGAAGCGGTTAAATAACCAACCTGGCCGGCTTCCAGCAGCCCCGTTGCTTCCAGCCCCAGCGGGCGCAGGCAGCCGCATTCCACAACCTCGAATTCCGCACCGGTTGCCATCATCCGGATCCGTTCCCCGGTGCGCAGGGTACCCTCCATCATCCGAATATAAACGATCACGCCTTTATAGCTATCGTAATAGCTATCAAAGATCAGCGCTGAAAGCGGCGCGTTCGGATCGCCTTCCGGCGGCGGGATCTGATGCACCACGGCCTCCAGGATGCTTGGGATATTGACGCCGTTTTTCGCGGAAACCCGCGGCGCGTCCATTGCGGGTATTCCGATTACGTCTTCAATCTCTTTGGCCACCCGGTCAGGATCGGCCGCAGGGAGATCAATTTTATTGATCACCGGAATCAGCTCCAAATCGTGATCCAGCGCAATATATGTATTGGCGAGGGTCTGCGCCTCAATGCCCTGTGATGCGTCTACCACCAGCACGGCTCCTTCGCAGGCGGCCAGTGCACGGGAAACCTCGTAATTGAAATCCACATGCCCCGGCGTATCGATCAGGTTGATCTCATAATCCTCCCCGTTTTGGGCATGATAATCCAGCCGGACGGCGCGGGCCTTAATGGTAATGCCACGTTCCCGTTCCAGCTCCATATTGTCGAGAAGCTGATCCTCCATTTCCCGTTTATCAACCGTATGGCAGAGCTCCAGCAGACGGTCGGCGATGGTGGATTTTCCATGATCTATATGGGCGATGATGGAAAAATTGCGGATGTTTTTCTGATTCACAAAAGTCCTCCGAAGGTAAAGAAAGGCCGGTAACCGGCGTCGCCGAGAATTGCATGGGTGCCGGCGGCCGCCGCGTTGACGCCCCACAAGGTGAGGGCGGCAAAGCCTGATATCAATATGACGATTAATAGAATTCTTAAAATCTTTTTCATAGGGTAAAGTTTACCCGCTTGGCGCTTCTTTATCCCCGAAGCGCCTGCAGGATTTCTCTGGGAAGATCGGTAATGATTCCGGTTGCGCCTTCTGCAACAAGGCGTTGGGCGGTTGCAGGATCGTTCACTGTCCATACGTTGCAGTCCATCCCCCGCGCACGCGCTTTTTGCAGGTCTTCATATTGCTCAGCGCCGGAAATACTCGGATGAATGGCGAAACAACCCAGAGCCTGGGCATGCGCGCCCGCATTATAATGAGGTGAACTGAAAAGCAGTGCGGTTTTGGCATGCGGATCCAGTTCCCGGAGCTTCACCAGAATGTATTCATCAAAGGAGGAATAAAAAATCCGCCCTGAAAGACCATACTGCGCGGCAAGCGCCAGCGTTTTTTCTTCAATATAGCCATATTCCCGATCGCTTTGCTGCTTGATTTCAATATTAAGAAGAGCCTGGTTTCCGCATAAAAACTCAAAAAGCTCCGAAAGCTTCGGCACAAAGGCTTCGCTCTGATACGCAGCGCCGAAAAGATCAGGGCAATGAACAGGGATACGGCTGAGCTCCTCATATGAGTGGCTGCCGATGGCAAAGTCTACCCCGCCGCAGCGTTTGAGATTGCTGTCGTGAGAAATCACAATTTCCCCATCCGCCGTGGTACAGATATCAATTTCAAGGCCGTCGGCACCTTCTTCAAGGGCGAGACGAAAGGAACACATGGTATTTTCAGGGCGGCGGGTGCGGCTGCCGCGATGGCCGTAAACTTTAGTCATTTTCATCATTCTCCTTTATTTCTGGAATATCGCTGATATAATCGTTCATTTCGCTGACATCGGGGCCCTCCGCCCGGGGAAAAACAACCGCTGCCGGGAGCCGGCGCAGCGTGTAGACCGCCAGCAGAATATAAAGCAGCCCCGTGAGACAAAGCAGCAGCGTTTCGGCCTTCCAGCCATGCAGCATCATGCCGGCAGCCGGCGCAAGAAAGGAAGCGAAGGAAAAAAGCAGCGTATAAAAGCCCGCGCGGGCGAGGCGATGCTGCGGAACCTCCCCGCCGGCAACGATTTTCATCAGGTTGAGCGCAAAAAACAGCAGCACGCACAGCCCCAGCAGCCCCAGCGCATATTCGCTGATATGGATATATTTATAGGTATCCCAGAAATAGGCAATTACCGCCGCACCGAGATGAAGCAGCGGAAGGAGGGCCGTAAGGCCGGTTGCGCGGCCGAGTCGCGCCGGCAGGAACCAACCGATTGCACCCAGCAGGCAAAATAGGCCAACCAAAACAGAAGTGGGCTTTACGGAGCCGGTGAGGCATAAAATTCCCTGAGCAGCGGCAGTAAGACCCAGCAGGGCAAACAGGATACGCGGATAGAGCGCCTCCAGGCCAAGCGATGAGAAGCCAACCTGTACGCTTTTTCTGGCAATGCCGCAAAATACCGCCCAGGCAAGCCCAACCAGCAGCAGCCCGACAAGAAATCCTTCCAAAAAGCGGGGCAGGCCGCCTTTGAGATAATACCCTTCTTCATCGATGGCCAGGATATATT
Organism: Clostridiales bacterium; assembly: GCA_003343605.1. Classification (GTDB taxonomy): domain Bacteria; phylum Bacillota; class Clostridia; order Oscillospirales; family QAKW01; genus QAKW01. The sequence goes on from QAKW01000035.1 coordinate 18,850, forward strand.
GCGCCACCCTTAAAATGCCCGCGATCAGGCCGATCAGGAAGACGCTGATAAAACCCGGTTTGATTTTCATAAAAATGGGGCTCCCTTCATATAATTATACATTATATATTATAAAGAGACCGCCGACAAAAGTAAATAGCTTTTAGGAAAATATTGCAATTGGAAGCGGGATGTGTTAAAATCTCGTTTGAGGATAAAAGAGAGAGGTATTTGCATGATCATCATCGAGGAATATAAGCAAAAACAGAATGGATTCAAAAAGGAGCTGGATAATCTGGAGGAAGCGCTGAAAATTTCGGCACTCCGCCGCCAGATCGAAGAGGATGAAGCGCTTACCGCAGCGCCCGGCTTCTGGGATGATATCGAGCGCTCCCAAAAGGTTTTGCAGGTGATAAAAAATAATAAAGCGACCGTTGAAAATTTTGAAAAGATGCGTGCCGCATATGAAGATTTGGGTGCGTTGCTGGAAATGGCGGAGATGGAGCCGGAGACGATGGAAGAGGATGTGCAGAGTGAATTCGCCGCCTTTGAAAAACGGCTGGAGGCCGCCAATCTGCAAACCCTGCTGAGCGGGGAATACGATCAAAACAACGCGATTATCACCTTTCATGCCGGTGCCGGCGGCACCGAGGCGCAGGACTGGGTGGAGATGCTTTACCGCATGTATCTGCGCTTTGCCCAGCGCCATGATTATAAGGTGACGGTTCTGGATTATCTCGATGGAGATGAGGCGGGAATCAAGAGCGCTTCTATTCTTGTGGAGGGGCAGTATGCCTATGGATACCTCAAAAGTGAAATGGGCGTTCACCGCCTGGTGCGGGTTTCGCCTTTTGATGCTTCAGGCCGGCGGCATACTTCATTTGCCTCGGTGGAGGTAATGCCTGAAATCGATGACAGCTGCGAGGTGGAAATCCGTCCGGAGGATATTAAAATGGAGGTATTCCGTTCCAGCGGCGCAGGCGGGCAGAAGGTCAATAAAACGTCTTCGGCCGTCCGGCTGATTCATCTGCCTACCGGCATTGTGGTTTCCTGCCAGAATGAACGCAGCCAGTTTCAAAATCGGGATATGTGCATGAAAATGCTGAAATCCAAGCTGGTTGAGATCAAAGAACGCGAAAATCTCGAGCGGATCGAGGATATCAAGGGCGATCAGATGAGCAACGGCTGGGGCAGCCAGATCCGTTCTTATGTTTTCATGCCCTACACACTGGTGAAGGATCATCGAACCAATTATGAGATGGGGAATATCGGCGCAGTAATGGATGGAGATCTGGATGGATTTGTAAACGCCTATTTGATCTATCTTTCGCAGCAGCCGGAAAAGTAAAAAAACAGTTGCTTTTTTAAATTGGCTATGATATAATTACCAGTACATGGTTACTAAAATAACTGGCGGGAAACCGGCGCTTGCTGCAAAGCGCTCCCCGGCAGAAAAATATGGTCTGAAAGGTCGTGAAAAACGATGGTACTTTATATTTTTGGTTCTGCAATTTTAGTGTTGGCGGTTGCTATTATTGTGTGCGTATCCGTTCAGCAGGGAAAATCTCAGGGTTTGGGCGCCATGGCCGGCGGCTCTGATGCGGATAGTTACTACAGCAAAAATAAAAACCGCTCGCGGGACGCGGTCTTATCAAAAATTACCGTAATCCTTGCGATCCTAATCGGCCTGTGCGTCATTGTGATGAACATTTTGAGTGTTGCCGGAAAATGATAATAAAAGAAACCGGATGGCGATCGCCATCCGGTTTTTTATTGCTTTTATTGCCATTCCGCCCGCTCATAAGCCCGTGTCATGGCTTTGCGGCCACGGGCGTCAGCAACCTCAAAGCGGATATATTCCGGATTCCGGTCCAGTGGGAAAGCGGCCTGTGTCAGCGTTTCCCCAAAGGCACGCCGGATCTCCGTATGGCGTGTTTCTGTGCGCATCATCAGAACCGCCGCCGGGCTGGTTTCCAGATAGACCCTTCCATTCTCGATATAAAGCTGCCTGATCAGCGGCCCGTTAGAGGCATAACAGTCTTTTTTCTCAAGGGCGCTCCAAATGGCATCATAGGTCAGTTCCGGCGCCTTGATCATGGTAAAGCCCCCAAAACTATCGCAGCAGGGATCCTCTTCGCCAAACCGGTTGTGATTATCATCGGTTGCAACCGGCGCCAGGCGCCGTCCGGCGCGGAGCATCTGAACAAACTCTTCGTCTCCCCAGCCGTTGAGCATCTCTACCTCACAGCCCGTATTGAAAACTTCAAAGCCCCAAAGCCCCTCGAGCGGCAGGTAATCGCGCGCATCCTGCAGCGACCAGCGGGGATGATTATATTGCACCAAAAAGCCCGCTTCGTTTGCCCGGGCAATCAGCTCGTTGATAAACTGAACCTTATACTCCCGGCAAAAAGGAACAAATTCACTGCGGGTTTCTTCCCGCGCGTAAAAATTCAAATGATAGGTTCGCCGCCCACCTTTCGGATCCCCTTCTCTGGAAATATCGATTTCCACGGCGTTCAGCGGCAAAAAGCCCTCCTCTTTCAGCTCCGGATGCGGCACCAGCCGGTTGTGATCGGAAAAGGCAATGATCTGATAACCGTGCTGCAGGTAAAGCGCTTTGAGCTGTTCCGGCGTATAGCGGCCGTCTGAAAGTGTGCTGTGGCAGTGCAGGTTAGCCTTATAAAAATGCCCCTTACTGGGCAGCAGATCAACGCGGCTCATTTTTAGATCCTCTCTTTCCTAATATGCCCTCATTATAAACCATTTCAGTATGAAGTCAAGCAAAAACGGGAGAAAATATATTTTCTCCCGTTATTTGATCCTTTTTCGTATCACAAATAAAAACAGCCGCTGCAGCGGAAGCCCAAAAATCGTACCAATCAGCGATATTGCCCAGTAACCCCGGTATTTTTTAAATAGACGCTTCAGCGCGCAGAATTCCAAGATCCTAATCCACAGATAAAAGGCAAAAGCTGCCAGCAAAAAAAGAACCGCAAGAGCAGATAAAAGTCTGATTGCAATCGATGCATACGCGTTTAGGTAGCCTACAGCCCCCCAAAGTGCGCAGACCAGGCCGGCAGAACCAAACACCAGCCACCACCAAAGCAGCAGCTCTGCCTGGCGGGCATTCCGCTCCATGCGGGCCAGGCGGATCTCATAATAGATCTGCACCACCGGCAGCCAGGCAAAAAGGGCAGAGCCGTTACTTTGCCTTCTGCCGATCTGATAAAGCCCGATACCGCCGAAAACAAAGCACACAAAATAGAGCAACACCCAGCAAAGCAACAGCAGAAAAACAATCTTCAGCCCGATGCTGCCGCGCAACGCCAGGGCCCATTGAACAACCGTATCCATCTGCGTTACGCTTTCTTTGCCAGCGCTCTTTGCAGCCAGATCTGGCCGATATCCAATGCCTCATAAAGACTCGTTTTCTCACTTTTTTTCTGGGAACGTTCAAAGATTGGAACATTTTCATCGGTGGAGAGCAGCTCTACTGTAACACGGGTTGGAACCCGCTCGTCGCTGCCATCAGTTTCCAGAATAGAAATAAAAATCACAAATGGATCCCGCGGATCGCCATAATAAATATCGTCTTTACAGCGCACCAGCGGATATCCCTTATAGACCGGAAATGGAATTTTTTCTTTTTTAGCCGCCATAGCCAGTGGATCCTCCTTTATAAAATGAGTACCCGGCAATTACTTGCCGGGGGACCTTTGTTTTATTTATTTTACCATACCGAAGCAGGAATGTAAACATGAATTTTTCATTCTGTTTTTGAGCCGGTATTTTTACCTCTGGCAAAAAAACGGTTTTTTAATATTTCTGCACACTTGGGGCAGGCCGCCGTAAGATGTAGAGAAAGGAGAACCGCTATGGATGATTTTGAATTGCGGGATATGCTTACACCGCCTCTGCGTTATCAGGCCGAGGCTCTGGAGGCTCTGAGCGTACCCGTTGTAAATACGAACCCACCGAGCGGCCCTGCCCTGGCAATGGCCTATGTCCCCAGCCAGCCCTGGGAAGAGCTGTATGAATCGGAAGAAGCCCTGCAGAGAGGGACCATTTTCCGGCAGTTGGATCTGCCCTTTGAAGGGAGGCGCGGCTGAAAATGACTGAACAGGAAAAAATGCGTGAGGCAGTATATGCCAATGGCTTTGCGGTTGATGAAGCCCGCCTGTTTTTGGATACCCATCCCAGCAGCAAGGAAGCCATGGATTATTTTCAGAAAAAGATGAACATGTATCAGGAGGCTCTCAGGCGTTACGAAGAAAATTACGGCCCGATCACTCCGGAAAGCGGCGTGATGGACGGAAACTGGGCCTGGGCAACTTATCCCTGGCCCTGGGAAGGAGGAATGTGAGCCTATGTGGAGTTATCAGAAACGTTTGCAATATCCGGTAGATATTAAAAAACCGGACGCCCGCCTGGCAAAAGTTATTATGAGCCAATTTGGTGGGCCGAATTGCTATTGATGATAATTTTAATTGAAATTTTCAAATAATGCAATCTATATCTTCTTATAATTTATAAAAATATATACGCAAAAGTTATTTGCATTTAATAACTTGCGTGTTATAATAGTATCAGAAAGAGAGGTTTAGTTTATGCCGGTTATAGCAAGATTTTACGGGCTGATTATTAAAATGTACTTTCAACAGAAAGAACACAACCCGCCACACTTTCACGCAGTATATGGGGAGTATATTGGAGCTTTTGAGATAGAAACCCTCAAAATGATAGAGGGAGATTTGCCAACCAAAGCGCAAGCACTTGTAAGAGAATGGGCAGTAAATCACAAAGAAGACTTGCTTAAAATATGGAATACTCAAGAATTTATACAGCTTCCCCCGCTGGAATAATGCGGGGGCGGCTATGCTCTGAAAGGAGGCTGTATTATGTTTTATAAAGTGCAATCCGTGGAGCCGTTACCAGAATATGGGCTTTTAGTAATTTTTGCAAGCGGAGAGAAAAAGCAATACAATGTAAAGCCGCTCTTTGATAAGTGGCAACCGTTCAAAGCCCTTGCAGAAACTAAAGGATTGTTCGAACAAGTAAAAGTAGACGCTGGAGGCTATGGCATAAGCTGGAACGATGACATAGACTTATCTTGCAACGAGCTTTACGAAAATGGGGTGAATATATGACTGTAGAGGAAAAGCGGGAAGAACTTGTAGCCGAAGTAGTTAGACTAAGGCAAGAGCAAGGGCTAACGCAAAAACAGTTAGAGCAATTAAGCGGAGTAAAACAGCCTATTATAGCCAGAATGGAAACAGGGGAAAATATACCCCAGCTTTCAACGGTAATAAAGCTTCTTGTGCCTTTAGGAAAAACGCTTGCCGTAGTACCACTGGAGAGCGAACAAAAAAACTTATAATTTAAAGAGGCTACATCAAACGGTGCAGCCTCTTTTTTTCTTGTTTCAAATTATATTTTATCGGTCTGTAATGTGAAGCTCTTGCTTTAACGCTTTTTGCAGGACTGCGGAAACATTTATTCCACTTCTTTCAGCTTCAAAGTCCAGCCACGATGGGAGCGTTACATTTCTGCGCACTGATCTCATATCATTTTTTCTGCGGTATTCTGTGAAATCCACAGCAACCAGCGAAACAATATCATCCTCATTTTCTTTTGTTACTGATTTTATATCGGCTGGCGCAGGCAGCACTTCATTTCTGTCCTCCAACTCAATACCGATAATACCGATTGCATCTTTCGCCATTTCAAGCGCATCTGTAACGGTTTTGCCCTCCGTGTTGATGTTAAAATCAGGGATATAAACCACATAGCCGCCCTCGCAAGGGGTTAAAATTACAGGATAAGAATTTTTCATTATAATAATACCTCCATATCTTGGTGTGCTTATTTTAGCCCACGTCTCTTTATGATTGCCTTTGCCAATATTTCATTTGTATCGCTATGCCTCGGCACAGCTTCCATTTCTTTTCCTTTTCCATATACATCATGGTTGCCGCCGTGTCGTACAAATGCCCAACCGTTCTTTTCAAGCAGCTTTATCAATTCTTTTGTTTTCATATTGCCTCCTCCCTGCATCTATATTATACACATAAAATGTGTATAAGTCAATGCCCTCCTAAAATATTTTCCTATAAACTGATTTTTAAAAGAAGAGGATGCATCATTTGATACATCCTCTTCTGCGCTTATTCGTAATTATTTTTTACTGCATTTAAAACCTCCTGTCCTACTTCCACGGAATACGGATTATTCTTTGCCGATTTGGAAGAAACAAACGCTTGCCAAAGCGCGCCGCACTGTTCAATAGAAAGCCCGTTTACCTTGTTGATCGATGCCTCAACCTTTGCACCGGATATGCCGGATGTCCCTGTGGCTTCTTTATCCAATTTTGCAAGATTTTCTTTCACGGCTATAAACTGATCAAGGCTGATATGATACTTGTAAACAATCTGTAGACGTTTTATATCTGTGTCTGCAGCAATTGCTTCTATGGCTTTTCTCTTGTCTGCATCTGGTATATCCGCTTCTGCAATTGCTCGGTATTTCTGTACGATTGTTATCTTTTCTTCACCCGCCTCCGGCTCAAGCCCGCTCAGCTTATCCGCAATGTTGCGGCTGATTTCATCTGAAATCCCTGAATCTGTCAATTTATTATAAGTGGTTGCCTCTACCGGAATCTGGCTATAATATTTAAAGTTTTCCCTGATCGCCTCTTTTTGTTCTTCCGTATAAGGCTGTTGTTCAATCCAGGATGAAAATGCTGTTGCTTTTTCCGCGGCCTTTTTGTATTTTTCGCCAATGGAGCTATATTCGTTCTGCGCCTTCAGAAAACTATTAAAATCTAATCCGGCGTCCGAAAAGCTCTGAATTTCTTCGTTTCTCGTTTTGGAGATCGTTGCACGGTATATTTCTATTTTCGCTTCATCTGAAAGATTTGTTTGCGCAATTGCATCTCGTTTTCTATTCGATGCGTATGAGCCGCTCGCCAGTGAATCAGCATCTTTTATTTTCATCAGGGCCTCGCAAACCTCTCCTATATCCGCATCGGTTTCCGCAAGCTGCTCTATTAGTTCCAATTCGCTTTCCGATGCCATAACCGCGCAATAATATACGCTTTGTCCCTCTTTGCTAATCCCGCTTTCTCTTAGCAGCTTCCTTCTAAGATACCCTGCATCTTTCTTTGGTTCGCTTTCCTCCTGGCTGCGGAGCTGTTGTTCTTTGTTTTCTTCATAATGAGCCGCATAATTGATTCCGGTCTCTACCGATTCCAGCAGCAAATTCAGATTTTCTTTTTGCTCCACAAGAAAATCCTGTCCTTCAATGCTGAGATCCGTTTCCTTCAGCTCACGCTCAAGGGCGCGGATCATCTGCTGCAACTGGTCGCGCTGAGCATTCAGTGTTTCCTTTTCTGCATCGTTCAGCTCTTCGGCACGTTCTGTTTTAACGGCAATCTGTTCAATCGCAGCAGAGGCCGCAAGCGCCGCTTCCTGAATCCCGCCGGTCACCTGGTCCGTATAGTTTGAAAACGCTTCCTCTCGCTCGTTTGCCGTTGCATGTTCCAATTCCTGCCGCGCCAGCCTGATCCTGCCCGCAGGGCTTTCCACAGTTTGTTTTTCAAGCCCTGTTAGTTCCTGATTAAGCGCTTGTTTCTTTTTAATGCGCTTTGCCAGTATTTCTTCATATCGGTCTTTCGCCGCTTTCATAGCGGCGGCTCGCTGCTCCGCCTGCTTCAATTTTTCTTCCTGCAGCGCCTTTTGCTTTGCCGCTGAGATTGGTTCGGTTTTTGTGGCAGCCGCTCGCGCAGCGCTTCTTCCATCGGATCTGCCTTCTCCGCTCCATATGGCATCTCTAATTGGATCCATAACTTGTTGCGTTATCAGGCTTACGGTATTTACGCTTATACTTGGATCTGTTGCCCTTTTTGCCGCAATATCCAGAGCTTTTCTTGCTTCCTCCGTATTTTTAGGCGTTTCAATATGTACTTCATCTCCGTTATAGGTTCCGGCCACTTTTTTTATATTCTGAATTTCTGCCAATGCCTGCTCATATTCCTGCCTGGCATTTTCAGAGGCTTTCTTAATGGCTTTTCTTTCTTCTATTTCACGCGCCTTTTTGTCTGCAAAATTTTTTACTACATCTTCCCGAAATCCGAGGATAGAAGGAAACGAGGGATCGTAGATCCCCATTTTTAATATGGATAAAACTTCATTCCGTTTGGTTTTGTCAAGCTGTGCCGCGGCGCTTGCCTTTGCCTTTTCCATTGTCACAGCGCCGGATGCGGCGGCTCCTTCAATATTCGCCGCGCTCACGCGCACCGCAATTTCTTCATTGCGGCGCATTTTTTCCGTTTCTTCTTTTGTTTTCAAAATAGAGCGCCCCGAAACGGCAGAAAGAGCCGCCCGTCTGGATTCGGTGGCTCCTTCATTGTTCTTCAGTACGCGGTTTTTTTCTGCGTATGCCTGCTGCAGTGATGATAATTTTTGCTCTGCCATTGCTTTAATCCTCCTTGTACCGGTTGTAAATCATGCGCAGGGTGTCCTGCGTAAAACCAAGCTCGTCTGCAATTTCCTGTGAGATCGATCCGGCGCGTACCAATTCCCATAATTCACTTCGGCGCTGCGTGTTTTCATCCTGATCAAAGGAAAGGCGCCCAGATTCCAGTTCGATGTTATTTTGCGCTTTATCAATCTCCGCCTGTGCTGCTGCTTTGTTCTGCGCAATATTTACCTCGCTTAGCTGTTTGTCCCGCTCAATCATGGTATTTGTGCGGTTGGTATTATAATTGGCGTCCAGCGCCACGCTGGCGCTTTCGGCAGCTCCCCCGGTGATGCCGGCCGCTTTGTTTTTCTGTTTTAAGGCTTCTTTTGCCCGCTCATTTTGTAAATAAAGGTCTCGCAGCGTTGCTGCCGCGCTGTCCCGGATGTCCTCCCGGTTTGCTTCATAAGCTGCGCTGTTTGCACCGGTCAACTGATCAATCGCGTTGTTTTTTCTTTTGTAAGCCTCTTCCACATTTTTATAAGACGCTGCCATTGTTTAAACCTCCTAATTTTCAGAAACATAGTCCAGCCCATATTCCCGCAGAATAAACGGCTGGTTGAAAAAATCATTTGTAAAACGCAGTTTAAAGCAAAGCGCTTTTTTAATCTTGATCTTCCTTCCAATGTCCGGGCAGCCCGGCTGCGGTGCGTAGGTAAACAGCCGGTAGTCCAATTTATCATATCCAAAGGAACAAAGCATGCCGTCGTATCCCCAGATCAGTTTCCATTCTTCCGCATTCTTTCTTCCCTCTACTTTCACGCAAGTATCTGCGCCTTCAAGCTGTCCCAGCAGCAGCCCCAGCTTCATGAATATTTTTTTGCGGTAAAATGTGCTCCCATAAATCCACGGGGTTTCCCAATATGCATGAATCGCCGTTTCCTCTCCGTCGTGATAATGATTTGCCGCGGTGCCGTCCATCCATTGGTATTGTGTCCTGCCGGAAATCAGCTTCAGGGTGCCGGCTTCCATGAAGGCCACATCGTTTGTAAAACCGTTCATCCGGTAGCCTTCATATTGGTGTGCAGAATAGGGCTTGTCTCCTTCGCTGTTCGGCTGATTTTCGTCCAGCAGCCAGCAGACGCCGCCGGCGCAGAATATCAGCAGATAGCGCCCTGCGTTTAAAATGCGCTGCGGCTGATCCGCCAGCATCGCGCGGTCAATCAGCGCCGAGCGGTATTCTGCATATCGTTCGCTGTAATGATCCTTTGCCGCTACAGCAACCACGCCCTCCTTCGATAAATAGACGATTTCTCCGCCTAATATTGCCGTATTCCCATAACCAAGCGGCGCCGGCGCGGGAATCTTTGCCGAGATTTTAAACACTGCGTCAGCTATAAATTCGGTATCGTCCGCTGATGCTGCTCCGCCAGATAAAAAATAGATGCCCTGAGCCGTAATAATGGCAAGATTTTCCGCTGTTCCGTCCATTGCCATTACTTCCGTCCCGGCCTCCAGTTCAACGTAATTCAGATCGCCGATATAAAGCGGATTTTCCAGCTCCGAATAATACACGCGGTTGTATTGGCCTAAAAATAACCGGTCTTTATAGCCGCCAACGCCAAAGACGGCAGCCGCCGCGCTCTGGCAAATGGCAATAAATCCCGCCTGAAATTCGCTTCTCAAATGTGTAATCCGCACATTGTCTTCTCCATTTAGCGGAGAAGGGCCGATCCATCCGTCTGTCCCGGTTCCCACACTGATGGTCGCTGTCGTCCCATCGTCTTTGGTGTATGAGATATTTGTATTGTGTGATTTATCTAAATAAATCCGGTTCGCGCTCGGCCTGAATCCGTCTTCTGTCCCAATAGGGCGCTCGATCCAGCGCATGGTAATGGTCGAAGCATCTCCTTCCGTCTCTTCAATCGCGCATAAAATTTCCACTTTAAAATGCGCGGCCATCTGTGCCCCGCTCCACCGTACAGTCGGATCGTTTGTTTCACTTACTTTACTTTGCAGATAAAAAACGCCGTTTATTTCATTTTTGCAGCTAAAGCTTTCTGTTACCCACGGATTCAGCAAATTCACCGCTTTAAAGGGGGAGCCTCCCCCGGCCGGATCACAGCCATTTAAAATAACCGGAGTTATAAGGTTTTCTTCTGTCGGTTTTATCTTTTCGCGGTTCCACGTTCCCGCATCAGTTAAAGCATATTTATATCCTTCATCTGTATAAACAAAAATGCTGCTGCCTTCCACAACACAGAGCGCCCCGGTAAAAGCATTTTCCTCTGTTGCCGTTCCTCCGATTGTCCCAATTGCAAACTGCGCATTGTCCTCACAATAAAGAAAAATAAAATCTTTGTCTCCATAAGAGGCGGCCAATGGCATATGGTCTGTTTCGGCAATCATCACAAAACTATTCGCCCTTTTAATGTATAAAGCATAACACGGCGTTTGGATTTCGTTCCATGTAACCGGATGAAGGCCGTTCAGCATTGCCACAACAGGTTTGTTTCCCGGTATGCCGCTTAATTGTTTTTCCGCCTGGATTCCCGGGCGCTTTCTTACTTCTCCGGCCGCGTCCGGAATCATGTTCAGGGCTGTCGCGGCCCGGTACGGCTTGATCTGATCCTCCGGCATTGATGTATCAATGCCTAAAAAGCGGCTGATTTTAATGGTTGAAAGCGTTGGCGCGGCATATAAATCAGCCACGGATGATCACCCTTGCCTTTCCTGCATTCTGGCGCGCGCGCTCCACCAGCGCCATTGCGTCCGTGTATCTTCCCATAAAAATCTGATAGGCGCGTTTATCATATTCGTTCCCCTGCGTCAGCGCAGCTACATAGCAACAGAGCGCCGCATGGCACTCTTCCGGGATCTGAATCTTTTTGTTTCCATCGTTTTCTCCAATCTTGTCCGGGTATGCTTTATAAATCAGGGTATATTCCGTTCCGCCTGAGAGCGCGATACCAGGCCTCCAGATTTCGCCCACCAATACCGGCTCCAGTGTCCAGCTTCCGCCGCGCACCTCTTCCACTGCATAGCAGTCTTCCGGCAGCGGCACCGCCTCACCTGCCGGGCAGGTTAAAACTGCCTTTTTGCGTATAAAGCCCCATGTGGTTGCAATTACAGTCTGCGCTTCGCTGATCATGTCATAGATCCTGTTGCTGTAGTCTGTGGTCCCTACCTCATCCAGCAGGCCAAGTACCCGCTGCTCACATTCTAAAACCGTCATTTTATAAGCCCCTTTCCTTTTATGCTCACGCAGATATACGTTCCAGCCGTTTATCTGCGTCAGAATAAAGGGTATCCCCTCCCCGCTCCAAAATAAAGAGCGGGGAGAGATTGTCAAAATCAGGTGCTGCCGCCGCTCGAGGCAGTCCTGTGTGTTTTGATTACATAGAGCTCATCCTGCCGCACGATTTTTCCGCCGTAAACATCAAGGCCTTTAATGGCGTCGGCAAAAAATTTCTCCGGGCGGTAAGCCTCCAGCTTGTCAATAGACGAAGCAAAAGCAATGGCCTTTCCGGTGCGGATCATGCAGTAATCGTCTGTTTTGTCGTTGTAAAGGCAATTACTCATTACAACCGTTGCCCCATCGTACATCCCAACAATGCCGCGATTGATCAGATCTACATTATCGGTTTTCAGGTCGATAATGTAATCACGAAACAGTTGATAGATATAAGGCGTCAGCTCGATGTGAACATTGTCATCCAGTGCAACATCGTGCTCTCTCAGAAAGAGCAGCCCCGCATCAATTGCCGATTTTGCAAGTGCCTTTGTATTAATCAGCGTAGAGGCAGAAACATTTGTTGCACCGGCCGCCAGTGATCCAATGAATTTTTCCCGCATTTCTAACATTTTACTGGATTTCTCTTCTAAAATTGATTCTACAACCCCATTGATCGTCTGCGCTTTATCGATATCACCGATCATAAAATTAAATGCTTTTGCCTGATCAATGGTCAAATCCGTATATGTCCCGGCGAATGTTTCCGGCGTTGAAAGCCCGGTCTCCTGATTATAATCCGAAATAGTAGGAGAGGGCGCGTTCAAAATGCGTACTGTTTTCCCCAGTTTTGCCTCTCCCTCAAATTGACGGTTGCAGAAATCAACCAGTTTCGCTTTCTTTGCTAAGGTGTTCTGGATGTATTTGCTCCATATTGTCGGTTTAAAATTTGCATATGCCATAAAATCATTTCTCCTTTAAATTCATTTCAGTTTGTGTAGGCTTCTGATTGCCCGTTCCAATAGATTTTGATCGTCCAAATCCTTTTCAGTAAGCCGATCCAGCTCTTCGCCGGTGAAGTCCCGCTCCGTGTCCGTCTTCCCGCCCACCACTCCGGTCGTGGGCGGAATTGCGGCATTTTGAATCGCCTGCTTCCCCCGGATTGCGTAAAAGGCATTGATGCCTGTAATGCCCGCTTTCACCATTTCCTGATATTCCGCCCCGAGATCATCCAGCGATTTCACAGAGGGATCCACCGCCTGAATTTCCGCAAGATCCTTTTTCATTTCCTGCTCGATACGAAAAGCCATCAGATCATCCGCATTTTTCGCCACCTGCTCTTCCAGCGCTTTATAAAGCGGCGATTCCTTTACCCGCCGCTCTTCTTCCTCCGCTGCTGCTGAGCGATCGCGCCGGTATTCCTCCAGCGTCTTTCCTTTTTCTGCTGCCGCCAGCATTTCCACTGCTTCCGGCGCGTCCGTCGGATGAAGGCCCTTAGCACGTGCGAGATCAATAATTTCCTTTGCGGTACTGTCATATTGCTCTGCCTTGCGGCGCAGCTCCTTCATCTGGCGATTTTCCGCCCGGTTCTGCTTTGGCCTTCCGGTGTTTGCGTTTGCCGGCGGTTGCGGCTGCTGATTCTCCGGCTCCTTTTTCTCCGGCTCCGGCGTTTTGCTTTCGTTCTGCAGGTCCATCTCTTCCGGGGCCACGACCCCCTCCTGCACTGCGTTATCAGTGTTTTCTGCCGGCTGTCCGGCAGATGTCATGAAACCTTCGTCCATTTTTATGTTCCTTTCCCCATGATTAGAGTGGTTTCCACTCACGCTTTCGGTGCGATGTTACAGCTTCATTGCCCGTGCCAGTACAACGGCCAGCTCCTCCCGCGTTACCGGATCACCAGGCCTAAAAGTGCCGGTGTCATCCCCCAGCATAATTCCAGCGTCAGACACCTTGTTTACTGCGTCCCGCGCCCATGCGCTGATCTTTGCATCATCCTTAAATACCATGTCTTCCACCTCCTTTATCTCAAAGTCTTTGCTGTTGTAGGTGCCTTTTTGGTTTGGGATCCCCATATAGGGGCAGGGATCAACCGGCTGGTTATTGGCATTGTTGATCTGATAATGCACATGTACGCCAGATACGTTTCCGGTCGCGCCCATCGTCCCGATGATCGTCAGGCGGTCTACCCGCTGCCCTGCCTGCACCCGCACACTCCCGCGTACCATGTGGCACAGGATATGCCGCCTGCCTGCGCTGTCACCAATAGAAACATACTGGCCCCAGCCATTGGGATTATAAGCAACCACCCGGACAGTACCGTCACAGGGCGCGTAGATGTTACGGTTGTCCGCTACAAAATCCACGCCCTGATGACCATTTTTCCAGTAGGGGCCCCTCTGTCCATAGGTTGCCGTAATCGTAAATCCCCCTGTAATCGGCAGATTCGTCATGTTAATCCTCCTTAAGCTCCGGCAAGCCCGCCACGCTGGTCAGCAGCGAGAGAATCCCCGCCAGTGCGGACGCGCTTAATACCGCAATCCACGGCACCTCACCAAGCAGCGCCGCCGTCCCAATCGTCGCCACTGCCGTCTGCGCTACCGTCTTAATAGCCCGCATTCCTGCCGCCTTCAGCCATTTCTTAAATCTTTCCATGTTCTTTTCTCCTTTCAAAAATTATTTATGATAATCCTCTAAATCACTGATCCGATGATTCACCACCTTAATTTCTTCATCCACCACCGCCCCCTGCTTCTCCAGTCTGTATACCCGCTCAATTACCTGATTGTGCCGCTCTACCTTTTTTTCAAGAGCCTGTATCCGGTAATTGGTAAGCTTATTGGCGGTCAGGATGCCGGAGAGAGAGCCGGCAAGCGTACCCGCCAGTGATAACAGCGCTACCAGGATCGTATCCGTCATTCCGTTTCTCCTTCCTCATAATAAGCAAAATACAACTCGCCGAAGTCTGCATACTGTTGCAGCGTTAAAGTGGTTCCAGCCGATAAATAGGCGCTGTATGCAGTGTTAAGCAAAATCTTCTCTGTGATTTTGTTCGAGCCGCCCCAATCTCCAAAGCTCCCAGCGTCAGTACCGTCATTCCAGCTCACTGCAATGGATGGATAGCTGCCGTTTTCATTGTAATAACCGTCCTGATCAAAGCGGTTAATCATGATATAGATATTTTTGCCGGCAAGTTCTTCCGTCACCGTAAATGATGTACCTAAATACACCGTCCCGAGCTCGCTTAATCCCCTGATTTGATTGGCATATGTGGCCCAATTGGTGGCCGCTTTATAACTGTTAACCAAAGAATCAGCAACATAGATATAGCCCGTGCCGCCTGCTATGGGTGTTAAATCAAAAGCATTCGTATCATAAAGCGTTATAATATCTGTGGATTCTGGCGAGCCCAAAATCAGTGTAGTAAGTACCGTACATCTGGCAAATGCGTTCTGGTATATAACGCCATCTATTTTGGGAAATTCGGCACGTTCCAGCAAAAAACATTGGTTAAACGCATAAGGGTTTATATCATCTGTTGCTGCGGGAAGCGAGATGCTTTTCAAAGCTTTATTTGCTTGCCAACCATAGGCCGGTACGTAAGTCAGCAGCGGCAGATTATAAGATTCCATCAATAGGCATTGGCAAAAAATTCCATTACCGGTAACGGTTGTTAATTTCGGTGCTGTGAAGTTTTTTAATTTGGAACAATATCCAAAAGAATAAACGCCGGCCGTCGTTAGATTAGGCGTATATATTGTTTCGATGTTTTTCTTTTGATATAACGCATAGTCACAAGCTGTCGTTACAGTTTCGGATCGAATTTCAGTAATTGTCCCGTCAACAAACGAGCTCGCATCACTTCCAATCCCGCTGATGGCCGCGGGCATCTCGCCCAGTGTTAAGAGCTCTGTATCCCCCGTTCTCCCGCGGATTGCATCGGCGATTGCTATTAATTTATCAATAAGAGCCATTTTCAATCCCTCCGATTAAATCATCCGCATATGCTTTAGCCGCTGCCAGCGTGGCCGCAAGCTCTCCGCCCCATACAGGGGTAAGAGAACCCTGTCCGCTGAGCGTGGCCAACACCTCCTGTGCAGATACGTTATAGATCCGCCCGGTGGATTTAACCATTAAAAATACCTTTTTGCTGCTGTCGTCTCCGGTTGCCCGTAGGATTGCGGTTGCCGCCGCCTGTTCAATGGCGTCTGTAAATACAAGCTGGTTTTGCCATGTCTTAACTGCTGCGCTGTCCGCTTTTTCGGACAGTGCAGCATTGACAGTAGCCGTATCTGCCTTTAATTCAAGTGCTGTATTTACCGCTTCTGTATCTGCCTTCAGTGCAAGCGCTGCATTGACCGCTTCCGTATCTGCCTTTAATGCAAGCGCTGCATCAATATCTTGTTTATTCTCTTCCGCCTCTTCCAGATGCGTTTCAAATTCTGTTTTCAGGGTAGATAAACCGCTGTCCAAATTGGTAAGATCTTCACTCAGCGTTTCGGTGTCCCCCGTATTTGTATTCAGCGCCTCGGTCAGCTCCTGCAGCCACGGCAGGAATACATGGAGCGGCATAAAATCAAAAAACTTTTTAACCCGTTCTGCAGTCGTGCCGCTTGCAAGTGCATCATCCTGGCTTGCGTGCAGATAATTCGTAAGCTCCTCAGCTTCCACTGTTGCAATGGTCTGATCTTCTTTTTTAAAATTTTTCAGATCATGATCCAGGTCATTAGCCTTAATCCCCATTAAAGCATCGCTCCTTCCAATAATTCTTCCCGCGTGCTGCCTGTTCCGCTTTCAAGCGCCGCCTCCTGGCCTTCTGTTTCTATCTGCTGTGCCTGGCTGTCCATCATGGCCACGTTCTTTCTCTCCTGTTCGCGCTGCGCTTCTTCCCTGATCTCTTTCAGCCGACCTACCGGAATATTGCTGTCCGATCCGATCAGCTCTAAAAATTCATCAAATGTAATCATCTGTGATGATACCAGATTGTAAAGAGTATTT
>QAKW01000021.1 GCA_003343605.1 Clostridiales bacterium
GCGGCTGGGATGGTCGGGCGATGCGCAGGTTTTCGCCAGCACTGCGGCCTTCAACGCCGATGTGGAGGCTTTTCTTACGCAATACCTTTCGATATATTTCGGCAAGCAGGGGGAAAACGGCGGACTGCCGCATTTTGCGCCGACATATTCGCCCTCCAAATCCAGCGGCGGCACGGCCGGCTGGTGCGATGCTGCGGTGGTGATTCCCTATGTGCTCTATAAATCCTATGGGGATGTGGGCATTATCGAAACCTATTACGGCAATATGCAGGCCTGGATCCGCCAGCGCCTTGCCGAAGCGGGATATGAGCAGAACGGCAGCCTGATCATCCGCACCGGCAGTTATGGAGATTGGCTTTCCTCGGGGGAGAATACGCCGGTTCCCATTACCTCTACCGCTTATTTCGGCTATGCGGTAAAGCTGCTTGGCAAGATGGCCGCAATCATCGGAAAAGCCGAAGACGCCGCTTGGTATAACCAGCTTTTCTCTGAGATTTCCACACAGTTTAAACATGAATTTGTGCTGGAAAACGGGCGGATTATAGGCGATTCTCAAACAGCTTATGCGCTGAGCCTGGGAACCGGGATTCTGCAGGATCCGGCGCTGGAGCAGCTTGCCGCCGCGCGTCTTGCAAAAAAAGTACGTGAAAACGGTATGAAGCTGACCACCGGCTTTCTGGGCACAAACTTCTTATGCCCCGTGCTCAGCCGCTATGGCTATTCGGATATTGCCTATGCGCTGGTATTGCAGACAGAATATCCTTCCTGGGGGTATTCCGTGGTGAACGGCGCCACCACGATCTGGGAGCGCTGGAACAGCTATACTGCCGGCGGCGGCCTGGGCGCGAATTCTTCACTGGGCTCTACGATGAATTCCTATAACCATTATTGCTATGGTTCCATCGTTTCCTGGATGTTTGAGCAGATGGCCGGTATCCAGCCGGATGAGGCCGATCCCGGATTTCATCATATTCTGATGCAGCCGGCGATCAGCGATCAGCTTAATTTTGTGAACGCTTCCTACGAAAGCGTCTACGGCACGATTTCCAGCAGCTGGGAGGTGGCCGATGGGCGATATCTATGGCGTGTGACCATTCCGGCCAATGCCAGCGCCACCATCTGGGCGCCCGGGGATGGGCGGCTCGATGATATGGATCAGGTGCGTGCGCTGGGGAAAGAGGGAACAGCCAATATTTATGAGCTTTCCAGCGGCAGCTATGAAATTACCGGCGCCCTGAATGCGGATCCTTCGGTTCTGCGCGACCGGCTGGCCGAAATTGATTTGGATTTTTATACACAAAATTATGCGGATCAAGGCTTGAGCACGGTCTATCAGTCAGCGGCCGATTATTTGGCCGGCGGCGTGTATACCGAAGAACGGCTGGATACGCTTCTTGAAAATCTGGAATCCTGCCTCTCTGCGCTTGCGTGCGTGAGCCGGCCGCAGGAGGAAGGAATGGTATGCATCGGTGATTACACGCGCTTTCCCAACGAGGCGGCTTACCAGATTACCACTGCTTCGGAATGGATCTATTTTGCGCAGCTTGTGGAATCCGGCGTGACCTTTCAGGGAAAAACCGTATATTTGAAAAATGATCTGGATTTCAGCGGTATGGAGATGCAGAGCGTGGGGAAGTATACCGAAGATTACGGCAAGGCCTTTCAGGGAACCCTTGAGGGCGGCTACCATATGCTTAGAAACGTGTATATTTTCAGTCAGGAACGCGGCGCGGGCGCATTCGGCGCAACCTACGGCGCCACAATCCGCAGGCTGGGTGTGAGCGGGATTGTGGCCGCAAATTCGGTCAGCGGCGGAATTGTGGGCTATGGAGACGGCGGCACGCTGATTGAGGAATGCTGGAACGAGGCTACCGTGGTAGCCAATCAGAGCAGCGACGGCGCAGCCGGAATTGCCGGCAACCTGCGCCACGGCGGCACGATCCGGCGCTGCTACAATCTGGGCACGATTATGGCCCCAACCAGCGCGGCTGGGATCTGCTCCTGGGGGCAGAACGGCGGCAGTGCTGCAAATATTGCCGATTGCTATTCCTTAGGCGAGCTGATTGTGATCAATGCAGATGGCGCCAGCTATGCGATCGTGCGCTACAACGGCACAGTAAACGGCAAAACTGCCAACTGCCATTATTGGAGCGCCTATGCCGGCACCGCCGCGGCGCAGAGCGGCACAATCGCGCAAAGCCCGGAGGCTTTCCGGGATGGCAGCGTGGCTTCGGCGCTGGCGATGCGCCAGGGCGCGCAGTATCCGGTGCTGACAGTGCGCAATGATGTAAACGGAAGCGGGACGTTTGATTCTGCCGATCCGGTTGCGCTGATGCGCCGCCTCAACGGCTGGCAATCCGAGGTTTGCCTGCACGAATGCGATGCAAACGGTGATCAGCGGCTGAGTATAGCCGATGTTGTTTTGATGCTGCAGGAACTCGCGGCCTGAAAAAAGAAAAAGAGCGGAAGCTTTTAACGAAAAAAGCTTCCGCTCTTTTTATATGCCGCCGGGATGCAGCCTCCCGCCCGGGGGAAAACATCATGGCCATACATTGCGGTTTTTGTTCCTGCTGCTCGTAAACTGCCGCCAACGCGTAAATTACCTGCCGGTTTTGATCGATGTTTTCCGCTTTTGCAAAACGGTGTTGTTTCAGGAGCGTATCTCCCAATCGGTTCTACATCGCAGCCCGCCCACCGTTTTTCCACCAGCAGGCCGCGCCTTCTTTCAGCGCAGACTTACGTTTATTCTGAATCCATCAAAAAAACGTAAATCAGCGTTTTTGCTGCGGATCGTAAAAATACCCCTGTATTTTCAGTTTCCGCATTCTTTCAATTGCCCCGGGACGATTCTTATTATGTGCCGCCGAAAAAGAAATATGCACTGTAAAATACAGTGCATTATTCATCCAGTTTTGGAAAATTCAGACTGGCAAAATCGGGCTGCAGCGGGCGCGGCGGAATCCGGCGCAGCGGCGTATAAAGAAATCTGGCACAGCAGAAATCCGCTTTTACCAATCCTTTTTTTGCGCAGATAATGTCTTGCGTTCCAAGAATCGGCCGGCCATGTTCGCAGTATGCGCAGATCTTTTCAATCTCTTTGGAAAAGATCATCCGGTTCCCTCCTTTATCCGTTTTAGCTTATTATATCCCTTTTTTTCCCGTTTGTCAAAATAAATCATCAAAATGGAAAAAAGAAGCAAAACCGGCAAAAACCACAAAAGCCTCAGCGCCCTGCCGCCCTGCAGAGCCAGCACGAAGGGCGGCAGGCAGATCATATAAAAGCATTTGCCCAGAAACATCGGCCAGAGCGGCAGCCGCTCTTCAATTAAAAAGGCGCCGTTTTGCAGCATGACCGAAAGGCCGGAAAAGCCCGCCATCGCCGCGGCCAGGAAAAGCTGCAGCGGCCCCTTGGGCAGCGCCGCCAGCCCGCCTGAAATTTCCAGAAAACCGTAAAGATAATCAAAACCCGGCACCGAACGGCATAATCCGCTGATTACGGCAAAGGCGGTGATATATCCGGTAAGAGTGAGGCTGCCAAGCGCCGCCTGCGCAATACTGCCGGTTACAACCGGCAGCAGCGCCCGGTCTTCGGGTTCCGGCTTCCGCCCGCCGGTAAAGGCACCCAGCAGCAGCGCCAGCAGCAGCGAAAGCAGGAGCTGGCCGGTGAAAAGCAGGATCCCCGCCCTCCGGCTGCCGAGCACCGCTTCGCCTGCATAGGCAATCAAAAAAGCGGGGGAAGCATTGGAGCAGCAGGCGGAAAGGCGCACCGTCTGCCGGTGGGTCAGCAGCCCGCGGTGATAGGCGCGGGAGAGCGTTTTGATTCCAAGCGGAAATCCGCAGAGATGCGAGGTGATCCAAACGGTAAGCGCCGGCGGCAGCGGAACGCTCTCTGCAAGTTCCCCGATCATGCCGCAAAGCACCATTGCAGGGAAAAGCGCCGGCAAAACGGCGCGAAAGGAAAGTGCAAGCCCATCCCGCACGCTTTGCCCCGCCTGCGGGCTTAAAATCAGCAAAACGGGCAGCATCAGGAGCAGCGCGGCTGTAAAAATCATTTTTGCATACTTTTTCATATTAAAGGTTATGCCGGGCGCATAAAAATAATACGAAAAGAGGGAATGCTATGAAACGAAGAACCACCAAGCGAAAAAACCGCGGCGCCAGCGCGTGGAAGCGGTTTGTGAAGTGCATCGATATGCCGGAATATGCGGCCGGTTTGGACGAATGTGTTGAAATCTGGGGTGGAAACACAGTTCAGGTGGAGGGCGCAAAGGGAATCCATACTTATGAAAAGGAACTGGTTAAAATCCATATGAAAAATTATCTTCTGGTGATTCACGGCGCTGATTTTGATCTTGCCCATTTTGGCGACGGCGGCCTCCGGGTAACCGGCAAGCTCAAACAGATTGAATGGGAGGGATAGCATGAGAGACATTTTTGCATTTTTTGGCGGCCGGGTTGAGGCGCAGGCAAGCGGCAATCAGATCGAGCAGTTTATCAATCTGCTTTACCGCTATCACATTCCGCTGCGCTCACCCCGCCGCACGGAAGACGGCCGGCTGCTTTTTATGATTCCGCGGCGGGATTTTAAACGGCTGCGGGTTCCGGCTTTTAAAACCGGAACCCGCGTTAAAATATTAAAGAAACGCGGCCTATTTATGGCGATCCGGCCGTTCAAAAAACGCTTTGGGCTGGTAGCCGGGCTGATCTTGTTTATGGGAATCATTTTTTACTGCTCCCGCTTTGTGTGGCAGGTTGAGGTCAGCGGCTGCGAAAACATTTCGGCGACTCAGATTGTGGAAGATCTCAAGGCAATGGGTTTCGGCGTTGGCTGCAGCCGGAAAATCGATGTGGATCCGATCGAAAACCGGTATCTTACAGGAAACGATAAGATTGCCTGGATGTCGATCAATATCCGGGGAACCACCGCCTATGTGGAAGTAAAGGAAAAAGGGCTCCGGCCTAAGATCGAGGATCTTACGGTGCCGACCAACATCTATGCCGCCCGGGACGGCGTAATTCTTTCGATCCGCGATTACGGCGGGACCCGCCAGGTACAGGTAGGCGATACGGTTTTGGCCGGAGACCTGCTGGTCAGCGGGGACTGGACCGATAAATACGGTGTTCGCCGGCTTTCCCACTGCATCGCCACCATCACGGCAGAAACCAGGCGGGAAACAGAAATTTCCATCCCGCTCAGCGAGCCGGTGCGCCAAAAAACCGGCAAAACCAGAAAATTTTATGCAATTTCGATCGGGAAGTTTAAGATTCCTCTTTATTTTAGCGGAAAAATATCATATAATGATTATGATACCGTTTCAAAAGACTGGCCGCTGAAGATTGCTTCTTTTGCATTTCCGATCCGGTTTCATTCCACGCGGGTCGATGAAGTTTCGCTGGAAACCGTCACCAGAAGCGAAGAGGAGGCCAGAGCCGCGGCTTATACCAAGCTCGGTTTTTTTGAGACAGACCGCCTGAGCGCTGCAACCATTATCAAACGCGAAACGCAGGAAGAGCTTACAGAAGATGCGTTCCGGCTGCGGGCAGTATTTCAATGTGAAGAGGAAATCGGAATCGAGATGCCGATAGAGGAGTAAGCATGCAAAAGATTTTTAAAAACGGGGAAAGCGCGCTGATCCCGGTTGTTTTCGGCCCGTTCGACGAGAACGCCGGCGTTTTGGAGGCGGAGCTGGATGTAAAGCTGATCAACCGCGATGATACGCTGGCGGTCAGCGGATCTGAAAATAATGTGGATATGGGGCTGCTGGTGCTGGAAAATCTGTTTTCACTGGCGGCCAGGGGCGAAGGGATCGACGTGCAGAAGGTGCGCTATCTGATCAATCTGGCCCGGGAGGACGCCAACTGCAATGTGGTGCAGGCACTGGACGCCTGCATCTGCATCACAACGCGCGGCAAACCCATCAAGCCCAAAACGATCGCGCAGAAAAAGTATGTGGAATGTATCGAACAGCATGTGGTGAGCTTTGGAATCGGCCCGGCAGGCACTGGGAAAACCTATCTGGCGGTGGCGCTGGCAGTGGCGGCCCTGAAGAGCAAGCAGGTAGCCAAGATCGTGCTGACCCGCCCCGCGGTGGAGGCGGGGGAAAAGCTGGGATTTCTGCCGGGAGATCTTCAGAATAAAGTGGATCCCTATCTGCGGCCGCTTTACGACGCCCTTTTTGAAATGCTGGGGCCGGAAACCGTGGCCCATTATATGGAAAAGAATATCATTGAAATTGCGCCGCTGGCCTATATGCGCGGCCGCACGCTCGATAACAGCTTTATTATTCTCGATGAAGCGCAGAACACGAGTATTGAGCAGATGAAGATGTTTTTAACGCGCTTTGGCTTTAATTCCAAGATTGTTGTGACCGGCGATCCAACGCAGATTGATCTCGACGGCAGACCCTCCGGGCTGATGCATGCGCTGAAAATTCTGAAGGAGATTGATCAGATCGGCATCCATCGCTTTGAAAAGCGCGATATTGTACGCCATGCACTGGTGCAGAAAATTGTGGACGCTTATGAAAGGACGAGCAATGAGAGCAATCGTAACCATGGAAAACCAAGAGTTTGAATCTCTGATCCGGCAGGCGGTGGAAGCCACCCTGCAGGCAGAGGGAATGGAGCGGGACTGCGAGGTGGAAGTTTCCTTTGCGAGCCTTTCGGAGATCCGCCGGATCAACCGGGAGCAGCGGGGCGTTGACCGGCCGACAGACGTGCTTTCCTTTCCAATGGAAGAATCGCCGGAAGACGCGCCGCCCGATCCCTCAACCGGCGCGGTTTTTTTGGGGAGCATGGTGCTCTGCCCTGAAAAAGCGCGTGCGCAGGCGCTGGAATACGGCCACTCCCTGGAAAGGGAAATCGGCTTTTTAACAGTGCACAGCGTGCTGCATCTGCTGGGCTATGATCATGAAACCGGCGAAGAAGAGGAGGCGGAGATGTTTCAAAAACAGGAGGCGGTTCTCCGCAAAATGGGGCTGACAAGATGAAAAATTTATGCAGAAGCTTTCATTACGCATTCCGGGGGATCTGGTATCAGCTCGCCTGTGAGCGGAATTTTCGGATTCATTGCTTTGTCGCGGTTACCGTTTTGCTGCTGACCCGGTTTTACAGCTTTACTCCGGTGGAGTGGGGGCTGTTGATTTTACAGATCACGCTGGTAATGGGGGCCGAGAGCCTAAACACTGCCATTGAGCAGACCGATAACGCCCTGACCCGTTCGGAAAACCGCAGGATCCGCCATGCCAAAGACTCTGCGGCGGCGGGTGTTTTGATTTTCGCGGCGGGTTCTCTGGCCATGGCCTGGCTGCTTTTCTGGGATCCCGCCGTTTTCAGAGAGATTGCCGCCTATTTCAGCAAATGGTATCGGGCGGCGGCGCTGGCGGCCTACTTTGCATTGATGGCATTTTTGATTTTCTGCCCGAAAACATATAAAAAGGATTCGTAAAAAAATGGGAACAAAAACTGTTTTCGCCACTTTGATGGGGCGGCCGAATGTTGGTAAATCCACCTTGCTGAATCAGCTTGTGGGGGAAAAGATCTCGATTGTTTCCCCCAAGCCGCAGACGACCCGCAACCGGATCACCGGCATTTTAACCGCGGGAGAAACACAATATATATTTTTGGACATGCCCGGCTTTATCACCGGCCGCAGCGGGCTTGGCCGCCGGATGGAGCAAACGGTGGACGGCCTGGTGGAGCAGGCGGAAATTGCTGTTTTTGTTGCCGAACCCAAAGCGCCGGCAGAAAGGGAGCGGGCGATGCTCAGGCGGCTTGAGCAGAACGCAATACCAACCATTCTGGTTTTAAACAAAATTGATCTGCTTCCAAAGCATCGCCTGCTTGCGGTGATGGAAGCCTGGAGCGGGTTATATGATTTTCTTGCGGTGATCCCCTTAAGCGCCCGCACCGGCGACGGCACGGAAATTCTGCTTGAAGAGCTTGGCAAACAGGCGGAGGAATCCCCCTTTCTTTATGATCCCGCGCAGCTCAGCGATCAGACCGAGGTCTTTTTTGCCTGCGAGGTGGTGCGGGAAAAAATGCTTCTGCTGCTGGGAGACGAGGTGCCGCACGGCGTGGCGCTGGCCGCGGATTCCTTTGAGGAAACGGCAGCGCTGATCTCCATTCATCTGGTGATTTACTGCGGGCGGGAATCCCATAAAGGGATGATTATCGGCAAAAACGGCCGGAAGCTCAAAGAGATCAGCACCCGTGCCCGGGAAGAGCTGGAGCGGCATTATCAGAAAAAGGTGTTTCTCCAATGTTTTGTGAAGGTAAAGCGCGATTGGGAAAACAACAGCGCCCTGCTCGACCGGCTTGGCTTTATCACAGATTAAAAAACCAATTATTACTATCGCTTTTTAAGCACCCCGCGGCGCATACTAAGCTATGATGGAATATAAAAGCTTGGGAGTGATATGAAATGGACGAGCGCGATGCGTGGAAGTGCTTTGAAAATACCGGAAGCGTGGAAGCATATCTGCTTTACCATGCGCTGGAAAACAAGGAGAAAGAGCCGGATTATGACATGCAAGGTCAAAGGTATTCTTTTGAAAATCGGCCAAACGGTTCATGAGGAACAGGTGCTGCATATTCTGTGCGATCCGTTGGGCTGCATTCCGGTTTTTGCCAAAAGCAACCGGAAAAAAAACCAGTTTGATCAGTTTTATTATGGGGAATGGGTTCTTTATCAGACCGGAAGAGGAAATTATCTGCTGAATTCCTTTGATCTGGAAGAGTCCTTTCCCATTTTAAGAGAACGCATAGAGGATACGTTTCTGGCAAGCTATTTTGCCCAGATCGTTTTATATTTTGGCCGTTCGGAGGAGCAGGAGACCAGGCTGCTGCTCCCGCTGCTGCTCAACGGCCTGTATTTGCTCGGTCGCGGGCGGGATGCACTGCTGGTGAAGAGCGTTTTTGAGCTGAAAACCATGCAGTTGATGGGCTATTGCCCCACGCTCGCCTCCTGCGGGCATCCGGGCACGCATTTTGCGCTGGAAGACGGCGGAGTTCTCTGCGATGCCTGCAGCCTGCCGAAAAAGACCGTTGCCCTCAGTGCCAGCGCGCTGGCGGCAATAGTACATATCTTAAATCATCCGCCTGCAAAGGCCTTTGGCTTTTCAATACCAACTGGCGACCTGAGGCTGCTGAGCGCGCTTTCTGAGCAATTTTTGCAGTATCATCTGGAGCTGCGCGCGTCTGCGCTGGATTTATGGAAAACCGTATATGAAGGAAATGAAAAATGAGTAACCGAAATCTGTTTTATTATAAAAAATCACTGGCCGCGCTGGAGTATTTTAAAGTTTTGGAGCTGGCGGCGGCACGCTGCGTGACCGAAGAAGCCGGGCGGCGGCTGCGGGAGCTGCTGCCGCTTTTTGATGCGCCCTGCGCCGGGCTGCAGCTTCAACAGACCGAAGCGGCTATGCGCCTGCTGGAGTGCCAGCCCCGCTTTCCTCTCCGGAGCCTGGCGGAGAATCTGCCTCTATACATAAGCAAGGCCGGCAAGGGAATTGCGCTTGGCGGCGCGGAGCTGCTGGCCGCGGGAGCGCTTTTAAAAACCGGGCAGGATCTGCTGCGCTATTATCATGATAAAAATTTCGAGACCCCCGCGCTGGATCCTTTTTTTGCCCAGCTCTATGAAGACCGTGCCCTTTATGAGCGTATCGACCGAACCTTTCTTACCGAAGAGCTGATCGCCGATGATGCTTCACCGCAGCTGGCCTCCATCCGCCGCCGGATGGCAGCAACGGCGAACGGCATTAAAACACAGCTTGAAAAATATATCCGTACGCCGGAGGTGGCCAAATCGCTGCAGGAGCCGATTGTGACCTTACGGTATGACCGCTATGTTGTTCCGGTGCGTGCCGATAACCGCGGCGAGGTCAAGGGGCTGCTGCACGATACCTCCAATAGCGGCGGAACGCTTTTTATAGAGCCGTTTTTCGTGGTGGAGGGAAACAACCAGATCCGCAAGCTGGAGGCGGAGGAAAAAGCGGAAATCGCGCGTATCTTTGAAGAACTTACGGAAAATATCTGCGCCATTGCGCAGCCGCTGCTGGTTTCCTACCGGGCGGCTGTTGCGCTGGATATGATTTTTGCAAAGGCCAAGTATGCCGGCGATGAGAATTGCTGTATCCCGCAGCTTTGCAGCGAGCGCCTGATCGATATCCGAAACGCGCGGCATCCGCTGATTGCAAAGGAAACCATGGTGCCGCTGAATATTGAGATGGGCAACGGCATTGATACGGTGGTGATTACCGGGCCGAATACCGGCGGAAAAACGGTATTTTTAAAAACGCTCGGCTTATTATCGCTGATGGCCAAGGCCGGCCTTCCGGTGCCCGCCGATGAGGCGCGGCTTTATATCTTTGAGCGGGTTTACGCCGATATTGGCGATGAACAATCGATCGAGCAATCGCTTTCCACCTTTTCCTCCCATCTGAAAAACATCCGCAATATCATGCAGTACAGCAGCCGGGAATGCCTGGTTTTATTCGATGAGCTCGGCAACGGCACCGATCCTGTGGAGGGCGCCGCCCTGGCGGAATCGGTGATCGAGCATCTGCGCGGCCAGGGGGCATTTGTTGCCGCCACCACGCACTACAGCGAACTCAAAACCTACGCCCTTTCCCATGAGGGGGTTCAAAACGCCTCCTTTGCCTTCAACCTTGATACCTTAAGCCCAACTTACCGGCTGCAGATGGGGATCCCGGGCAAATCCTATGCGTTTGAGATCTCGAGGCATCTGGGGCTGCCGGAGGCGGTTATCCGTGATGCCCAGGGGCGTATCGGCGCCGCCGATAGGAATCTGGAGCAGGTTCTCGACCGGCTGCAGCAGGAAAAAAACCGCTATGAAGATCGGCTGCAGGCCCTGCAGGCGGAACGTTTGGCGCTTGGCCGGGAGCGGGAAGCGCTTGCCGCGGAGCGCAAAAAGCTTTTGGCCGGCGCCGACCGGGATGTGGCCGACGCGCAGCGCAAGGCCCGGCTGCTGGTGGAGAATGCCCGGCGGCAGTCGGAACTGTTTTTGAGCCAGCTGCGCGAAAAGCAAAATCAGTTGGATAAGGCAACCGTACAGGCGCTGAAAAGCGGTGTGAAAAGCGGCGGAGCAAAGCTGTTGGATCAACTGGGCGCGGAAGGGGCGCCAACCCGCGAAGGCCAGCCTGTCCGCGGCCCGCTGAAGCCGGGGATGCGGGTATACGTGGGTAAAATGAACCGGCATGGAACGATTCTGGCGCTGGCCGGAGAGCAGGTGCAGGTTGATTGCGGCGGCATCCGCCTGAAAATCAGCCAAAAAGAGCTGTTTGCCCCAAAGGAGGAGCCGCAGAAAGAAAAAACGGGATCCACCCGCATTCAGCGGATGGAATCCCGCGCGACGGCCAAAACAGAATTGGATATCCGGGGCGAGACCATTGCGGATGCGGAAGAGCGGATCGACCGTTTTTTGGATCAAGCGCTGCTGGATCATCTGCACACGGTGACCATCATCCACGGAAAGGGCACCGGCGCCCTGCGCGCAGGGGTGCATGCCTTTTTAAAAACCCATCCGCTGGTGAAAAGCTTTCGCCTGGGCGCTTATGGCGAAGGAGACGCGGGCATTACCGTGGCGGAGCTGAAGGACTGAGCTGTTAAAAAGCAACAAGCGGCAGAATCGCTTTTCTGCCGCTTGTTTTTATATTATTTTTGGCGCCCCTAAGCGCAAAAAGAAATCAGGGCTGTGATTTGCCTTCTTCTTCGTTTTCGATGATTTCACGCGCTTCCGGCGGCGCATAATCGGCCGTTTTGGCGGATTTTCCCTGCCGGAGCAGGCCGTTATTGATCGCGGCGGTTACAAAATAATAGATCACCGCAAAGAGCGGAACCCCGATCACCATGCCGAAAAATCCGAAAATTCCGCCGAACAGGAAGATTGCAAACATAATCCAGAGCGCGGAAAGGCCAAGCTGACGGCCCTGAATTTTGGGGCCGATGATATTGCCGTCGAGCTGCTGGAGCAAAACAATAAAGATCAGATACCACAGGAAATAGGAGGGCTTCACAATCAGGATGATCAGCGCGGGAGGCACTGCGCCGATCCAGGATCCGAAATAGGGGATGGTATTGAAAACGCCGATGATCAGTGCGTTGAGCAGCGCATAGGGAAAGTCGAAAACGGCCATAATGACATAGGCCAGAATCGCAATAATCAGTGAATCTACCAGCCGCGCCGTAATAAAATGCAGCGTTTTTTCGTGCGTAACACTTCCAACATTGAGCACCTTGCGGTATTGCTCCTCTTTTTTAAAAATGAAGTTGAGCACCTTTTTCATCTGTGCAATCAGCTTTTCCTTGCCGTGCAGGAAATAAATGGCGATAATCATGCCGATAAAGAAATTCATCAGGCCGGTGCCGATCTGCAGGGTGGTATTGGCGATTTTGGGGAGTAGGCCGCTCAGATAGCCTGTAAGCGCGCTGACGCCGCGCTCCACGATCCCGTTGATCTGGGTGGAATACTGGGTATAAATCTCGTTGATGCCGGGATGGGCTTCAATGAAGGCCGTTGTGTTTTTCAAAAACGCTTTATAATAGCCCGGAATATCGTTTACCAGGCTGGTGATGCTGCTGAAAAGCTGCGGGAGCAGGTAGGCCAGCATCCCGCCCAATACCAGAATAAACAGCAGATAGGTAACGGAAAGTGAGAGCACCCGGCGAAGCTGCGGGCGCTTGAGCTTATGGAAAACCTTTTCCTCCCAGAAAACCATAATGGGATTTAAAAGGTAGGCAATTGCAAAACCGATGTAAAAGGGGATAAAAAGCGATAAAAACCATCTTACGCCGGCGACCGCTTCGCTGAGATTTAAAAGGAGCATCACAAAAAGAGCCGTTGCCGCCAACACTAGAAAGGCGCTGATGCCCCAGCCCCGCTGCTCCTTGGTTGCCTTGAATTTCATAGAATCACCTCTTACAGCATATTATATACGATAAATCTTGAATTTACAATCTTTCTTTGCTATACTTTATTTGAAAATATTTCGGGAAAGGAGACCGCCATGCTGCTGACGCCTTCATATCTGATTCCCAATGTTTTTGCGCTTACCGACGCTTTTCTGGAGCAAAACGGAATCCGCGGGCTGATTTTCGACATTGATAATACGCTGGTGGGCTATCAAACCCCGCATCCCACACAGGAAGTGCAGGCGCTTTTAACCCGCCTTGCAGAGCGGGGGATCCGGCTGGCGATTGTTTCCAATAATAAGCGCAGCAGGGTGGAGCTTTTTGCAAAAGATCTCGGCATACCGGCCTATTACCGCAGCGCAAAGCCGTTTCGGTTCGTTCTCAACCGGGTGCGGCGCAGGTTTGATCTGCCGGCCGGGCAGATCGCGCTGGTGGGGGATCAGATTTTTACCGACGTTTTGGGCGGGAACCGCGCCGGGATGATCACGATTTTGGTAGATCCGATCGACCGGAAGGAAACGGTCTTTTTCCGGTTTAAAAGACGGCTGGAAGAGCCGATTATAGCGCGTAAGCGCAGAGAGGATGAGCGTAAATGATTCATTTCGGGCCTGGGGGAAACTGCAATTGGTTTAAGGAATCGGGCAAGAAAACATCTGATCAGATGCCGGCCTTTCTCAATGAGATCGGGCTGGATGCCTACGAGGTGGAGTGCGGGCGCGGCGTGCGGATGAACGCAGCGGTGGCGCAGCGCCTGAGAGAGGAAGCAGAAGCATTTGGCACAACGCTTTCCATCCATGCGCCGTATTATATCTCCATGTCTTCGGTGGAGCCGGAAAAGCGGGCGAAGAGTGTGGATTATTTGCTGGAAAGCGCGGCGCTTGCCCGGAAAATCGGCGCAAAGCGGATTATCTTTCATTCCGGCTCCTGCGCCAGACTCGGCCGGGAAGAAGCAACGGCGCTGGCGCTGCAAACGCTTCAGGCGGCCCTGGATGCCTTTGATCAGGCGGGCTACGGGGATCTGGTTCTCTGCCCTGAAACAATGGGCAAAATCAACCAGTTGGGTTCTCTGGATGAGGTGATGACGCTCTGCGCGCTGGATGAGAGGCTGCTGCCTACGATCGATTTTGGTCATCTGAACGCCAGAGAGCAGGGGCTTTTTTATAAGGCGGAGGATTATGAGCGGGTGCTGGAGACCATTGAGGATGCACTGGGCGCATGGCGCGCTGCGCATTTTCACGCGCATTTTTCCAAGATCGAATATACGACCGGCGGGGAAAAACGCCATCTGACGTTTGAAGACCGCCTGTTTGGCCCGGAATTCGAGCCGCTGGCCGAAGTGCTGGCAAAGCGGGGCGCTTCGCCGGTGATCATCTGCGAATCCGCGGGAACACAAAGTAAAGATGCGCTTGAAATGAAGCGAATCTATGAAAAGGTAAGCGCGATAAAGTAAATGCCGCATGCTTTTTTTGCACGGCTGGAATATTTTACTTGAAAAATATGCTGTGATCATGTAAAATAAAGGTTAGAGAATTTTTTCGAACAGAAAGGAAATATTAAACAATGTTAACTGCAGGCGATTTCAGAAACGGCGTGACCTTTGATATGGACGGTCAGGTTTATCAGGTTATCGAATTTCAGCATGTAAAACCGGGGAAGGGCGCCGCTTTTGTGCGCACCAAATTCAAGAATGTGATCACCGGCGCGGTGGTTGAAAAATCCTTTAATCCAACCGATAAATTTGAAAATGCGACCATTGACCGCAAGGATTATGAGTATCTTTACAATGACGGGGATCTCTATTATTTTATGGATACCGAGACCTATGAGCAGCTTCCGCTGAACCGGGATAAGCTGGGGGATAATTTTAAGTTCATCAAGGAAAACGACGTTGTGAAAATCATGTCTTATAAGGGCAACGTATTCGGGGTGGAGCCCCCGCTGTTTGTGACGCTGCGGGTGGTGGATACGGAGCCGGGAGTACGCGGCGATACTGCCACCAACGTCACCAAACCCGCTACGCTGGAAACCGGCGCGGTAATCAAGGTGCCTATTTTTATTAATAACGATGAGCTGATCCGGATCGATACCCGTACCGGAGAATATATGGAACGGGCTTAAATACTGAAATAAAAAGGAGCGTCGATTATGTTAGAAAAAGTAGCTTATATCAAGGGGCTTTTGCAGGGGCTCAAGCTCAGCGAGGAAGATCCTTACCGGGAATTATTTGAAAATATTGTTGAGGTGCTCGATGATATGGCGGCCTCGATTTCCGATATGGAAGATAATATTACCGAGCTGGACGAATATATGGGGGAGATCGATGAAGATCTCGAGGCAGTTGAAAATTATCTCGATGAAGAGTATGAAGAAGATTTCGATGAGGAGGAAGACGATTATTATGCGATCGTCTGCCCTACCTGCGGTGAGGAATTTTCGGTAGACGATGAAGTAGCGGAGCTTGGAAAGATCAACTGCCCCAACTGCGGGGAAAGCCTGGAATTTGATCTTTCCGATCTGGATTGCGGCTGTAATTGCGATCAGTGCGGCGAAGAGGAAAAAGAATAAATCTGTTTTCGTTTTGCCGCAGCACGATGGGCAAGCTTTCAGGCAAACCGGCTGGAAAAATCATTTTCAGCCGGTTTATTTTTATCCGGCTAGTTTAGGGGGAGGAAAATGCGATGAAGCATGAGAGAATCCGCAGCGATCACGATACCAACCTGCTCAGGATCATTGCGTGTTTCTTTGTTGTTGTGATTCACGCATCTTATCCCGATGGTGCGCAGGCGTATTTCTTCCGGGCGCTAGGCGCTTTTTCCGTTCCGGTATTTATGATGATCAGCGGATATTATATGCTGCGCCGGCAGCCGGACCCCGGAAAGCTTTTAAAAAAATGCGGGCGGCTGTTTCTGCTACTGCTGTTTTGGTCGGCCTTTTATTATCTTTATGAAGTGATTACCGGCGCGCGGAGCTATGGCGGCGTTTGGGCGCTGATTTGCTATCTGCTTACGGAGCCGGCTCATCTCTGGTATCTTTACGCCGCGATCGCGCTTTATGCGCTGACGCCGGTTCTTTTTGTTTTTTGCCGCGCCGCCACCCGGCAGGAATACCGGTATGCGCTGGTGCTGAGCTTTCTGCTCGGCTCTGTGTTGTTTACGGCGCTGCGCGCCGGCTGCTTTCCGGTTTTGGAGACCGTGGCCGAAAAGATGAAGCTCAACGATATGTGCGGCTCTGTTTTCTGCTATCTGTTTGGCGGATACCTGCAGCGCTGGGGTGTGAAGAGACAGAGGTTTTTTTACATCCTGGGGGGTGCCGGAACGCTTCTGACGGTTTTGGGCACTTTCTTTGCCGGCCGCAGCACAACGGGGGATCCGCTTTTTTTAAGCTTCTTTGCGCCCGGCGCGCTTGCGGCCGCCATGGGCGTTTATACCGGTGTTCAAGCTTTTTATTCCCGCCATGCGCCTCCCGGTGCGCGCAGCCGCCGCCTGATTCAGGAGCTGGCAGGCTGTACGCTGGGGATCTATCTAATGCATCCGGCGGTCATTCTGGCGCTGCAAAATACCGCTGTAACCGGCGCGCTTCCGGCCATTTTGATCCCGCTGCGGGCTTTGGCGGTTTTTATTTTCTGCGGAGCGGCTGTTTGGCTGCTGAGAAAAATTCCGTTTTTGAGATGGCCGGTTTCCTGAAGCAGGAATTTTTAAAATCCGCCTGTGCTGCTGCATGGGCGGATTTTTGGTGATGAGGGTTTGACTTGATCATGTTTCTGGAGTATAATGACCTATACTGATGGGATTGTCTGGATGAATCGTATTATATGGTCCGGAAACAGGAAATTTTGAAAAAGCGAGGATGGCCATGCTGCAAAATATCATAGAAGAAAAAATGAACGAAATGAATGAGCGCCAGCGGGAGGCAGTGGAATATACCGAAGGCCCGCTTCTGATTCTGGCGGGCGCGGGGAGCGGAAAAACCACGGTATTAATCAACCGGATCGCCTATCTGCTCTCGAAGGGGCTTTGCGCGCCCTACCATATCCTGGCGATTACCTTTACCAATAAAGCGGCACGGGAGCTTTGCGAGCGGATAGAGCGCATGATGGGCGCCGACGCCTTCGGCGTGACTGCCGCAACCTTTCACAGCTTTTGCGCGCGGATTCTGCGGGCGGAGATCGCCGCGGGGGGCACCTTTAACGGAAATTATACGATTTATGATACCGATGATGCCCAGCGTGTGATCAAGGCGGCGATGAAAGCGCTGGAGATCGACGATACGATTCTGCCGGTGCGCGCTGTGCAGAGCGCTGTTTCCCGGGCGAAAGACAACCGGGTTTCGCCGGAAGATTACGGCGCGCATTACGGCCGGGATCTCCGGCAGGAGCAGATCGGCAAAATTTACGCCCGCTATGACGCCGCGCTGCGGGAAGCAAACGCGCTGGATTTTGATGATCTGATTTTAAAAACGGTAGAGCTTTTTGAAAGCCATCCGGAAATCCTGGCAAAATATGCCGGCCGGTTCCGCTACATCATGGTGGATGAATATCAGGATACAAACCCACTGCAATATCAGCTGATTTCACTGCTTTCTTCAAAATTCGGGAATCTCTGCGTGGTGGGCGACGATGATCAGAGCATTTATAAATTCCGCGGCGCGACCATTGAGAATATCCTGCTCTTTGAAGAACGCTACCCCAACGCGAAGGTGATCCGGCTGGAACAGAATTACCGCTCGACCGGCAATATTCTGGACGCGGCAAACGGTATTATCGCCCACAACACCCGGCGGAAAGGCAAGGAGCTCTGGACCGCCGGGGGAAAGGGCGACCCGGTTTATCTGAAACGGGTTGCAGACGATTTTGAGGAAAGCCGGTTTATCGTGGAAACCATGCAGGACCGCCTGGTGCAGGACGGTGCGCATTTCAGTGATTTTGCGGTTCTTTACCGCACCAACGCGCAGTCAAACGCCGTGGAACGCTATTTTGTGAAAAGCGGGGTGCCGTATAAGGTGGTAGGCGGCTTTCGCTTTTATGAGCGTAAGGAGATCAAAGATATTTTATCTTATCTTCAGCTGATCCAGAATGAAAATGATCATCTGCGCCTCAAGCGGATCATCAATGAGCCGAAGCGGAAAATCGGCGCGGCGACCGTTGCCGCCGTAGAGCAGCTGGCAGGAGAAGAAAATCAGCCGATGCTGGCTGTTTTGCGCCGGGCAGATGCCTTTCCTTCCTTGAGCCGGGCGGCCGCGGCCCTGAAGGACTTTGCGCAGATGATCGATCGTTTGAGCGCGCAGAAAGATGCAATGCCGCTGGATGAATGGATTACACTGGTGGCGCGGGAGAGCGGCTATCTTGCGATGCTGGAGCTGGAGGATACCGATGAGGCGCGCGACCGGATCAATAACATTATGGAGCTTTGCTCCTCAGCCCGGCAATATCAGCAGGAAAACCCGGAAGGGGGGCTTTCCGGCTTTTTAGAGGAAATCTCGCTGATGACGGATATTGATCAGCTTACCGGAGATGAAGACCGGGTGGTTTTGATGACGCTCCACAGCGCAAAGGGGCTGGAATTCAATTATGTTTTTATGATCGGAATGGAGCAGGGGCTTTTTCCCAGCCAGCGAAGCCTCGATACCGAGGACGGGCTGGAGGAAGAGCGGCGGCTGATGTATGTGGGCGTAACGCGTGCGCGAAAATGCCTGTATCTTCTGCATACCCGGCAGCGTATGCTTTACGGCCGCACCCAGTTTTGTGTTCCCAGTGAATTTTTGAAGGAGCTGCCGCCGCTGGCTGTGGAGGATCTTTCGGTGAAAACCAGCCCGTTTTCAGAGGCGCAGAACCGGCATTTCGGCGTGCCGCGCGGCGGCGTCCGCACCGGTACGGTCCGACCCGCGCCGGTTTTGCGCAAACCGGCACCCGAAAACGCCGCTCCCTTCGCGTTTGAATGCGGCGACCGGGTGCATCACAAAACCTTTGGAGACGGTACGCTGCTTTCCAAAACGGCGATGGGAAGCGATTTTTTGCTGGAGGTTCAGTTTGAAAAAGCAGGAATCAAAAAAATCATGGCGAATTTCGCCAAATTAACAAAAGTAGAAAACGAGGGATGAATGATGACAAAGATTGATATTTTCAGCGGCTTTCTGGGCGCCGGCAAAACAACCCTGATTAAAAAACTGATGGAAGAGGCCTACGCGGGCGAAAAGCTGGTGCTGATTGAAAATGAATTCGGAGAAATCGGGATCGACGGCGGTTTTTTAAAGGAAGCCGGCGTTGAGATTACCGAGATGAATTCCGGCTGTATCTGCTGCAGCCTGGTGGGGGATTTCGGCAAAGCGCTGGAACAGGTGCTGGCAGATTACCGCCCCGACCGGATTTTGATTGAGCCCAGCGGCGTGGGAAAGCTCAGCGACGTCATTACAGCGGTTACAAAGCTGCAGCTTCCGGATGTAAAGCTCAATAGCTTTACAACCGTGGCCGATGCCTCCAAATGCAAAATCTATGCCAAAAATTTTGGTGAATTTTATGATAATCAGCTGGAACACGCCGCCTGCATTGTTTTGAGCCGGGCGCAAAATCTCAGCGCAGAAAAGCTGGCCGGGGCAATCCGGCTGGTCAAAGAGAAAAATCCGGATGCAACCATTATTGCAACCCCCTGGGATCAGCTGAGCGGCAAACAGATTCAAGACGCGATGGAGCATCGGGAGAGCCTCGGCGGGATTTTGCGCACACTGGCGGAAAGCGCGCCGGAGGAACATCATCACGGCGGTGAAGCGCATCATCACGCGCATGGGGAGCAGGCCCATGATCACGGCCACGATCATCCTCATGAAGATACACACGGCTGCAGCTGCGGATGCCACGATCATCCTCACGATCATCACCATCATCACGCCGATGAAGTTTTCCAGAGCTGGGGCCGGGAGACGGCGCGGCAGTTTGACCGGGCGGAGCTGGAGCGGATTCTGGCGGAGCTGGATACCGGCCGCTGCGGCGATATTCTGCGTGCTAAGGGGATGGTGGCCGAAAGCCTGGGCGGCTGGCTGTTTTTCGATTATGTTCCGGGGGAGCATGATATTCGGGCGGGCAGTGCGCAGGTGATCGGCCGGCTATGTGTAATCGGCGCAAAGCTGGATGAGAGGCTTCTGAGCGGGCTGTTTGGGCTGGAGGACTGAGCGATGCAGATACCGGTTTATTTATTTACCGGCTTTCTGGATGCCGGTAAAACGCGGTTTATTCAGGAAACGCTGGAGGATCCGGAATATAACGACGGCACCCCGACACTCCTTCTGATTTGTGAAGAAGGCGAGGAGGAATATGATCTTTCCCGCATGCCTTCGGATCGGATTGCGCTTCAAACGATCGGCAGTGCAGAGGAGCTGAAGCCGAAGCTGCTGGAGCGGCTGGCAAAAAGCAGCCGGGCGCGGCGCGTTTTTGTGGAATACAACGGCATGTGGAATAACGGAGCGCTTTTTCAGGCGCTGCCGGAGGATTGGCTGCTGGTGCAGGAATTCTGCTTTATGGATGCGCAGACGATCCTTTCTTATAATGCCAATATGCGCGCGCTGGTAGTCGATAAGCTGCAAACGGCGGAGATGGTCATTTTCAACCGTGTGCCGCTGGATGCGGAGGTGCTGCCCTATCACAAGCTGGTGTGGGGCATTTCCCGCCGGGCGGAAATTGTTTATGAACGGGTAGGCGGGCAGGTGGAGCCCGATCAGATTGAAGATCCGCTTCCGTTCGATCTGGAAGCGCCGGTGGTAAAAATTGAAGACCGCGACTATGCCATCTGGTATCGGGATCTTTCTGAAGAGCTGGCGCGTTACGAGGGAAAAAACGTGCTTCTGAAAGGCCGCGTGATACTGGATGAGCGGAGCGACGGCAGCTTTTTTGTCTTTGGCCGGCAGGTGATGACCTGCTGTGTGGAAGATATTCAGTTTGCGGGGCTTGCCTGCCTTTACCCGGATTCCTTTCGCCTGCAAAACGGGCAGTGGGCGCTGGTCTGCGCGCGGATCCATATCGGCGTGCATGAGGCCTACGGCCGGGAAGGCCCGATTTTAGAGGTTTTGGAAATCGAACCGGCGCAGGTGCCGGAAGAAGAGGTTGCAAGCTTTTATTAAAAAAATAAGGAGAAATATTAAAATGGAGCGGGGACATCATTATATTACACGGGGATTATGCGCCTTTATGGCGGTGATTACCGCAATTTGCGCGCTGCCGGCAGAGGGGCTGGCCGCAAGGAAGGCAGAGCCTTTGGAGGCCGAAGAAGCAGCGCAGACCGCGCTGGAGCCCGGCATGAAGGGGGAGGCGAAAGTCTCTCATGAGCTGGAGGCGCAGCGCGGGCGGGATACCAAGCAGTTTTATATGAGCGACGGCAGCTATACTGCCGTGCAGTATGCTCAGCCGGTGCACTACCGCAAAAACGGCACGTGGGCCGAGATCGACAACACCCTGACGCGGGCGGCGGAAGGATATGTAAACACGGCTTCCGATGTGCGGTTTACGTTTTCCGATGATACGGCCTCGCTGCCGGTAGTGCGCGCGCAGTATGAAGGCTGCGGGATTACCTTTATCAGCCTGGAACCGGCAGCAGACGCCGTGCAGAAGAGCAGAAAAGCGCGCCGCGCCGCGCCGCTGGAAGCGGTTCGGGTGGAGAATCCGGCGGCCCGTGCCGATGCGGCGGAGCAGGAGGAAATCGCAGCCGCGGCGAAGGTG
>QAKW01000037.1 GCA_003343605.1 Clostridiales bacterium
GTTCTTTCCGCAGTTCTTTCCAAAAGCGGAAAAATTGCTGATTGGAACCGATGGGCGATTTCTCAGTATTTACGGGCTATTTTTTCAAAAAGCCCGGATTTCATGCGGGTTTGCGGGCGTACAAGGCTGACTGAAATTGACAGGAGAAACCATGTAATTAACAGACGGCGATAAAACTCGAAATCAATCGATTTCAAGCCACTTTGAATGCCTTAGGGTATTTATTCCCACTCAATGGTTGCGCAGGGTTTCGGAGAAAGATCGTAGCAAACGCGGTTTACATGCGGAACTTCATCTAAAATCCGTTCCGTAATGTGCATCAGAATCGGCCAATCAATCGGCTCAATGGTTGCAGTCATGGCGTCTACCGTATTAACTGCGCGGATAATAACCGGATAATCAAAGCAGCGTTCATGATTTTTCACTCCGACCGATTTAAAATCCGGTACCACGGTAAAGTACTGCCAAACCTTTTTATCCAGCCCCGCACGGGCAAATTCTTCCCGGAGTATCGCATCGGATTCGCGCACAGCCTCCAGCCGCTCCCGGGTAATCGCGCCCAGGCAGCGCACCCCAAGCCCCGGTCCCGGAAACGGCTGCCGGTAAACCATCTCATAGGGCAGCCCCAACTCCAGCCCGCAGGCACGCACTTCATCTTTAAACAACTGATCCAGCGGCTCCACCAGGCTGAATTTCAAATCCTTCGGAAGACCGCCGACATTATGATGGGATTTGATGGGCTTTGCAGTTTTGGTTCCCGATTCAATAATATCCGGGTAGATGGTTCCCTGTGCAAGATAGCGGATGCCCTCAAGTTTGCGCGCCTCCTCTTCAAAAACACGAATAAACTCCGCGCCGATGATTTTGCGCTTTTGTTCCGGATCCGCTACGCCTGCCAGCTTGCTGAGAAACCGTTCTTCCGCATCAACATAAATCAGATTCGCCTTCATCTGATCGCGAAACACGCCAACGACGCTTTCAGATTCCCCTTTGCGCATCAGCCCATGATTGACATGAACACAGGTCAGCTGTTTTCCGATCGCCCGGATCAGCAGCGCCGCAACTACCGAAGAATCCACACCGCCGCTAAGCGCAAGCAGCACCTTCTGATCCCCAACCCGGCTGCGGATGCATTCAATCTGATCTTCGATAAAGTTCTTCATCGTCCAATTCGCCTGTGCGCCGCAAAGATCAAAAATAAAAGTACGGAGTCTCTCCTGCAGGGCTTCTCCCTGCGGAAGTGGGAGACTTTCCGCCTGCGCGGCGGGATGATCGAAGGCCAGCACCGGCAGCCCCATTTTATAAATTTCTTCATCCACATCAATATTCCCGCCATTCATCAATGGATGATGGGTGCCGCACAGAATCAAACCCTTCAAATTGGGCAGAGCGCGCAGAGCCGCAGGGGTGATATCATGAGGCCGGATTTCGCTGTAAACCCCAAGTGCACGAACTGCGCGGGCAATTTCCGTACTGGCCTGGCCGCCCAGATCCAAAATTACAATCCTATCCTGTTTCATCATAATCCCCCTTTTATTAAAGCAGATTCCGGCGCAGTTCTTCCGGAGAAGCCGGGTGCAGGTATACCGGCGCGATATCCAAAACCGTTTTGCAGCCGGAAATACCTTCGCGATTCAGGCGATATGCCGCCCGTGCGTAGGCAACCAAAACACTGGAGGTAAACTCCGGATTCGAATCCAGCTGCAGGCGGTATTCGATAATGTGCCGGTTATCATGCTGAAAACCAGTGGTGCCGCAGCGAAAAACCATGCCGCCATGCGGGATTCCGCCATGATCGCGGAGCAGTTCCTCCTCGCTGATAAAATGAACCGTTGTATCATAATCAGCGAAATAATTCGGCATGGTTTTGATCGCGTTTTCAATGGCGCTGAGATCTGCATTCTCTTCAGCTACCACAAAGCACTCCCGCGTGTGCTTCTCCCGGGTAGTGAGCTCCGGATTTTCACCGCGGCGCACACGCTCCAGCGCAGATTCCACCGGAATGGTATACTGGCGCGCATCACGCACGCCTTCTATCCGCCGGATTGCATCGGAATGCCCCTGGCTGACGCCCCGCCCCCAAAACGTATAGTCTTTACCATCCGGTAAAACAGCTTGTCCGATCGCGCGGCTGAGTGAAAACAGCCCCGGATCCCAACCCACGGAAATAATGCCGATTTTGCCGGATTCCCGGCAGGCCTCATGCACCCGGCTGAAGTGCTCCGGTATTTTTGCATGCGTATCAAAGCTATCCACAACATTAAAGTATTTTGCCAGAGCCGGTGTTTGAACCGGAAGGTCTTTGGCACTCCCGCCGCAAAGGACCATCACGTCGATCTGGTCTTTTAATTCCGGTGCCTGATTCATGGAATATACCGGCACGCCGGTTTTAGTTTGAATCCCGGAAGGATCCCTCCTTGTAAACAGTGCCGCCAGCTCCATATCGTTACTGGCGCTGACCGCGCTTTCCACCCCGCGGCCCAGGTTTCCATAACCCGCAATTCCAATTCTGATTTTCATGCTCTCATCCTTTCCACTGCCATTGATTATTTTTGAAACCATTATATTACATTTCCGGTAAAAATGTCAATAAAATGCCGCGGAACTGTATCCAGTTCCGCGGCGTTTTCAGGTCTATATAAAAGAGAGGGTAATATTGCCGCTTGCGGTCGTGATGCGAATCAGGTTATCTCCCCGGCCGGTATCGGGCACCCGAACCGTTCCGGAAGAGGATTTTGCGCTGACGATATAGTCTTCTGCCGTGCCCTTTACGCTTCCCTTCACTGCACCGCTTTCAGCCTCTATCTCAAAATCACGGCCGGAAAGACGGTCGAAATCAATATCACCGCTCTTGGTGGCGAGTGAAACATTATGCAGAACAGCACTATCTGTAATGCATAACCCTCCGCTGGAAGCAAAGAGTGAAAGCTCTCCGCCCGCCTGGATATTCATCAGCCGGATATTTCCGCTCTCTGCACGCATCTGCATATCGCCGCCGGAGGATGAATCCTCGGTGCGGATCGCGCCGCTTTTGGTATCAATGGCAAATAAACCGGCTGCTTCTACTGCATTGCAGCGCACATCGCCGCTATTGCCCTGCAAGCTCACCGCGCCCAGTACGGCGGTATTCCGCATGGTGATATTCCCGCTGGCCGTTGTTACGGCAAGATTGCCGCCACAGGCTACTTGATCGGTTTCAACCGCTCCGCTTTGGTTCCGCACGGATAGTTCGCGAAGGGCTGAGAGCCCGGAAAGGCTTGCCTTCCCACTGCCGCCGTTTATCTGGATTTTTGCGGCAATCTCCGGCGGAAGGTAAATCGTGATCTCATATGGCCGGCTCATCACGCCGATCATCTGATACCATTTACGCTCATTGCGGTATCGGATCGAAAGGGTGCCTTCCTCATCGAATGCAATATCATAATATACCCCGCGGCACTCTTCATATTGAATTATACCGGCATCGGTATCGGATCCTATAATCTGTACATCTGCAGGGCCGCTTTCAATCTCCAGCGCACGGATCTCTGCGCTGTTGAACGAATAGGTTTGTTCCGCTATATCCTGATCGGTACTCAGCTTTTTATAATCAAATCCCGCCAGCGCGGCGGCAAGCAGGACAATGAGAAATCCGCATACCGTCAATACGCCGGCAAGAATCAATAGCGTTTTTGTGGATTTATGCATTTTTCCTGCCGCCTTTCTGAATAAAAATAGATTTTACGCCCCGGATAAACAGCGCCGTAAGCCGAATCAGATAAACAGATAGCTTCCGCATGCCCAAAAAAGCAAAAACAGCCAGCCCGCAGCAGGTAATGGCCCCGCCGATAACCATCAGGCCGGAAAGCGGATTCTGCGCAAAAATAAAAGCGCTTGCGGCAAGTCCCATAATGCCGGTAACGGCGATAGCAGCCACTGCCGCCCAAAGGGAGATCAATACCGCCCAAATAGTCATATAAACGGCAAGCACAATGGCCAGAAAAGCAAGTACCAGCGGGGCCCAGACCGGGGAACCCGCAATCAGCAGAATAATCTCCCAGCCCTTCAGCCTGTGATTCGGCTTTACCTTCGCCTTCATCAGCTGCAGAAGCCCCATGTCCAGCAAGATTTCCCTGGCTATTGCGTCTGTTTTGCCCAGCGCACCCACTGCCTGCTCTTCGCTGATGCCTTCTTCCATACGGTCGTTGATAATCTCTT
This sequence comes from Clostridiales bacterium, assembly GCA_003343605.1. Classification (GTDB taxonomy): domain Bacteria; phylum Bacillota; class Clostridia; order Oscillospirales; family QAKW01; genus QAKW01. The sequence continues at coordinate 4,198 of QAKW01000037.1, forward strand.
CATAATAATCCAGTGATTTTATAATCTCGCTTTGCGGCAGTGCGCTCAGCGCTTGCTGTAGCTCAGATAAGAATTCTGCTTTTGTCATTGTTGCACCCTCTTTGTTTCATTTTCAATATAGCGGTAAATAACCATAACCTCTTCCCATTCCTGTAAAAATGCTTTGATCTTCTGCCGGCCGGCATCGGTAATACGATAATATTTACGCAGCCGGCCATTATGCTCAGCAGAATAAACCGTGAGATAATGATCCGCCTCCAGCCGCCGGAGAATCGGATACAGCGTTGATTCAGAAATCGCAATATATGGGCTGATATCCTTGATGATCTGATACCCATAGGAATCCTCCGCTTCCAGCGCCTTTAAAACGCAAACATCCAGCAGGCCTCTTTTCATTTGGGTTTCCACATAATGCCCCCTTTCACATAATACTATATACCGCATAGTATTGTTTGTCAAGTAGTTTTTTATAAAAAAATAACCAGGCCTCTCCTTCCCGGATAACGCCTGGTCTGATATCTATTCCTTTTTTCCCACAAACAGGGTTCCCGCTTGATTTCCCCGGATAATTTCATATAACGCTTCCGGATGCTTTCCGTTTACAATTACCGTATCTGTTCCATTGGCGGTAGCCAGACTCGCCGCCTGGAGTTTTGTTTTCATACCGCCTGTTCCCCGCCTGGAACCTGCGCCGCCCGCCAGAGAAAATACGCTTTGATCGATTCGCTCGATACGTTCGATTTGCTTGGCCTCGGGGTGCAGGCGGGGGTCGCTGTCGTAAAGACCGTTAATATCCGATAAAATAACGAGCCGTTTTGCTCTGCATAGCACGGCAACAACAGCAGAGAGCATATCGTTATCGCCAAATAAACGATCTTCCGATTCAATTTCCGTATAGCTGACAGAATCGTTTTCATTCACAACGGGAATGATCCCCATTTCCAGTAAGGCATTAAACGTATTGGTCAGATTCTCTTTTTTCTCCTCCTGCTCTATATCCTCTGCATTCAAAAGAATCTGTGCGATTGTTTTATCGTAATCGCCAAAAAATTTATCATATAAATACATAATACTGCATTGCCCTACCGCGGCAGCAGCCTGTTTCATCCGCATGCTGGACGGCCGGCTTTTCATGTTCAGTTTATTTGCACCAACGGCGATCGCACCGGATGAAACCAGAATCACCTCGTATCCCATGTTCTGAATATCTGCCAGAACACAAGCCAAGCGGTCGAAAGCGCGCAGATCACTTTTGCCAATCTCATTTGTCAAAGTTGAAGTACCAACCTTGATTACGATTCTGTTTTGATATAATCCCATCTTACACCTCAATAAAAGTGGGCGTGTGCCCTGTAAACAGCAGAAAACTGCGGCAGATATCTTTGGTTTTTACCTTCATATAGCCTGTTGTTGTTCCATCGCTGCATCCATAAAACTCCTCTGCAAGAACATCCCGGTCGATCACAATCCTTATTTGATGTTCCGTATCTAAGAGACTGCTGAAAACCGTGGCCGCGCCGCTCTTCGTACCAAGCATCGCCTCCATTTGTTCCACCGGCGCAAACGATACGCGGGCAACACCCAGCGCCGCGCTGAAATCTTTGGAGCGAAACGGCTTGTTGCCGCAGGTAACGAATAAATAATATGTACTTTTCTGCCGGTTACAAAGAAACAGTGTTTTCACCATCTTCATATTCAACCGCCTGTTTATTTCCGCACAATCCTCCATGGTGATCACCTCGTCGCTCTCGACCCGCTCAAAAGGAATCTTCAGCGCCGTTAACGTCTGATAAACCTTTTTCTGCAGAGTTGTTTGAAAATGTTCCGGCGGAGTGGTTTGAACTTCACTTACGTTAATCAATATTTTATACTCCTCTACTTGCTTTTTCGATAAAATTATTATATCATGATTTTAAAATGAGAAAAGCGAATATTTCGCATCTATAACATGTGAAAATCAGATAAAAAGGAATGGCACACGGAAATATGAACATACAAAAATATTTGGCTTTTGTAAAAACTGTGGAGTATGGCAGCTTTACGAAGGCGGCAGATATACTGCATTACTCTCAATCGGGAATCAGCCGCATGATCAGCGATCTGGAGAAGGAATGGAACCTTGTTTTGCTGGAACGCGGCAAAAGCGGAGTAAGGCTGACCTCCGATGGGTTAACATTACTGCCCTATGCCAAAAGTCTTGTAGCTGAATATGAAAAGCTGCAAATGCAGATTGACGAACTGACCGGTATGCAAACCGGCCTGATTCGGATCGGCACTTTTTCAAGCGTTGCAACCCACTGGCTGCCGGGCATTATAAAAAAATTTCAGAGCGATTACCCGGGAATCGACTATGAACTGCTGCTGGGAGATTATTCCGAAATTGAAAACTGGATCATCGAAGGCCGGGTTGATTGCGGTTTTCTGCGTTTGCCGGCGCAAGCCGGCCTTGAAACGATTTTTCTGGAGCAGGATCCGCTGATGGCGGTCATTCCCGAAAATCACCGGCTGGCAGACAGCGCAAAATTTCCGGTTTCAGCGCTGTGCGATGAACCGTTTATACTGCTTGAAAAGGGCGCACGGGCGGAAGTATCCGAATTGTTTGAACGCTGCGGGCTGAACCCCCAAATTCATTTTACTACCTGGGACGATTATGCAATCATGTCTATGGTGGAAAGCGGCCTGGGCATCAGCGTGCTTCCTCAGCTTATCCTGCGGCGCATGCCCTATAAAATTCTTGCCAAAGAGCTCGATTTCCCGGCATACCGCAGTATCGGTATTGCATTAAAAAGCAAAAAGAACGCCTCGCTGGCAGTAAAACGCTTTTTAGATTATCTTGTGTATCGTTCCGTTAAACACCAAGCAGGCTGAAGGTACCAAAAAATGTACGCCATTAAAGAGGGGGCGGCAGATCATTTGAATCTGCCGCCCCCTCTCATGCTCCTTTTTCAAGCAGTTTTTTATAACTGATATCCATTCCCAGCGCTCCCAGGGGGGCTGTTATAAGAATTGCCAAAACCGCTACCGATAAAACAATTTTTCCGCAGGGCAGGCCAAGCGTCAGCGGCACTGATCCAATCGCGGCCTGCACCGTTGCTTTGGGAAGATAGGCAATCATGCAAAACAGCCTCTCTTTCCAATTCAGCCTTGATCGTATCAAACAGACCATGACCCCCGCCGCCCGAAAAAGCAGTGCCAGAAAAATCATTCCGATTGCGTTAAGTCCGGCTTCCAGGGTATAGCGAATATCCACGGCAGCGCCTACCAATACAAATAAAATAACCTCAGCGGCCAGCCAAAGCTTACCAAATTTTTCAGACAGCCGCCCGGAGACGCATTCTGCACTTCTCATTTTCAGCATACAGGCCATGCTTACCACCGCCAGCAGGCCGGAAATGCTGATCATTTCCTGCAGCCAATCTTCCATGGCGACCAGCCAAAACGAAACGCCCAGAATGATGATACACTTTATACTGTTTCTTACGCCATGTTTATGGGCATATGCCTTCTCAAAAAAGAAACTGAGAAGCCACCCGGCAGCAGCACCAGCCAAAACACCCAAAATAATAGCGCAAGGGATCCCGGCAATGTCGGCAATGCGTATCTTCTCTCCCTGCGCCATCCCTAAAAAGGAGGTAAATAATACGATCACAAAAATATCATCACAGGAAGCTCCGGCCATAATCAATTGGGGAATACTGTTTTTCATTCCATATTTCTGTTCTATCAGCTGCACCATCCGGGGCACAACAACCGCCGGAGAGACCGCCCCCAAAACCGTTCCCAAAACGGCCGCTTCAATTCGGGTCATGCCAAGAACTTTGGGCGCAAACAGAATAAAAGCCAATATCTCAAAGCTGGCCGGAACAAACGACATCATCACCGCCGACCGGCCGACTTTTTTTAAATCAGCAAGATTCAGCGAAAGGCCGGCTTTCAGCAGAATGATAATGAGCGCCATTTTTCTCAATTCCGCGGAGATGGAAAGGATAGAGGGATCAAGAAAATCTAAAACATATGGTCCCAGAATGATCCCGGTAATCAGCATTCCCACCATGCGGGGCAGCTTCAGGCTCTGGCAAACGGCTGCCATTGCCAACCCAATAAGAAAAATAAGCGCCAGGGAAGTCAGCATAAAAATCACTCCTCATGCCGCAAAAAAAGCTGATGATTTCTGCGACAGTTTAAATCACAGAAGTCATCAGCCTTAAAAGCAGTTTCGGGGCGCCCCGAGGGAGAACTTCATTCCCATGGCTTATTATATACGCTTCCGATGGAGATGTCAACCACCGTTTTTTAACATGCCCCTCCAACCTTAAGCGAATTGAAAACCGTACCGATATCTGCTTCCAGACATATCGACCGCGCTTCGATTTTATGCGGGCAAACGGCTTCTTTCTCATTGATACAAGCATAGACCGCTTTTGGATTTTGCGCCGTCATCTGCCAGAACGGATATTTGATAATGCCCGGAGTGTTATACCCCACGCCAAGCTCCAAAAATAAAATTTTCTGATTTTGCCGTAAAAGCAAAAAATTTTCATACCGTTTCGCGGCCTGAATCCAGCCTTTATCTTCCACAAACTTTTCATCGGTCCGCAGGTTCACCGTCAGCGGCCGCCCGCATTGCGGACATTTCGGAATCAGTGCCGCCGGAATTTTCATATTGATCTGCTCCGCTATCATCCGGCGTACAGCCGCTTCATTTTCATACGTATTGGTATTGCAGGGCGCCGAACACTGGAAAAGTCCGTAATCCCCCTGCGTGTAAAACAGCCGGGTTTTATCAAAGCCCGCTTTCTGAAAGCAGTGATCCACATTGGTAGTAACCACAAAATAGACTTTCCCGCCGATCTGCTGCAGGAGATCTTCATACAACGGCTTCGGCGTGTTCAAATAGCGGTTTATATAGATATTTCTCGACCAGTATGCCCAGTATTCTTCCGGTGTTTGAAAGGGATAAAAACCGCCGGTATACATATCATGGAACCCATATTTTGCTTCAAAATCAGAAAAATACTGATGGAAGCGAGCCCCATTATAAGTGAATCCCGCAGAGACAGAAAGCCCTGCCCCGGCGCCAACGATGATCGCATCGGCTGTGTCAATTGCGGCTTTCAGGCGCTTGATTTGCATGAAGTAGCTTTTTGTAGATTTCATCATCGATTTCCTTGAAGACATTAAATATCACCTTGATCCCGCTTTGTTTTTGCCTCAGGTATTCCCTCACCGTATTTACTGCGATTGTTGCCGCCAAATGATGCGGGAAATTATATTCACCCGTTGAAATACAGCAAAATGCAATACTTTTTATATCATTTTGCGCGGCAAGTGCCAAACAGGAACGATAGCAGGAGGCCAGCATCTTTTCGTCCTCTTGCGTCACCCTTCCCCTGATCATGGGGCCCACTGTATGCAGCACATAACGGCAGGGCAGGTTAAAGGCAGGCGTGAGCTTTGCTCCGCCTGTTTTTTCCGCATGCCCCTGCCGCAGCATCAGCCCGGCACAGGCAAGGCGGAGCTGCACCCCGCTGAACGTGTGGATCTGATTATCGATACAGTTGTGGTTTGGGCAGAAGCATCCGAGCAGTTGTGCATTGGCGGCGTTTACGATCGCTTCGCAGCGCAGCGCTGTAATATCGCCCCGCCACAGATAAATCTGATTGCGCAAAGGCTTTAATGCGGATAGATCGGTAATGCCTTTTCTTGCAGTTTCCTCCTGTAAATAGGCGTCTTGTATCTCTAAAAACTCCTTTGCTGCGGGGGCAGGCATGCGTTGATTGAAAAGTGAACGGAGCAGCGCTTTTTGCTGCGGCTCGCCTTCAGGGATCATGATCTCTGCGTCAGCCGCCCGTTCTTTCATTAAGGCTTGAATTAAATAGAGTCTCCGGCTCTCCTGTGTCATCTCCGATTTTCTCCTGAATACCTGTGCTTGCAATTTTAAGCAAAAAAGAATCCTGCCGTCATATCGAGGTAATTCTGTCCGCTGTACTGCGGATATTCTTTACCAATCTCTGCTTTAAACTCATCTGCGTTTTGAACGCCTGCGGCGATCTTTTTGAGGGTTTCCAGATAGTCGATCTTTGTCTGTGCGTCCTTCAAATCCTCCGGGGTATAGTGAGAGGTGAGAATCAGGTCATAGCCCTTTTCAATGTAGTTGCGAAGCTCCGCGATCATTGCATCGGCATGGTCTGCGCCCGCAACGATGGAGTGACAGTCATGACCCAACATATGCGTGTAAATAGCGTTGATTTCGGGAATCTCCACATCAAAGGCGTCGTCTGTCTGCTTGATAACAAAATCAATCCCGCCGATTTTCACCTTACCCGCCTTTATTAGATTGGTAATTTTGTGAACGGAGGAATCAAAGATTTCCCCGAATGCGCCGGCAAAGTTATCGATCAAAGCCTTGCCGCCGCCATTTTTAGAGAAGGTGGCAGCATTCTGTGTTGCATACTTCGGAACTTCGGGAAGGAAGGTAGCCCCTGCGCCGTGGTAAGCAACGAGCATTCCCTCAATCTCAACATCCCTCAGATATTCCGTAAGCTCTTTAATGTTGTCAAAAAAGCATGGAGATTCAACGATAACGGCCTTGCCGTTTTTCTCAATGATAAAGACCTCATCAACGATAAAGTCGTTGGTTTTGTATGCGTGCAGCTTTACGCCGCCAAAATCATAGACGTTCATTTCGCCTTTGGCGAGCTTTCTGGTGGTAAATGTATTCTTATTCATGATAAGGCTCCTCCTGAAATGTGGATTTACAGTCTAAAGCGTTGGAGCGGCCGTTCTCTGTTTGCTTTATCTGCATTATACACAAGCCGGTTTATTCTGTAAAGTAAGCACATTATTGTGCCGTAGTAACAAAAAAGAAACTATTATGTTGCGGCAAGGGATTTCCAACCGATCCATTGACCTGTTGCACGAAATATGGTAGAATATAATTAATATATTTTGGGAGGCGCTGAAATGAAAGAATCTAACGCGGCGAAGGAGCTGCCGGCTTGCCCTGTTGAAACAACGCTGATGCTCATCGGCGATAAATGGAAGGTTTTGATATTGCGGGATCTGCTTCCCGGCACCAAGCGCTTTGGGGAGCTGAAAAGATCGATCGGCAGCGTATCCCAAAAGGTGCTCACCGCGCAGCTGCGCGATATGGAAAGAAGCGGGCTTGTGCAACGCAGGGTATATGCAGAAGTGCCGCCGCGCGTAGAATATTCGCTCACAGAATTGGGGAAAAGCCTGAAGCCCATTCTGGATTCCATGCAGAACTGGGGCGAAGGATATAAAGCTTCGCGTGTCTGAATATCCATTGCTTTCAATCAGTATCGATAGAATAGCCGCTTCGAATGGAGGTATACAAGATGAAAAAAACCGGTTTATTCATTGTGTTTTTTATGGTTGCTTTTGCTGCTGCATATCTGGCATGCTGTTACCTGGTTCCGGGTTGGAGAATAAAATTGGCTGCCGATTCCTTTACCTATTTCCTTGAAAGTATAAAACACATGGCATTTCTGAAAAGTATGATTTCGCTCGGGGTTGGCTTGATTGCAGGAGCAATCCCCGTTGTTTCCTGCAGAATGAAAACAAAGCAGCAATAAAACAAAATGATTGGCTTTTCATGCTTTTTTCGCCCTATGCGTAAAATAGACCTTATGAGATTGTTTTCTCATAAGGTCTATTCTTTTTAAAATGAAAGTTCCTTTAGAAAAAATCGGTTCATGGTGCTGTGCGGAGTTTCTTTCGGTTTATCTACTTGATGATAGCCGCGTTTTTTATATAAAATAATTGCGCTTTCAAGATTTGTATGCGTTTCCAGATATAACCTCCGATAGCCGATTTCTTTGGCGTAGGTTTCCACGGCCTGCATAAGCGCCTTTCCAAACCCCTTACCCTTTGCCTTGTCCGTCAAATAGAGTTTCTGCACCTCTGCACAGTTGGGTAAACCGTCAAATTCAGCAATACCGACCCCGCCTATCACGGCACCCGCTTTATCTGTCGCGATGAAATAGGCTCTCTTTTCCGGGAAACAATTATAGTATTCACTGAGGTGATCGAGTTCCGGATCAAAATATGCGGTTCCGGGAATATCCAAATGAAATTTTTTCAAATTCATCCGAATGATCTCTGCAATAATAGAATCATCCGCAGCGGTTATTAGGCGAATATTCTGGAATTTTAAGGAATCAAAAATCTTTTTTCGATTCAACGCTAAATCACATCCAGTTAAAAAAATAATGCATAAGAAAGTATAACATAAAATACAGAAAACAAAAAATCCCTGAAGCCCTTGAAGACCAAGTACTCCAGGGATTCATTCCATTATTCCCACTCAATGGTTGCCGGCGGTTTGGAGGTGATATCGTAAACCACCCGGTTAATATGCCCCACTTCATTAATCACGCGGGAAGATACTCGTTCCAATATCTCATACGGAATACGCGCCCAGTCGGCCGTCATGAAATCGCCGGTCACCACACCTCTCAGCGCAAGGGTATAGTCGTATGTGCGTGCATCGCCCATTACGCCAACAGACCGCATATCGGTCAGCACAGCAAAATACTGGCTGATCTCGCTCTCCAGTCCCGCATTTGCAATTTCCTCCCGGAAGATCGCATCGGCGTCTTGCAAAATTTCCACCTTTTCGGGGGTAATCTCTCCGATGATCCGCACAGCAAGGCCCGGCCCCGGAAAAGGCTGCCGCCCCACCAGATACTCCGGCAGCCCCAGTTCCCGGCCCAAAGCACGCACTTCATCTTTAAATAAAGAACGAAGCGGCTCAATGATTTCTTTGAAATCCACATAATCCGGAAGCCCGCCAACATTATGGTGGCTCTTGATCACCGCCGCATCGCCTGCGCCGGATTCAATCACATCCGGATAAATCGTGCCCTGAACCAGATAATCAACCGTGCCGATTCTTTTCGCTTCCCGCTCAAATACGCGGATAAATTCTTCACCGATGATTTTTCGCTTGGTTTCCGGATTACGCACGCCCCGGAGCTTTTCCAGAAAGATCGGGCCGGCGTTTACCCGCACCAGATTAAAATGAAAGTCGCGGAAAGCCGCTTCCACTTCATCACCTTCGTTTTTGCGCATCAGTCCGTGATCCACAAAAATGCAGGTTAACTGCTCTCCCACTGCGCGGCTGAGCAACGCCGCCGCCACAGAGGAATCCACGCCGCCGCTCAGCGCCAGCAATACTTTCTTTGCGCCGATTTTTTCCTTCAGCGCCTGAACGGTATTTTCCGCATAAGCGGCCATCTCCCAATCTCCGGAACAGCCGGCCACATGAAACAAAAAATTTTTCAGAATCTGCGTTCCCTGCCTGGTATGCGTGACCTCCGGATGGAACTGCACTGCGTATAGCTTTCGCGCATCGCAGCCAAAAGCCGCATTGGGGCAGGTCTGGGTAAAGGCCAAATTTTGAAATCCCGCCGGCAGCTGCGCAACAAAATCCGTATGGCTCATCCAGCAGGTATTATTTTTTTCGATGCCGGAAAACAGCGGATGCTCCCTGTATGTAATATCTGTTTTGCCATATTCCCGCTCAGGCGCGCTCTGCACCTGCCCGCCCAGGGAATGCGCCAGCAGCTGCGCGCCGTAGCAGATCCCCAGAATAGGAATGCCGCTCTCAAAAATTGCTTTTGGAACCACCGGCGCGCCCGCTCCGTAAACACTGTTGGGGCCGCCGGTAAAAATAATTGCCTTCGGGTTTAATGCCTGTATTTCTTCCATCGAAACTGTATAGGGCTTTACCTCGCAGTAAACATTGCATTCCCGCACCCGACGTGCAATCAGTTGATTATACTGCCCGCCAAAATCCAATATCAATACCAGCTCGTTCTTCATGCTTTTCCTCTCTGTTCAACCTGAAATTCCTCGGGTCTTGGGCCCTTTCCAAAATGATAAAGAATGGCATCAACAATCCGTTTTGCCGCTTTCCCATCCCCATAGGGATTCACTGCCTTCGCCATCTGCATATAGGCCTGCGGGCTGGAGAGCAGCTCATTGGCCATCCTGCATATCGTTTCAGGATCGATTCCCGCCATGCGCACAGTGCCATATTCCACCGCCTCCGGCCGCTCCGTTTCGGTACGCAGCACCAATACCGGTTTTCCCAAAGCAGGCGCCTCTTCCTGAAGGCCTCCGCTATCCGTCATCACCAGGTAACAGCGTTCCATCAGGTTATGCATATCAAAAACATCCAAAGGATCCGTAAGATAAATGCGCGCGCATCCACCCAAGATCTCTTTTGCAACTTCCCGCACCGCCGGATTCAGGTGAACCGGATAGACAATCTGAACATCCGGATTCTCCTCCGCAATTCTGCGAATCGCCCGGCAGATCCCGCGCAGCGGAGCGCCAAGATTTTCCCGCCGGTGTGCAGTTACCAGAAGCACTCTTCCCGCCTGAAAATCAAGGGTGTTTAAAGTGGGATTCTGAAAAGAATATTCTTTCTGCACCGTCATTTTAAGAGCGTCGATCACCGTATTGCCCGTAACAAACACCTGCCCCTGGGCTGCTTCTTTTGCAAGATTCTGTTTGTTTGCGCAAGTCGGCGCAAAATGAAGATCGCAAAGCCTTGTAATCAGGCAGCGGTTCATCTCCTCTGGATAGGGGGAATATTTATCGTAGGTCCTTAGCCCCGCCTCAACATGCCCAACCGCTACCTGCGCATAGAAGCCGGCCAGCGCGCCGGCAAACGCCGTGGTGGTATCACCGTGAACCAACAGCAGATCAGGCGCCTCCTGCCGGAAAATTTTCTCCATCCCCTCCAAAACACCGGATGTAATGGTGGTGATGGTCTGGCTTGGTTTCATAATATCCAGATTAAACTGCGCGTTTACTGCAAACGCGCAAAGCACCTGCTGCAGCATCTCCCGATGCTGCCCGGAAAGGCAAACAACGCTTTGAATAAGCGCTTCCTGCTCCAGTGCCTTCAGTACCGGCACCATCTTGATTGCTTCCGGCCGTGTGCCAAATAGGGATAAAACCTTAATTCTGCTCACTTGAGTCCTCCTGCTGCGGTTCCTTTTCCGCCTTTTTCTCCCGCCGGTAAAGCACAAACGCACCCAGCAGAATAAAGACAAATGCCACCCCAATGATCATCATTGCCTTCACAAAGCTATCTGCCGTTATCAAAACGGCGCAGAAGCCCAATAGTGCCGCCACCCCGTAAAGGATGGCTACCGCCTGCCGTTGCGAAAAACCGATCGCAATCAGCTTATGATGCAGATGGCTTTTATCCGCCTGCATCGGCGAATGACCGGTTAATACCCTGCGCACCGCGGCAAAAACCAAATCAAAAATCGGCAGTAAAAACAGCATCACCGGCACAAAAAACGCCACGATCGCATAGGCCTTAAACAGCCCGATAATCGATAGGCATGCCAGCGTATAGCCAATAAACATGGAGCCGGTATCACCCATAAAAAGCTTGGCCGGGTTCACATTATACGGTAAAAAGCCCATACAGGCACCGGCCAGCGCCGCGGCAATGATCGCCACCTGCGGCGCTTCCAGCAAAATAAGAATCACGGTGACGCAAATAGTCATAATCGATGATACGCCGCAGGCAAGCCCGTCCAGTCCGTCGATAATATTCACTGCGTTCAGAATAGCCAGCAGCCAGATAATGCTGATGGCAAAAGACCAGCCGTAAGGCAGCTCAATATAGGATCCGTTGCCAAAAAAATCCGGAAACCGCTCGATTCGGATCCCGCAGGCAACCGGAATCGCCACCGCAATCAGCTGCACGATAAATTTCCAGGAGGCTTTCAGGGCCAACACATCGTCTGCCATTCCCAGCGCAACAATGATCATCGCGCCGGTCAGCAGGCCGTAAATCGGCAGGGAAATAAAATTAAAGGTAAAAATCATGGTGCTTATGAAAAAGCCCAGGAAAATAGCAAAACCGCCCAGTCTTGGAATCGGTTTTTTATGCATCCGGCGGTTATCCTTCGGAATATCAATCGCGCCGATTTTATGCGCCAGCTTTTTTGCCACCGGGGTACAGAGAAAGCTGATAAGGCCCGCCAGCAGCCAGGCGCAGGCTATGGTCAGATAATCAAATTTTGTCATTCCTGTTCACTCTCCGTTGGTCACCGGGTAACGAACCCGATCCGCTCCTGGATGCGTTTGAGCGTTTTGCCGGCAATTGCCCGGGCTTCTTCAGCGCTCCTGCTGTAGACCTTTTGCAAATAGGCGGGATCGGCCGTGAGCTGCCGGTATTTTTCCTGCAGCGGGTTCAGCTCTGCAATAATCGCGTCCGCGACCGCTGTTTTAAACGCACCGTAGCCCTGCCCTTCAAAGCGGCTGACCGCAGCTTCAATCGTTTCACCGGTCATCGCGCTGTAAATCGTGAGCAAATTATTCATCCCGGCACGCCCTTCCTCATAGGCGATCCGGTTTTCGGAATCGGTGACCGCACTCCGGCATTTTTTCATAATTACTGCGGGCTCGTCGATAATACTGATATAGCTTTTCGGATTGGGATCGGATTTACTCATTTTTTTATCCGGCTGCGTCAGCGACATCACCTTGGCGCCCACGGCCGGAATGTACCCTTCCGGAACTTTGAAGGCTTCAGGGAAAATGCCGTTCATCCGCACGGCAATATTCCGCGCCAGTTCCAAATGCTGCTTTTGATCCACACCCACAGGCACTAGATCCGTATCATAAAGCAGAATATCCGCCGCCATTAAAACCGGATAATCAAACAGACCGGCGTTTATATTATCTGCATAACGGCGCGACTTATCCTTGAACTGCGTCATCCGAGAAAGTTCCCCGAACATGGTGTAGCAATTCAAAAGCCAGGTGAGTTCACAGTGCTCCGGCACGTGGCTCTGAATAAATATCAGATTTTTCTCCGGGTCAACGCCGCTTGCAATGATCATGGCCAGAGTTGAGAGAATCCGCTTATGCAGTTCTTTGGGATCCTGCCGGACCGTTATCGCATGCAGATCCACCACGGAAAAAATCCCCTTTCCCTGTTCGCTGACCCGGCTCCAGTTCCGCACCGCGCCGATATAATTTCCCAGCGTAATGATACCACTGGGCTGAATACCGCTGAATATGATCTTCTCCATCCATCCGTACCTTCTTTTTGCATAATAATCTAATATCGTTTATAATATCACAAATAAAACCGCTTGACAACTCTAAAATTAAATTATATGATATTTACACCTGATGAAAAATGAAGGAGTGTACACCCATGGTTCGAACAAGATTTGCGCCGAGTCCCACCGGCTATATGCATATAGGCAACCTGCGCACGGCGCTTTATACCTATCTGATCGCCCGGCAGAATAATGGGAAATTTATTCTGCGCATTGAAGATACCGATCAGGAACGCTATGTGGAAGGGGCGGTCGATCTGATCTATCGTACCCTGCGGGAAACCGGCCTCAACTGGGATGAAGGGCCGGACGTTGGGGGTGATTTCGGGCCTTATATTCAGAGTGAACGCAAAGACCTTTACCTTGAATATGCCAAACAGCTGATCAATTCCGGACACGCCTATTACTGCTTCTGCGATAAAAAACGGCTGGACGAGCTGAAGCTGATTCACTCCATCTCTAAAGTTCCCCATAAATATGACGGGCACTGCCGCAGCCTTTCCAAAGAAGAAATCGCGGAAAAGCTCGCCGCCGGGGTTCCCTATGTCATCCGCCAGAAAATACCGGAAACCGGAACCACCACCTTCTTTGATGAGGTTTACGGAGAGATTACGGTGGAAAATAGTGAACTCGACGATCAGATCCTGATTAAAACCGATGGCCTGCCCACCTATAATTTCGCCAATGTCATCGATGATCATCTGATGCAGATTACCCATGTTGTGCGTGGAAAAGAGTATCTTTCCTCCACGCCGAAATATAATCTCCTCTATGAAGCATTCGGCTGGGAGATCCCAAAATATATTCATTGCGCACCGGTGATGAAAGATGCCCACAACAAACTTTCCAAACGCAACGGCGACGCCTCCTATGAAGATCTGATCCAAAAGGGCTATCTGAAAGAGGCGGTGCTCAACTATATTGCGCTTCTGGGCTGGGCCCCCAAAGGAGAGCAGGAAAAATTCACGCTTGAACAGCTGATCCGGGAATTTGATCTCGATGGAATTTCCAAATCCCCGGCGATCTTCGATCCGGAAAAACTCAACTGGCTCAACAGCGAGTATATCAAGGCGCTGGATCCGGAAGCGTTTTATACCCTTGCATTGCCTTATATGAAACAGGCGGTTCACAATCCCGCGATCGATTTGAAAACGCTTGCTTCCCTTCTGCAGGGGCGCTGCCAGATCCTGAGCGATATTCCGGAGCAAATCGATTTCTTTGATCAGCTTCCGGAATATGATGTTGCGCTCTATACCCATAAAAAAATGAAAACCAATCCAGAAAATTCTCTGGAAGCCTTAAAGCAAGTGCTTCCGGTTCTTGAAGCGCTGCCCACCTGGACGCAGGAGGCGATTCATACGGCGCTTTTTGAGCTGATCGCCCGCCTGGAAGTGAAAAACGGGCTGATTCTCTGGCCGGTGCGCACCGCGCTTTCCGGCAAACAGTTTACGCCGGGCGGCGGCGTGGAGCTGGCCTATCTGCTGGGGCAGGAAGAAACACTCTCCCGAATCCGCACCGGTATCGCAAAGCTTACCAGATAACATTTTTCAATTAGTCCGTCGAGATTTCCTCCTACCCGGACTTAAAATATTTACTAAGGAGAAGAAAAATGAAAAAGATTCCTGTAAAAGGAATGGTTCTGACCGGTCTGATCGCCGCTCTATATGTGGTGTTCACCCTTCCCTTCGGTCAGATTGCCTTCGGGCCCATTCAGTTCCGCATTGCGGAAATCCTTACACTGCTCCCCTTTTTTACGCCCTGGGCGATCCCGGGCTGCACGATCGGCTGCCTTTTGGCCAACCTGCTTTTTTCAACCCCTCTCGATGCCATCATCGGGCCGGCCGCCACACTGATTGCCGCGATTTGCACCTGGAAAACCAACCATATGCTGCTGGCGCCTGTATATCCTATTGTAGTGAACGGGCTGATGATCGGCACCATGCTTACCTGGCTGGAGTTGGGGCGGATCAGCTGGCTTCCCTGGCTGATCACCATGGGGCAGGTTGCCGCAAGTGAGTTTGTGATCTGCTTTGCCATCGGAATTCCGTTTATGCGTATGATTCAGCGCTATCATCTGGATCGTTTTCTAACCATCGGCCTAAGAAAGCATCCTTAAAATTGATTATTTACTTGTTATAGGTTACCATTAACCAAAAGGGGCGATTAGAATGAGCATGGCTAAAAAAATCAAATCAATTTTTTAAGAAAGCGATTCTTGCACCGATAACAGGAAGATCCATATTGAACATAAAAATGAGCAGACGGAATTTATCCGTCTGCTCATTCCTTTTCCTTATGCCTGGTTCCCTGCTGCTCCCACCATTCTTATGAAGCAGGAGGGAAAGCAAGAGCCGGTTTTTGTGTGTTCAAAAAGGGTCGTTACATATAATCGTAAAAAATAGCAAAGACCTTTGCAACCTGTGCGCGCGTGGCATTTTCCAGCGGCTCAAAGGTGGTAGGCGTTGTGCCGTTGATAATCCCGGCCTTCTGGCAGATATGAACTGCTTCCCGGGCATAGGGCGCGATCCTATTGTCGTCTTCAAAAGGAGCCGCAGGCGTTGATTGATCCAGTGTAATCCCCTTATAGGTGGCATAGCGCACCAGCAAAGCACACATCTGCTCACGCGTTATCGGGGAATCCGGCTCAAAGGTGGTTGGCGTAACGCCCAGAACGATCTGATTTTGATTCGCCCAGGCAATCGCGCCGGTAAACCACTGGCCGGGCTGCACATCGCTGAATACCGTCGACTGACCGTTATCCAGCTCGATCCCCTCCAGATTCGCCAATACCTGCACAAACATTGCCCGTGTCATGGTTGATTCCGGCTCAAACAGATCCGGCTCTGTTCCCTTCATCAATCCCTCTTCATAGGCTTTCTCCACATAAGGAATATACCATTCTCCTACCAGATCTTTATAGGGATGGCCGGTTACGGTAACAACACATTCACGTACCAGACCATTTTCTGTTCTGGCTGTTATCACAGCCTGGCCCTTCTGATGAGCGGTCACATAGCCGTTCTCATTCACAGTGGCCACTTCCGGCGTATTCGAAGACCAAAAAACCATTTTGTTCAGTGCCGTTTCCGGCTGAATGGAAGCGCTGATCTTTTTGGTCTGGGTAACCGCCAGGCTCATCTGATCCTGATCAAGCTGCAGCTCGGCTGCCTCGGTGTTGCTGCCGCCCAAATATGCGTTTTCATAAACACTGCGGTAGCTGTAATCGGTATATTCGCCGGTTTGATTGTTGCGCACATTGGTCAGCGTAATTTCATAAACATAGCCAACTGAAAGCGCAATCGCATTGTCATAATAGGAGACCATATTTTCCCCGTTTGCGTTTATATGGTATTCATGATTCCGCGTATTTTCCTGGCCCGCTTCAAACGTATAGGTATCGCCCGTATTCAGGCAGCGGAAAATCACCCCGGTATTCTGCGTAACAGAATAATTGCGCACAAATTTGGCGGTATACATTGTATTCGTTCCTGCGCCGGCCTCATTGAGCATAATTCCCTTAGAGGGCCAGCCTACGATTTCTGCATCGCTTGCCTGCCTTCCGCTGAGCTTATGCACACCCTGAATACCAATGGAAAGCTGATTTTCCACCTCGGTGGAGCCCAGACCGATGTATTGCAGATTGGGATCCAGAAGATTATAACGATGCCCACAGGTAATGGGATCTCCATAGGCATCATTAAGGGCGTTGGTAATGCTGCTGATGATATGTCCGTGATATAAATTCTCCGCACCGCCCATCTGTGCCTTTTGATAGTATTCATCGGAAATCCCCGCAACCTGCGGCGGAAAATGTGGCGAGGGGTTGCTGATATTGTTTTTAGCAAGATAAGAGGTTAAAATCGCCTTATACTGGCAGCCCTCCGAAAGAGCGGGCGAGTGGGTCAGCGCCGGAAGCCCGCCTCCAACCCGGATCGCATTTATATAGCCTACTGCGCCCTCCAGCTTTTTCTCATTGATAACGCCCGGCACAAGCGGAAGCGTTTCATCCTGGGGATGCACCTCAAAATAATCGCCCGCGTTATTATAATCCTCCACGCTCTTCGCATAGATCTCCCGCACCTGGGCAAGCAGGGCTTTCTCTTCGTCGGTATATGGAACATTTGTTCCTTCGATGAAAAAGGAATCCCGCAGCGCGCCGATAACCTGGCCGCCCTTTTCACTGCAGTCAAAAACGGGAGAGGATTCGTTTACAAGCGTATACCCCTCTGCATACCGGGCGTACATACCGGGATTCGGGTAGATCGCGCCATAGGTCAGCAGAAAGGAAGGGGTACCGGCGCTGATCAGCTGGAACTGCTCCGCACGCCCGTTATCCGCGCAATAACGATAAATGTTGCTGCCGCCATCGAAAAGCTGGCGGTTGGTATAAAAAGCGCGGCTGTTGAAAACAACATTCGTATCTTTCCCGAAATAAGCGGAGATCGCGTTCCACATCAAAGCCGCATGCTTAGCAATCCCTTCGGCGTATTTTACATCCTGCTCGTAAAGCGTATTCGGTGTTTGACGATCCGGAATATTCTCTCTGCAATAGCCGGTGACACCCCAAATCTTGCCGTCATAGTCAGCATACTGCTGCCCGCTCAGCATTGAAATATAAGAATCTTCCTCTTCCCCGCTGTTGCCGGCTTTGGAGGTAAAGGAATCGCCAAATACCGTATAACAGGCGATTTTTCCTTTATTATTGGTTTCAATATAAAGGAAGTCACGGTAACCTTCTCCATAAAACGTATAGGCGTATCCGCCGAAAAGAGAATCGGTTTTCAGCTTTTCCGCTCCATACATTTCCCGTACCTGATTGATGGAAGTCTCGCTGGTTAACTGGCGGCCGCCCTGCTCCATCAAAACCTCCCCGGTCCCGGCCCACACGGCCGGGACCAGGCTCAGCACCAGTACCGCGGCCATCACCCAGGCCGTTATTTTTTTCATCGCGCTCATATAAAGCCTCCTTTAAAAAATAGTAATATAATTATATCACAAATTACCATCATTGCAATCCCCACCACCGTTTTGTGAGCACTTTTTTTGCATTAACGCAGCCGCTCATAAATCAGCAGCTGAAATTCCATATGCGTTTTTAATTCTACTAATGCCTCTATTCGTTCCCGGTCTTTGGCCGCCGTGCGGTAATAATAGGGCGTCATCTGAAAAAGCGCCTGAATCTCTTCGCCGCTGCGAAGCTCCATTCCCCGCGCAATAAACCGGCATTCGAGCAGACGAAAGCCTTCCAGCGCCTGTTTTTCCGGGCGGTTTGGAAGCGGGGTATCGTAAACCGCCTGCTTCAGCTCCCAGAGATGCTTCTCTCCCGGCACTACCCGAAACAGATGGCCGCCCGGCTTGAGCACCCGCGCGTATTCACCGGCCGCAAGCGGAGAAAAGATATTGAGGACGCTATTGGCGCAGGCATCGGCAACCGGCATCGCAAAGCAGCTGGCAACCGCCAGCAACGGTGCGTGGCCGCGATGTGCCGCCCATTTCAGCGCATATTTGGATATATCAAATCCCAATATCCGGGCACGCGGCATCTTTTCAGCAATTGCCGCAGTATACCAGCATTCTCCGCAGCCCGCGTCGATAATAACACCATCCGGCGCAGTGTAAAAATACACTGCATCGATCAATTCCCGTTGCAATGGCAGATAATGCCCCGTATCCAGAAAACGCCGCCGCGCTTCGATCATAAGACGGTCGTCGCCGTGATTTCTTTTGGAGGATTGCTGGCTTTGCAGCAAATTTACATATCCCTGCCGCGCCCGATCAAAGGAATGGGCCTGCGGGCAGATAAAACGCGTCGCCTGTGCATACAGGGGCTTTTTGCATACCGGGCAGCGCAGAAGGCATTCCGTTTCAGCGCCGGCGACCAACATGGCTTTGTATCCGGTCGATGATCATTTCCAGCGCAACCTGATTGCGCCCGCCCTCCAGAACAATCAGATCTGCATTTTTCTTGCTGGGCTCTACATAGCGTTCATGCATGGGTTTTACAGTTTTTAAGTATTGTGCCATTACCGCGTCCAACGCCATTCCACGGTCCACATCGCGGCGGATCCGGCGCATAAATCTGATATCGGCATCGGCATCTACAAATATTTTAATATCCAGCAGACGGCACAATTCCGTATTTTCAAACAGCAGAATCCCTTCCACCACAATTACCGGCGTCGGCAGCAGATGCTCTACCCGGCCGGAACGATCCAGCAGCGTAAAATCGAATATGGGGCAATCGATCGACTGCCCTTCTTTCATCGCTCTGAGATGCGCCGCCATCAGAGCCGTATCATAGGCTTCCGGGCAATCATAATTCAGGCTCCGGCGTTCTTCCGGGGTAAGCTCCGGGTGCGCTTTCAGATACCGCTCATGATGAATCACCGTCACCTGGCTTCCAAACTGCCGGATCAACTGATCACTTAGCGTGGTCTTTCCGCTGCCGGTTCCGCCGGCAATGCCGATGATCATTACTTTAGACATGATTCGTTCCCTCCTTTTTTTCGATAAATCAGCGGCTGCGGCTGCAAGGGCTCCGCCCCCCAGGAAACACCGCTTAAAAAACAGGCTTCCGCATCGGCAAGAACCGCTGCGTCGCCGGTATAAAGGCTGGCAATCTCTTCGCCCTCCCTCACCTGCTCGCCGGTCTTTTTCAAAAGTATCAGCCCGGCGCCGAAATCAATGGGATCCCCGCATTGTGCGCGCCCGGCACCCAAAAGCCCGGCGCAAAGCCCGATTTTTTCCGCATCCATATGATGGATATATCCGCTTCGCGGCGCAGAAATCTTTTTTACAACAGCAGCGCGCGGCAGAAGGCCCGGGGTGCTGAGCACACGGCTGTCGCCGCCCTGGCATTCGATCCATTCGCGCATTTTAGCCCAGGCGCGCCCGTCTGCAAGGGCCTGCGATGCTTCGTGCATTGCCTTTTGCCGCGGCCAGCCGTTGCAGAGAGCAAGCATTTCTGCCGCCAGTTCCAAGCAGATTTCCCTTAGATCAGCCGGGCCGCCGCCCTGCAATACCGCAACCGCTTCTTCGACTTCCAGCGCATTACCAACCGCGCGGCCAAGCGGCAGATCCATATTGGTGATAAGCGCAGATACGCGCCGGCCCGCGGCACGGCCGATCTCTACCATCTCCTCTGCAAGGCGAAAAGCATCTTCAGGCTTTTTCATGAACGCACCGCTTCCAACCTTCACATCCAAAACAATGCAGTTTGCGCCTGCCGCCAGCTTTTTGCTCATAATGCTGGAGGCAATCAGCGGGATGGAATCTACCGTTGCCGTAACATCCCGAAGCGCATATAATTTTTTATCTGCGGGCGCCAGATTCCCACTCTGGCCAACAACGGCGATTCCGATTTCCTTTACCTGTTTCATCAATTGTTCCGGCGCAAGCTCTGTCTGATAACCGGGGATCGATTCCAGCTTATCTACCGTTCCGCCGGTATGGCCCAGGCCCCGGCCGCTCATTTTTGCAACCCGGCCGCCCAGCGCCGCAACCAGTGGCGCAACAATCAGTGTTGTTTTATCGCCAACACCGCCGGTGCTGTGTTTATCTACGGTCTGCGGGCCCAGTTCGGAAAGATCAACCAGTTCTCCGCTCCCGGCCATTTCCATTGTCAAGGCGGCGGTTTCCCGATGCGTCATCCCGCAAAAACAAACCGCCATTGCAAAGGCCGCCATCTGATAATCCGGGATCGTGCCTTTCGTAAAGCCCTGAACCAGAAAATGCAGCTCTTGAGCGCTCAGTTCTCCACCCTTTTTCTTCTTTTCAATCAGATCAATCATCCGCATGCCGGTTTTCCTCCAGATTCTCTGCACTAAAATCATAGGGAAGCAGCGCCTGAAATGGCAGGCTGCGCATCGTTTCTTCATTGCCAAAAATCAGCCGAAAAGGCAACCGGCCGCAAAATTCCGCCAAAACCTGCCGGCAAACGCCGCAGGGAGGCACAAAAGGCTCTGCCTGTGTTTTTCCGCCGGCAACCGCCATGGCCACAAACTGCCGTTCCCCCTCGCTGACAGCCTTTCCCAGCGCTACCCGCTCTGCGCAGATCGCCGCGGGATAGGCGGCGTTTTCAACATTACAGCCGGTATAAACCCGCCCGCTTTGTGCCAAAAGCGCAGCTCCAACACGAAATTCGGAATAGGGCGCATAAGCCTGCAGGCGCGCCTGCAGCGCAAGATCCAGAAGTGCCCGGTCGCTGATCATAAGATCACCTCGCCTTCGCAGGGCAGCGCCGCTTGATACCAGCCCGCAATTGTTTTTCCAATATCTGTAAAGGAGCGGCGGGTTCCAACAGACCGTGGCCTGATTCCGCCTCCATAAAGCAGCAGCGGAATATATTCCCTGGTGTGATCCGTGCTGCGATCGCCGGGATCGCAGCCATGGTCAGCCGTGATCACCAGCCGGTCTTCCGGCCGCAGCGAAGCCAGCAGCCGGGGAAGCCAACGATCAAATGCCGAGAGTGCCGCGGCATAGCCCTCTGCATCCTGGCGATGCCCATAAAGCATATCGAAATCCACCAGATTTACAAAAACAAATCCTTCAAAATCTTCTTTTGCCAGGGCCAGTGTTTTTTGCATGCCCTCTTCATTGCCATGGCTTTCCAGAGCGCGGTGAATTCCCCGGCCGGCAAAAATATCGTAGATTTTACCAACCGATACGGTTTCAACGCCGCTTTCTTCCAGTACGTCTAAAAGCGTTTTCCCGGGCGGCTCCAAAGAAAAGTCTTTCCGGTTGGCTGTTCTTTCATAATGTCCGGCCTTACCGGCAAACGGCCGTGCAATCACCCGGCCGACGCCCCAATCTCCCTGCAGAATTTCCCTTGCCTTCCGGCAGATTTCATAAAGCTGCTCCGGCGGAATGACCGATTCATGCGCAGCAATCTGAAATACGCTGTCGGCAGAGGTATAAACAATTACCTTTCCGCTGTGTATAGACTCCTCTCCGAAATCACGGATCACATCGGTTCCCGAATACGGGCGGTTACATAAAATTTCTCTGCCGGTCTGCAATGTAAACGCATCCAGCATTGCCTTTGGAAACCCTTCCGGGAATACCGGCAGCGGTTTTTTTGAAATAATGCCGGCGATTTCCCAATGGCCAACCGTTGAATCTTTTCCCCGGGAGCGTTCCATCAGCCGCCCAAACGCCGCCTGCGGCGCGGGTGAGCTGCCGAGGAACGACAGCCCCTCAATATTGCCGATCCCCAGGGAAAGCAGATTGGGAATGGAAAAACGGGTGCTGCGGGATATGCTCTTCAGCGTATTAGCGCCGGCATCTCCGAATTCCGCCGCGTCCGGAAGCGCGCCGGCGCCCAGGCTATCCAAAACGATCAGGAAGGTTT
Organism: Clostridiales bacterium; assembly: GCA_003343605.1. Classification (GTDB taxonomy): domain Bacteria; phylum Bacillota; class Clostridia; order Oscillospirales; family QAKW01; genus QAKW01. Next base: position 26,668 of record QAKW01000037.1, read on the forward strand.
TCATTGATTTTCCTCCAGTGCCTTTGCAGTATGCAGGGCAAGCTCCATCATCTGCGTAAACGAATTCTGGCGTTCCTGCGCGCCGGTCGCTTCCCCCGTTACCAGAGAATCCGAAACCGTGCAGATTGCCAATGCCCGTTTTCCGGCCCGCGCCGCGTTCATATAGAGTGCGGCCGCTTCCATCTCTACTGCCAAAACCCCCATTTTGGCCCAGGCCAAAGTATCTTCCCCGCCATCGTCGTAAAACGTATCGGATGACAGCAGATTCCCGATATGAAAAGGAAGGCCCATTTTTCCGGCCTCTGCCGCACAGGTTCGCAGCAAGTCGAAATCCGCGATCGGCGCAAAGGTTCCGCGCAGATGAAACTGGCGGGCATAATCGGAATTGGTGCAGGCACCTGCCCCCAAAACAAGGTCTCTCAAATGAATTTTTTCCTGCAATGCCCCGGCGGAACCAATGCGGATAATCTGGTCAACGCCGAATATCCGGAACAATTCATAGCTGTAAATTCCAATCGAAGGCATCCCCATCCCGCTGGCCATTACCGATACGCGCAGGCCCTGATAATAGCCGGTATAGCCCTGGATCCCCCGAATATTATTGACCAGCTTTGCATCCTCCAGATAGTGCTCTGCAATAAATTGCGCCCGCAGCGGATCGCCGGGCATGAATACCGTTTTTCCAAAATCTTCTGGCGCCGCGTCAATATGCGGCGTTGGATAAGCGTTTCCCATTGGCTTCTTCCTCCCTGATTTGTTTTACAACCGCGCTGGTTCCCAGGCGTGCAGCCCCCAGCGCCAGCAGGTCGCGCGCATCTTTCAGGCTTCGAATACCGCCTGCGGCTTTGATCCGAACACCGGATGAAACATGCTTGGCAAAGAGCGCAATATCCTCCCGCGTTGCACCCCCGGTGGAAAAACCGGTGGACGTTTTGATAAAATCGGCCCCGGCAGCGCTTACAATCTCGCAAAGGCGGATCTTCTCTTCTCTTGTCAGCAGGCAGGTCTCAATAATTACTTTCAAAATCTTTCCGCTGCATACATCTCTCAGCCGCACGATCTCTTCTTGCAGATTTGCCCATTTTTCGTCTTTTACCCATCCAAGATGAATCACCATATCAATTTCATCTGCGCCGTTATGTATTGCATCTGCCGCCTCATAGCATTTGACCGCTGTCGTGGCGTATCCATTGGGGAAGCCGATAACCGTGCAAAGCGGAATCCGCCCGGCTGCATATTCTGCCGCCGCCTTTACATAAGAGGGCGGAATACAGACTGATGCGGTTTTGTAGGCCATGCCCTCATCTAAAACATTTCGGATTTGCTCCCAGCCGGCATCCGGCCTTAAAAGGGTATGATCCACCTTACTGAGTATTTCCTGATAATCCATTGTGTTCCTCCGTATTTCGTGATTTTCATCCCCCCATATATTTCTAATTATACCCCATCACTTTCGAATTTTAAAGACCTATGAAAAAAATTAAGCGCTCCGGAATCATTCCGGAGCGCTTCGCCCGCTATTTAAGATTTTTTTCAATTTCCCGCAGCAGATCTCTGGCGTGTTTGATATCGGCAATCTGCTTTTCTCCGCTGATTTCACGTTCAATGGTAAACGGACCGGTATAGCCGGCTTCCTTCAGCCTTTTCAGCACCAGCGGCAGATCCGCAAGCCCTTCGCCCGCCGGCGCTTCTTTGCCGAGTTCTGTTCCGTTGGTGGGATAAAAACCGTCTTTAATGTGTGTGTCACGGATATATTTTCCGAATACCAGCACCGCATCCGCCGCATTGCCCTTGCCATAGAGAATTAAATTCGCCGTGTCAAAATTAATGCCCACATTTTCAAGCCCGATTTCTTCAATGGCACGCAAAACGGTAACCGGCGTTTCCTGCCCGGTTTCAAAAAGAAAGGTCTGCCCCCGCTCCGCCATTATTTTGCAGATCCTGCGCAAAACGGCAACGGTTCCCCGAAAATCCGGATCATAATAATTTTCGGGTAAAAAGCCTACATGAGTGGCAATCTGAGAAACGTGTATTTTTTCTGCAAAGGCAGAGCCCAGCAGCAATTCCTGCTCCCGCATCCCCCGGTAGGCGGGCGGCACCAGCCCCGCCGTGAGAGGGCCGTAGGTAAAATTCCATTCCACCGGGCCGCTGTAGCCGCACCAAAGTGTGCTGACAACAATTCCGGTTTCCTCTACCGCCGCATTGATTTGCCCTGCAAATTCATCGGTATAAAACGCCGGATCCCAAATGCTGATCTGGCAGGTTTGCAGATCAAGCTCCTTTACTTTTTTGAGTTCCGCCAAAATATCGGTACCCTTCCGTACCGGGATCATCACCCCGATCTGCATCTTTAAACCTCTACCTTTCCGCCGCCGTTTTCAGCGCTTTCCATTAATTTTTCCACGAGCCTTACGCTGCCAGCCGCATCCGCCGGCGTATTGCGCGTATTTTCAAGCTCGCCCAAAATCGTACGTGCAAAAAACGCGGTTTCTTCCGCCATGTGGTTCTTTTTTTCAAAATCAAGCTTAAAGGGCTCGCCCTCATTGGGAAATACGGTGATCTCTCCGTTTTCCATCGTCACGGTCGCCCGTTCAAAATTAACGCGATAGCTCATTTTGAAATTGGAGCTGTTGCTTTGGCCCCAGTCTCCAATCGCGGAAACCAGCTTATCAGAATATATGAACCGGCTGTTGATGGTGGTGCATTTCACTTTACAGTCGCTTGTCAGGGCGCTGACAGCCTCCGGCTCGCCGAACAGATACCGAATCATATCCACATCGTGAATATGCATATCCATAGCAACGCCCCCGGCACGCTTATAATCATGGAACCAGCCTTCGAAACCCCATTTCGGCAGCCCGCTCAGGCGGTCGAAATGCGCGCTTTCCACCTTGCCGTAAGTTCCTGCATCAATCATCTTTTTCAGCTCCAAATAAAGCGGATCAAACCGCAGGCACATGCCGATCATCAGTTTTTTACCGCTCTCCTGCGCTGCTGCAATCATCTGCGCGCATTCAGCGCTGCTCAGCCCCATCGGTTTTTCGCTCTGCACATGATAGCCGCGCCGAAGCAATTTCACCGCATATTCACAGTGCAGATAAGTCGGCAGGCAAATATCGATTGTATCCAGCTGCTCCTGAGCAAGCATTTCTTCCAGATCGGTATAGGTATGGTACGTTTTCGCACTGCCGGTATCCGCGCCGCCCTGATTGATGGTCACCAGATTTGTAAACTGGTTTGGATCGATATCGCAAAGTGCCACCAGCTCTACCGGCGCGCCCTGCTCCGCCAGAAGTTCATAGCCCTTACGATGCGCCCTGGCAATTCCGCCATAGCCTAAAATCCCTACTTTCAGCATCTTCAAGATCTCCTTTTCCGCTTGCGTTTTAATTGCTTTTATGATACAATACCCAGCGCGGGAAGAAAATATAATTTTGTTCACAATTCCAATAAAATTGTTCGAGGTGATTTGATGAGCTACCGCCACCAGAAATCAGTTCCCCTGGTTCGTATCAGGGATCTGATCACGATTCATTATTATGAAATCGATCCGGATTATCGTTTTCAGGGGGAGACGCATCCCTTTTGGGAGATGGTATATGTAGATGATGGTGCGATTCACGCCCGCAATGGGGATTCCGATTGGCAGGCGCTTGCCGGCGAACTGCTTTTCCACGCCCCGGATACCTTTCATTTTGCAGAAGGCGATGGTGCGCATTTCGGCCATATTTTCATTATTTCCTTTACCTCATACTCTCCGGCTATGGAGCAGTTCCGCGATCTGAAAATAATCCTTCCCCAAAAAATGCGCACGCTGATTTCCGGCATCATGCATGAGGCCAGCGCCTGCTATGATATGGAGGTCGATGGTCTTTACCCTCTGCCAAACGCGCCGAAGGGCGGCGATCAGCTGATACGGATTTATCTGGAACAATTGCTGATCATGCTATATCGCGGGCTGACCGGCCACACCGCAACTCCGCAGGTGCAGAATCTGCCCGGTGAAATGATCCTTTATCTCAACAGCCGGATCTATGGCACCCTCTCCATTCCGGAGCTCTGCAGCCGCATGCATTATGGCAAAACACATCTTTCGCGCCTCTTCCGGGAAGAAACCGGCCAGAGCATTATGCAATATTACCGCCAGCTGAAGTTAAACGAGGCCAAACGGCTTTTAAAGGAGCCGGAGCGCACGGTCGCCGAGGTGGCGGCTCTGCTCTGCTATGATACGCCCCAATATTTTTCGCGCGTTTTTAAAGAGGCTACCGGTCTTACACCCGGCGAATACCGCGTTGCAGTGCTGCCGTAGCGCGGGTTTCCTTTTGCCCGTTGAACTGATTCAGAATATAAATAACCTCCTTTCGCCGAAATAACGAAAGGAGGTATATGCACAGAGAGCAACTGCTCGATAAACTCAAATTTATTTTTTTCCTGTTACCATCTCGTAAAATGTTGAATCAGTTTTATATATGCCTTGATATGGCTGCTCAATATAATAATCGCCATTTTTTATATAGACAAATATTGTACTTACAGCATCATCTGTATTTATATTAATTTTAATATATTCATCAACTTGAGGCGTATCCTGTACAGATTTTTTTGCTGTTGCTTGTGCATCGGTAATGCTCGATATACATTGGTTTATCCACTCACTATCCGAATAATTTTCCGTTTCATCGCCAATAGTTACATCTATTGACTGTATAATACTTTTCTCCGGCAAGTGAATTGGGCCCGCCTTATTCTGTGAACATCCTACTATTGAACATGCCATAATGGCAGTAATAAAAACGCTTACAATTTTTTTCATAAAGTCCTCCATATTTGTGTTCTCGTTTATCAACTTAACAAATTCCGGTTAATCTTTTTACTTACTTTATCATATTTTTCTGCTTTAGTCAATGCATAGTGAAATTAATAAAGTGATCACCCGTCAGTCCGAATATAAAAAGAGAGAGCGCGGGTTTTCCTCTTGACAAAGCGTGTTTCATCCGATAAAATGAAAAAGATCTGCGGGCGTGGCGGAATTGGCAGACGTGTCAGATTTAGGATCTGATGTCTTTGCGACGTGCAGGTTCAAGTCCTGTCGCCCGCACCACGTCGGAGCAAAGTTCGCTTTGCTCCGGCTTATTTTTTGCCTTTGGCAGAAAAATAAGCCATCCGCCCGCTCCCTTGCTCCTCCTCTTTCGCAAAAAGCCACGCTCGACCCGCCTGTTCGGTTGTAAACGCCCTCACGGCGGCTTACTGTCGCTATCAACTTTTTGCGAGTCACGAGGGGGCAAATCCCTCTCCCGAACACGCTAAAATATCTTTTTTATAGCCTTTCACAATTGAAATCTGCACCCCTTAGGGTTGGACACCAATGGTGTCTTTCTTATATATCCTTTATTTAAGCGGCTTTTGGAAGTCGCTTTTATATTTTAAGGTGTGGGCTATTTTTCAGAAAACGCCAAAACTGCATAACAAAATTTTATAAACAAACCTTTTAGAACTCCAAAGTCTATATCTAAACAAAGTACCGTTTACTTGGGACTACACATGCTAAAATGAAGTCAGTGCCAAATCGGAATTTGCGGAGGTGAAATACTAATGGGCTTTATCTCTTTTCATCTAGACTATTATGAAGGCGAATTGAAGAAATTAGAATCTTCTGCTGCAAGTCAAGAAACGATATATCATACAAAACAGCTCTTAAAAATGCTTGACGACTTGCTGGACGAAGGCTATACAGAATTGAACGAAGCCCTTGAAAAATCCTGCCACGGCGTTTCACGATTAAGGAAATATTTGCGAAACAATGGGGCTAATCCGTTTCCTATCTACCACAAAACAATAACCGAAACAACTGTTGTGTATGAGCAGGAAGAAATCGACTTTTCAGAGGCAATCAATGAACTTATTACGTGTGCCAAAGAAAGCGATGCTGAAAGTGACAATGCCTTTTTAGCTGAATTGGTTCACTTCTGTGAATGGATCGGCTATAAGAAAGATACTGCATATATCTTTCTGCTGCGCGATACCCTATTGCCGTATATCTACTACCAACACCATAATAAGGCAATCATCTATCCGTGGCTACTCAGCAGAAAGACATTGACGATGCTAACGGGGAACGAGTTCGTGGATGATGAAATCCGTGCTGCTATAACCAGAGCATTAGAGGTTGGCAGATGTGACAATTACGATGATTTTTGCAAAATGGTTTTGCCCGATATGCGAACTACCCTAACGCAATATCCCGAAGCAGAAAGCTGTCTTACAGATTTGCTCAACACCATTAAAGAAAAGAATATTGTTGTAATTGAATCCGGGTGTTCAGGAACTTTCCCGATGCTTCTAAAATGTTTGGATGAGCGAGTGGATGTGCGAATGTATACAACCTATCCTTACTTGCTAAAAGTTTATGGAAATAGAATATATTCTCCTAAATACGAGGAAAACCGTTTATTTGAAACCCTTTATTCTCAAGATTTGCTTTTTCAATTTTCTGCTTTGCGAGGCAATCATTTCTATGTTAGAAAGTGCCATAATGACGAAGTAAGAGCGAACGCTTATGCAGAAGTGAAAAATATTTTAAGGTTATAACATTCCATTTATCGGGGAGATAGCAAAGCCAGCCGAGGCAATCAAGGCGGGCTGAATATCTCGCACTTTCCCGGTGCTTGATCATCGGCTTTCTTGGTTGTCAGCAGCTCCCGTTTCGTGGTCTGCGTGTAGTTCCTTGTAAACGGACCTAATCAGAAAACGTAATACATTCTGATAATTTTATTGTCTTTATTTCAGGGTCCTGACAGGCTAAATTTCATTTGCTTGAACTTTTTTCAAAACATGTAGCCTTTGTGTGTCGTTGCAGGATCTAAAAATATATGTTATAATCTTATCGTTAAATTCTGAATTTATCTTTTTCTTTATTGCGTAATATGGTATAATTAATAAATAGGAATTCATCAAATGGGAGGAACATGTTGTGAATTTTGAAAAAGGCTCTACCAACGCTGTTCGTAATATTGTCAAGAGCTGGATTACGGACAATCTAATGGAAATTGCCGATTTGATTGAATGTGGACTTCCCGAGTATGACGACAGATTAAAAGTATGGCGCATAACCATAAAACCGATTCATAAGGTAGCAACATTGGGAGAAATTCAAGTAGATCAAGAGATTACAAAAGTTGTTGATTTTACAAACACAAGTCTTGTTATTGACCGTCTGCAGAAAATATCAAATAATGTTAAAAGCGCAAAAACCACCCGAAAAAATGTTTTTATTCCAGCACCAATTCCCAATAAGGTGATATTAGGTGACAGTATTGCCGTATTAGAAGACTTTCCCCCAGATACCGCCCAACTGATCGTTACTTCGCCGCCTTATTACAATGCAAAAACAGAATATTCTGAATATGTAGATTATCAGGAATATTTAGATTTTTTACGCAAAGTTTTCATTCGCTGCCACCAGGTTCTCTCTGAGGGCCGATTTATCGTTATTAATGTCTCTCCTGTTTTGATAAAACGGACATCCAGAAACACATCAAGCAAAAGAATTCCAATCCCATTTGATATTCATCGAATTTTAGATAATATAGGGTTCGATTTTATAGATGATATCATTTGGGAAAAGCCTGAAGGTGCGGGCTGGAATTTGGGAAGGGGGCGGCGTTTTAAAGCGGATAGACAGCCATTACAGTATAAGCCCGTAACCGTTACAGAATATGTTTTAGTCTATCGTAAACGCACAGATAAACTAATTGATTGGAATATTCGCCATCATTATGATCAAAAATTGGTTGAAGATTCAAAAATCACCGGTGATTATGATGTCACAAATATTTGGAAAATACATCCAAGCACCAATAAGCATCATCCTGCTGTTTTTCCCGATGAACTCGTACGAAGAATTATTCGCTATTACTCATTTAAAGGCGATATGGTGTTAGATCCTTTTGGAGGCTCTGGTACGGTTGGCCGCGTTGCTTACGAAATGGGTAGGCGTTTTTTATTGATAGACAAAGAACCGTCTTATTATGAATTAATGAAAAAAACCATATCAGAGTTGGTAAGTAGTGATGTACGGGTTGATTATTTGATTGAAAACCATTTAGAGGAGGAGTAATCCACATTGGAATATTTAGTTGAACAATATAAACAATGGATGAATGAAAACATTGCACTTACAAATGCTTTTTCCGAAGAATCCATGAGGCAGATGTCTATTCAGATGCTATTAGGAAATAATTATAGGCTTATAACAGAAAATAATACAAAAAGCAAGCTGACTTTAACTTATCTGTGGCTTACAGATGTCATTAAAAATGCCAAAAGCGCGTTTGGGGATAATTGGAAATTCGCATTAGTGGAAGATCTAACCCGTACGCGGCACAGAACGCCGGAACAGAACAATTTGCTGTTTTGGCTTGCCGGCCTCACACAAAAAACCTCAACCAATGTTGGGGTCTCAAAAAGTGATTTAGCTTCTGTGATTGAAGAATTGCAACGATATATCGGCAATTTGCTCACCAATATTGATCGATATGAAGATATGGATACTGCATGGCTTCTAATGATGGCCGGTTCTGCCACATTGAACATACGGGGTTCCGACAAATCAAAGGTGGGAAAAACCTTAGAGGGTGTTTTGATCCGGTCGATTTTGAATATCTTAGGTCTGAAGGAAAATGAAAACTTTTGGATGAATATCGATCGGGATGTGGAAGTTGATCGGGAAACAGACTGTGAAATACAAACAGCACGTGGAAGAATACGCGTGGAAGTAGGCTTGATATCATCTGGCAATCAGGAGGTTATTGAGGATAAAATCAATCGTGTAGGCACAAACGGGGTTGTTTTGTTTGATAAGGTGGGGCAAAAGACCAGAATTTATGATACTGCTGACCGGCATCGAGTTAAGCTTATACAAATTAGAAACAACCAGCCGCTGGTAGAAATGTACAGACATTTGAAAAATTTAGTAAATGTTCATTTGAACGAGCCTCCCGAGCTTGAGGCAGATATAATACATAGTGTCAATTCTTTACCAGCAGATATTTTCAAAATATAATTAAAAAGCAAAGGCCTCCTTCTCGGAGCAAGCAGTTAAGGCTTGCTCCGTTTTTTTATTTATACCCTAAACCTGCAGGGCTTGATTCCCTTGCCGGGCCATGCTATAATTTTCGGCAGGAGGTGGAGTAAATCCATGAAAAAACGCCCGGATATTTCAGCCGCCGCGCGGGCGGCTTTTCCCTATACGGTTCCGATTCTGGCCGGCTTTTTATTTTTGGGGATCGCTTATGGAATTTATATGAATGTTTCCGGCTTTTCCCCCATCTATCCCTTTCTCATGAGCCTCACGATTTTTGCCGGATCAGTAGAATTTGTCACTGTAAATCTGCTGCTCGGCGCCTTTAATCCACTCGGCGCGCTGCTGCTGGCGCTGATGGTCAACGCCAGGCATCTGTTTTATGGGCTCTCAATGCTGGATCGCTACCGCAACACCGGAAAAAAACGCTGGTATCTGATTTTTGGGATGTGCGATGAATCTTTTTCGATCAACTGTACCGCAGAGGTTCCCGAAGGAATCGACCGGGGATGGTTTTATTTTTTCGTTACCCTTTTCAACCATGCCTACTGGGTTGCAGGCGCAACCCTGGGCGGGCTGTTCGGTTCACTGCTCTCCTTCAATACCAGCGGACTAGAGTTTGTGATGACAGCGCTGATGGTGGTTCTCTTTCTGGAGCAGCTGCTCAAGGAAAAAAATATTCTGAGTGCGCTGCTTGGGCTTGGGCTTCCGCTCATCTGCCTGCTTCTTTTCGGCCGTGAAAACTTTCTGATTCCCTCGATGCTTGCAATCCTGGGTATTCTGGCGCTGCTTCGCGCGCCGCTGGAAAAGGCGGGTGACGCAGCATGACGCTTTCCCAGCAGATGATCACCATCGGTATGGTTATTTTGGGGACGATGATTACCCGTTTTCTTCCCTTCCTTTTGTTTCCGGCGGGTAGGCCGACACCAAAATTCATTCAATATCTGGGCAACATGCTGCCGGCAGCGGCGCTGGGCATGCTGGTAATTTATTGCCTGAAAGATGTCCGGCTTCTTCAGGGAAATCATGGGCTGCCGGAACTGATCTCTATTGCCGTTGTTGCAGGGCTGCACTGCTGGAAGCGCAAAATGCTGCTTTCCATCGCGGCGGGCACCGTCTGCTATATGCTGCTGATCCAGTTTGTTTTTTAAAAAAGGGAGGCTTGGTTTGCGATGTCTGAAGCCATATCGATGCATATTATCGCGCGAATCCGCAATGATTTTTCTGCTAAATTCGGCGTTCCGCGCCAGAGTGGATTGGCTGATTCTCTTCTTTCCGAAATCGTCTTTGAGCCGTCCTACCGGTGCGCCGAAGCGCTGCGCGGGCTGGAGGGCTTTTCACATCTGTGGCTGCTCTGGCAGTTTTCCGAGGCGCAGCGGGAAAGCTGGTCGCCCACTGTACGGCCGCCGCGTTTGGGCGGCAACACCCGTATGGGCGTTTTTGCAACCCGCTCACCCTACAGGCCGAATCCGATCGGCCTTTCATCGGTTCGGCTCGAAAAAATCAGGTGGGAGGGCCCGGAAGGGCCCGCGCTCTATGTTGCAGGCGCCGATTTGATGAGCGGAACACCGATTCTCGATATAAAGCCTTACCTGGCCTATACCGATTCTCATCCCGAAGCCTCTGGCGGATTTTCCGCCGGGGAAGCGCGCCTTGAGGTTGCGGTTTCCAATGCACAGCTCAGCCTGATTCCGGAAGAAAAGCGCACCGGGCTGCTGGCTGTGCTGGCGCAGGATCCGCGCCCGGGCTATCAGAAGGATCCCGGGCGCGTCTATGGCATGGAATTTGCGGGCTTTACGATCCGGTTTACAGTTTCCGGTGTTCAACTGCGCGTTTTGCAGATTACCCCGCTTTAAATTTATTTATCAAGAAGTATGGATCTAAACAGGCCGGAAGGAAACTCCTTCCGGCCTGTTTTATTCCAGATCAAAAAGCCACAAAACACTCACGTTCAGAATCTCAGCATAAAACCGCAATTCATAATCGGGGAGCACACGCAGCCCCTTTTCTACCCTGCTTACCATTTTCTGCGTATAATTCAGGCCTGCCAGTTGCAGCTTGGCCGCAAGATATTCCTGCGACCAGCCGTTCAGCTCCCGTTTTTTCCTGATACGCTCTCCGCAACAATTACTCAATCCCTTATAATTATACATTCTCATATTGTCCACCTCATTGGTATTTAAAATGAGTATTTCTGTTTAGACAATATCATGAAGTAAGCGATTATATTATCCCAAAGATGAGTAAACCATATTTTAACTTTTATCATCGGTCATTCCAAGAAGCCATAAAATACCGACCTGCAAAACTTTTGCGTAAAATTGCAGCTCATAATCAGGAACAATTCGGTTTCCGTTCTCAATATTACTGATCGTTTTCTGTGTGATATCCAGCCCAATCAACTGTAGTTTCTTTGCCAGATCTTCCTGGGAAAATTTTCTTTTCACCCTTGCTTGCCGGATGCGCAAGCCGGATATATTGCTCTTTCCCCGATAACCGTATAGTTTCATGTTACAACCACCTTTACCTAAAAGATGAGTAATTATTATCGACCATAACATGAAAAGTATGTCTATATTATCCTTAAGTTGACTAAAAATAAATTTTATAGATATTAAAAGAGCATAAAAATCGAAACATCCCGGAGATTTCAAAAAATCTCCGGGATATTTCCGGCAGAAAAACAAAAAGGCAGCCCCTCCCGGAACTGCCTTTTACCTTAAAAATCAATTTGATAAAGAAGAAAGGTCACCTTAAAATCTTTTGGCTGCCACTGCTCTTCATAAGAACGGATATAACGCATTCCCAGCTTCTCCAGCACCCGGCCGCTGCGCGGATTATTCTGATCATACGCTGCCGTAACAACCCGAAAGCCATCTTCCCGCAGGCGGCTGAGCAGCGCACGTGCCGCTTCGATCATCAGCCCGCGATTCCAGAACTCCCTTCTCAGCCCGTAGCCAAGCGCGCCGCTGCGTGCCTGCAAATCGATTTGCACCAGCTTCAGATATCCGATCACCTGATGCGTTTCCTTCTCCTCCAGTGCATATCGATAGGCAACTTCCTTTTCATATTCCGGAAAAATATGCTTTTCAAAAAATTCCTGCATTTCCCGGATCGAACGCACCGGATGCCAGGGCAAAAACCGGTTGATCTCTTTATCCCGATAGATCAAAAAAGCATCCCAAACGTCCTCTGGTTTAAATTTCCTTAAAATCAGCCGCTCTGTTTCCAGCCGCGGCGTATTTTCAGCACGCATAAAAAGCTCCATCCTAAATTGATCTCCGGGGATAGGAGTCCCTGTATACGCCTCTTCTCCCCCGCAGGTATCCTACCACAATTGCCTACCAATGTCAATTCATAAAACAAATCCGATTTATTTTTGTTTCCTTCCGGTATCATTTGGCGAAAAATCCCTTTGCATCAGCCGATTTTTTACTTGACAATCATGGAATGACGCATTATAATAACATATGTTATATAACAAAAGTTATTTGGAGGTTCCGATGCCGCCTAAACAACGTATTTCCAAAGAAACCATATTGGAAACCGCCTTTACGCTGCTGCGCCGGGAGGGTGAAGCAGCCATCAATGCCCGTTCGATTGCCCGGGCCGCCGGATGCTCAACCCAGCCGATTTTCAGTGCTTATTCTTCGATGGATGAGCTCCGGGAGGCGCTTTGCAGAAAAGCGCTCGCCGTTTATAATCAGTATATGGAGCGAGGCCTGCAAAACGGCCCGGCTTTTAAAGGCGCCGGCGCCGCTTATATCGCCTTTGCCAGAGAAGAACCGGTATTATTCCGGCTGCTTTATATGACGCCGCTTCGCGGCATGAACAGCGTCACAGGCCGAATGGATGAAAACTGGGCAAGGATTCTTCAGGTTGTGCAGGAAGCAACCGGCCTATCAAAACCGCTTGCCGAACGGCTTTATCTGGATTGCTGGATTTTTGTGCATGGCATCGCCGTCATGGAAGCTACCGGAACAATGCACTTTACCGAGGAACAGATCAGCACCATGCTGAGCGATCAGTTTTTGGGGATTTGCGGCCGCTTGCACCAGCAGGCGGCGCTCAAAGAGAAAGGAGCCGCCGATTATGCAGATCCTGAATGTTGAACATCTTACCAAATATTACCCCTCTTTTACGCTGGATGACGTTTGCTTTTCCATGGAGCAGGGATCCATCATGGGGCTGATCGGGCGCAATGGCGCCGGCAAAAGCACCACACTGAAATCCATGATAAACTTTGTTCACCCGGATACGGGCAGTGTATGCTTTTTTGGTCTCCCCTTTCTGAAATATGAAAATGATATCAAAGAACGAATCGGCTTTGTTGCGGGCGGAATGAACCAATACATCAAAAAGCCGATCGGCCTGATCAGCCGGGTAGCCAGCCGTTTTTATGCCAATTGGGATGCCGGTGCTTACCGCGGCTTTCTGGAGCGCTTCCAGCTGGATGAACGAAAAACGCCGTCTATGCTTTCCGATGGGATGAAAGTAAAATATTCCCTGACGCTTGCGCTTTCGCATCATGCGGAGCTGCTGATACTCGATGAGCCTACCAGCGGGTTGGATCCGGTCTCCCGCGAAGAAATCCTGGATCTTTTTTTATCCTTATCCCGGGAGGGTGTCGGCATTCTCTTTTCAACCCATATTACCTCCGATCTGGAAAAATGTGCCGATGGCATTACCTATATCCGAAACGGCCGGGTCGCAGTCAGCGAGCCGCTTTCCCGTTTTATCGGGCGTTACCGCCTGCTTCACTTTTCGGAAGAACAGGCAAATCCCGCATTATTAAAAGGCCTGATCGGCTGCAAGCGGACCAAGCAGGGCTACTCCGCACTGCTTGAAACACGGACGCCTGCCGGAGAGGCTCCGGAAGGCCGTCCGGCTACGCTGGATGAAATTATGATTCATCTGGAACAGGAGGCAAAATAATGATTCATTTGCTCTATAAGGAATGGAAGCTCGCTGCGCATCCCACGATTCCGCTTTTCTGGATGCTTTCAGCGCTTCTTCTGATCCCAAACTATCCCTATTATGTAACGTTCTTCTATACGGCCCTTGCCATCTTTTTCGTTTGCTTAAACGGCCGTGAAAACAAGGATATTGCTTTTTCCGCCATGCTACCTGTCCGCAAGCGCCGGATCGTAGACAGCAGAATTCTGTTTGCGCTCATCATTGAAGGGGTGCAGCTGCTGTTGGCGGTGCCCGTTGCTTTTTTGCGCCAGATGCTGCCCATTCCGGGTAATCTGGTGGGGATGGATGCAAACATTGCCTTTTTCGGCCTTTCTCTGGGGATGCTCGGGCTTTTTAACCTGATCTTTTTTTCTGCCTACTATCGCAGCCCCGATCGGGTCGGCCGCGCGTTTACACTGGCTTCGGCCGGCATCTTCCTGTATATGATATGCGCCGAACTGCTCGTTCATATCCAGCCCTTTTTCCGGGATCGGCTGGATACGCCGGATCCCTGTTTTCTTACCGAAAAAATCTGCACACTTGCGTTAGGTTTACTGGTTTTTGCAGCACTGACCGCTCTGGCGCTTCGCATTTCCCGCAGGGCTTTTGAAAAGCTGGATCTCAATTATTAATTTTGCGCCGGGGGCTTCCCTTTGTGCGCCAGCCGCGGTATAATAGAAGAAAAGAACTGTTTCATGAAGGAGGATCCATGTCTTTGCCTGCTGCTTTTTTTCACGTTCATTTCGGCTTTTCATGGCTCGGCCTGCTGACTGTCGCCCTGCCGCTGCTGCCCAATATTGCCTGGGCACTGACGCCCTCACATCATCGGGAAGGGCCGGTTGTCTACTGCGGACGTTTTTGGGAACTTGCGGAAACAGTGACCCGCCTCCTGTTCATCCTGGGCTTTATATGGCTTGCAAACCGCCATTTTACACAATTTCTGCTGCCGGCGGCGGCCGGGATATTTCTTACTTTTTATTATTTTCGCTGGATTTTATATTTTACTAAAAAATGTAATCCCCGGGTTCTGGAAAAGAAATTTGCCGGGATTCCTGTGCCGATGGCGGTATTTCCGGTTGTTTATTTTCTGATTATGGCTGTGTGGTTCCAAAACCTTCCTCTCATTTTAATCGTGGCGGCCTTCGGCGTTTTTCATATCCGAAATACCCTGCTGGTTACCCGCCGCCCCGATGAAGCCGCTGCTGCCGGAGTGCACTGACTCCGGCATATTTTTTTGTTTTATACCTTGACAGGCGAGGTATTCTACCATATAATGTATTCTATCAAGTGAGGAGGTCGCTTATGTCCGTTACGGCAGATCTGATCCGCGGTCATACAGACGCCATCATTCTGGCGCATCTGATCCAGCGCGACAGTTATGGATATGAAATCAATAGAGCTATCAGCGCCACTACCGGTGGCCGCTTTGAGCTGAAAGAGGCAACGCTCTATACCGCCTTCAAACGGTTGGAAGACGCCGGCTGGATTGTTTCATATTGGGGCAACGAGCCTTCTTCCGCGCGCCGGAAATACTACCGGATTACCGCAGCCGGGCGCGCTGCCTATCACCGCCAGCTTGCAGACTGGAAAAATGCCAGAGAGATTATCGACCAGTTATTAATAACGGAGGAGCCTGTTTATGAGAGAGAAACTGATTAACTATATCGACACTCTGTTTGCCGATGCGAGCGCCACCAAGGAAAACCTGGAGCTCAAGGAAGAAATCATGCATAATACCCTGCAGCGTTACGATGATTTTATCAGCGAGGGCAAAAGCGAAGAAACCGCATTTAATCTAACGGTTGCGGGTATCGGGGATGTTACGGAACTTCTGGCTCAGATGCGCAGGAACGCGCCTTCAACCTTCACCTATACCAAAGAAGAGATCGATCGGGATAACCGCCGCAATGGCCTGATGATGGCGGCAGCCGTTATGCTTTATATCCTGAGCGTGATCCCGCCGATTATATTTTCCGCATTTCCAAGCATGGAACTGCTGGGTGTTTGCCTGATGTTTGTAATGATCGCTCTGGCGACCGGGCTGATTATTTACCGGAGTAAAACCCGCCTGCGCTATAACCGCTCAGATGATACGGTGGTTGAAAACTTCAAGGAATGGAATCACGAAAATCAGGGAAAAAGGGCGCTGCAGAAAAGCATCAGCTCCGGCGTATGGGCGCTGATTGTGGTGCTGTATTTTGTGATCAGCTTTACAACGCAGGCCTGGTATATCACCTGGCTAATCTTCCCCATCGGCGCTGCGGTTGATAATATCGTCCGCGCATGTATGGACTTGAGAAAGTGAGGTTCCTATGAGAAAAAATGCAATTACCCGCATTATCATCTGGTCGATTGTTCTGGTTCTGCTGCTTGGTATCCTCTTCACGTTTCTGATCGGCGGATTCCGGGGCTGGCATTCCGGGCTCCCTTCCTTTTATCCCGGCTTTAATTATAAAGAAAGTTCTTCCTATTCCGTGGGCGCATTCAATCTGGAAGAACCGGTCTCCAATCTCAATGTTAACTGGCTTGGCGGCAGCATTTCCATTGAAAGCTACGAAGGCGATGTAATCGCCGTAACCGAAACCGGCGCCCTGAAGGAAAACGAAGCGCTTCGCTGGCGGCTGCGCAACGGCACACTGACGATTTATCCCCGCAGATCTTTCTGGTTTTTCGGCTTTGGGTTCGGTGCAACGCTCCAGAAAGACCTGATGATTCGTATTCCCGCGGCCTGGTCCTCCCTCAGCGAAATCTCAATTGATTCCGTCAGCGCAAAAATTTCCCTGGGCGGCCTTGCGCTTTCAGAGCTGGAGATTGATAATGTTTCCGGCAATATTGCACTTTCCGGCATGCAGGCTGATGAAATCAGCATCGATAACGTCAGTGGATCCGTAACCCTTTCCGGCATTTCCGGCGGAATACTGAATCTCGATAGTGTCAGCGGTGAAATTATTTGCACAGATACCCGGCTTACAGCGCTCGATTGCGATACTGTCAGCGGCGGCGCCTCATTTGCCGGAAGCCTGAAGCGGCTGGATTTGAATACTGCCTCCGGCAGCGTACGCATTGAAAGTGATCAGATGCTGGATGAAATCAGCAGTGATTCCGTAAGCGGCGGTGTTACGGTCGTAATGCCAGACGGCGATGGTTTTTCTGCTGAAATGGATTCCATCAGCGGTTCCCTAAACAGCGATTTCCCGCTGACTTCCAGAGGCGACCGGCGCATCTACGGCAATGGCGGTGCAGACTATTCGTTTGATTCTGTAAGCGGTGATGCAAATTTACTGCTGAAAAAATGATTTCAGTTCTTGACAAGAAACCGCCGGTATGCTATAATTTTTTCAAATTTTATAGTGGTAAAATGCAATGAAGGTATTTTAAGCGTGGTGTTTTTGCGCTCAGAGAACCGGTGGCTGGTGTAAACCGGAGGCAGAACCCGTTCGCTCAGTCGTACCAGAGCAGAATCCTGAACTCTTTTTTAAAAGATATTAAGGGTCTCCGGGTGAACTCCGTCATCTTGGTTCAGAAGCCGCTGTTGTTGCGGTTTAATAAGCGGCTCGCTTTTTGCGGGCAATCCGGGTGGTACCGCGATAAGCAAAAATTATCGTCCCAGAAACAAAAAGAGGATTCTTTTTGTTTCTGGGTTTTCAATTATAAAAGGAGGAAATAATAATGGAGATTAAAATCACGCAGACTGCATCCCCGAAGCCTAAGCCGCAGGAGAGTGCTCTGGGCTTCGGCACCACCTTTACCGACCATATGTTTTTAATGGATTACGATGATGGCCAGGGTTGGCATGACGCCCGCATTGTGCCTTACGCACCGATTACCCTTTCGCCCAGCGCCGCGGTTTTTCATTATGGAGCAGAAGTTTTTGAAGGGCTCAAGGCCTATCGGACAGCCGAAGGCACTGTGCAGCTGTTCCGCCCGGAAGAAAATGCCCGGCGGCTTTGGAACAGCGCAGAACGGCTCTGCATCCCACAGGTGGATCCGGATGATTTTATGCAGGCGCTCACCGCCCTTGTTTCGCTGGAAAAAGATTGGGTTCCGAAAAGCTTCGGCGCTTCTCTCTATCTGCGCCCCTTCCTGTTTGCCACCGATCCTACGCTGGGCCTTCATACCATCAAACATGCCATGTTCGTTATCATTGCCTCGCCCAGCGGCAGCTATTATAAAGAGGGCATCAATCCGGTCAAAATCATGATCGAAACCCGCGATGTGCGCGCAGTACGCGGCGGAACCGGTTATGCCAAATGCGGCGGTAATTATGCAGCCTCCAACCGCGCGGGCTATAAGGCAGAGCAAAAAGGCTATACTCAGGTGCTCTGGCTCGATGGCGTCTACCAAAAGTATATCGAAGAAGTCGGCGCGATGAACGTGATGTTTAAAATCGCCGGCAAAATCATTACGCCCGATCTGATCGGCACGGTGCTGCCCGGCATCACCCGGAAATCCTGTATCGAATTACTGGAAGAAATGGGTTATGAGGTAGAAGAGCGGCGTATCAGCGTAGATGAAGTGATTGAGGCCCTTCAAAACGGCACGCTGGAGGAAATGTGGGGCACCGGAACGGCCGCTGTCGTTTCTCCGGTAGGGCATCTGGCCTATCAGGATCAGGAATATTGCATCAATGAAAACCGGATCGGGCCGGTAACGCAGAAACTTTACGATGAGCTGACCGGTATTCAGTGGGGCAAAAAAGCCGATACGCATCATTGGATTCTGCCTGTAAAATAAAAGGGATTGACAAATTGAAGTCCTTCGGCTAAAATAAAGTAGTGAGCAAAGACGTTCACGGATTTTTTCCGTGAACGTCTTTTATTTTACAGATGAAAGGGGGCCTTCCCATGCATTTTACCAAAATGCACGGAATCGGCAACGACTATATCTATTTGAATAATATGGAAGAGGCAATTCAGAATCCCGAGGAGCTTGCAACGGTATTATCCGACCGCCATTTCAGCATCGGCGGGGATGGAATTGTTTTAATCATGCCCTCCAAAATTGCCGATTTCCGCATGCGGATGTTTAATGCCGACGGCAGCGAAGGCAAAATGTGCGGCAATGCCGCGCGCTGCATCGGCAAATATGTTTATGAAAAAGGACTCACGGATAAAACGGATCTTACGCTGGAAACCCTCGGCGGTGTTCGTTCCCTCAAACTGCGTGTTGCAGAGGGGATCGTGGAATGTATTCGGGTCGATATGGGGCGGGCGGAATTCTCTTGCCCCGCCATTCCGGTAGATTCCCCCCTGCCGGAGCTGATAGACTATCCGCTGGAAATCGCGGGCGCAGGCTGGCGTGGCACCGCGGTTTCCATGGGGAATCCGCATCTTGTGTTATTCTGTAAGGAGATTGCCGCTCTGCCGCTTCAACAGATCGGCCCCTGTTTCGAGCACCTTTCCCTCTTTCCGGAACGAGTTAATACAGAATTTATCCGGGTGGTCGACGCACAAACGCTGGAAATGCGGGTTTGGGAGCGGGGCAGCGGTGAAACCCTGGCCTGCGGAACCGGTGCCTGCGCCGCGGTAGCGGCGGCTGTCCGCAATGGGATCTGCCGGAGCGGCAGCTTTGTTACCGTCCGCCTGCCCGGCGGCGCGCTGCAAATCTGCTGTGAAGAAAGCGGTAAAGTAATAATGGAAGGCCCGGCGGCCTTCTCGTTTGAAGGAGAAGTATGATGAGCCAGATCAATCTCAATTATCTGAATCTGAAAGAGAATTATCTGTTTGCCGAGATTGCCCGGAAGGTTGCGGCCTTTACGGCCGCACATCCCGAGGCAGACGTAATCCGCATGGGCATTGGCGATGTTACCCGCCCGCTTGCGCCGGCGGTAATCAGCGCCATGCAGAAAGCCACGGCTGAAATGGGCAGTGCCGCTACCTTTCATGGATATGGGGATGAACAGGGCTACCCTTTTCTGCAAAATGCCATCGCCGGATATTACCGCACCCTGCATGTTGCGCTTGAACCGGCTGAAATTTTCATCTCCGATGGTGCGAAAAGCGATCTGGGCAATATTCTGGATCTTTTTGCAAAGGAAAATACCGTTTTGATTCCGGACCCGGTCTATCCGGTCTATGTGGATACCAATCTGATGGACGGGCGAAAGATCCTTTTTCTGAACGCCACCGAAAAAAACGGGTTTCTTCCCCCGCCGCCCGAAGGGTGTGGTGCAGATCTGATTTACCTTTGTTCGCCCAATAATCCCACCGGCGCGGCTTATAGCCGGGCGCAGCTGCAAAAATGGGTTGCATACGCGCAGGAACACCAAGCCGTAATCCTTTTTGATGCGGCCTATGAACGCTTTATTACAGATCCTGCACTGCCGCACAGCATTTTCGAAATAGAAGGTGCCGGGGAATGTGCCATTGAATTCTGTTCCTTTTCCAAAACAGCCGGATTCACCGGTACCCGCTGCGGCTACACGGTTGTTCCATTCGCGCTCCGGCGGAACGGCATTGCACTCAATGCCCTCTGGCGCAGAAGGCAGACAACCAAATTCAATGGTGTTTGCTATATTGTGCAGCGTGGTGCGGAAGCGGTTTTTACGCCGGAAGGGGCGCATGAAATCCAGGAAAACATTGCATATTACCAAGAAAACGCGCGCTTGATCATGCAGGCGCTGCGCGCTTCTTCTATTTCCTTTTACGGTGGGGTCAACTCCCCCTATATCTGGATGAAATGCCCCCGGAATCTGGATTCCTGGCAGTTTTTTGATCTGCTGCTCCAGCAGGCAAATGTTGTGGGAACACCGGGTGAGGGCTTTGGTGAAAACGGAAAATCATTCTTCCGCCTCACTGCTTTTTCCACCCATGAGAAAACGAAAGAAGCTATGGAAAGGCTCCAAAAGCTGCTTGGATAAATTGTGCTTTACTTCTCCCCGGAAGAATGCTATATTATAGATGATAGTAAATGGCGGAGGAATGCATGATGAATATTTTTATGCGGTATCCCGGCCAGCGCGCAAAAGCGCTGACGCTCAGCTACGATGATGGCGTTCAGCAGGATCAGCGCCTGATTTCGATTATGCGCCGGCATGGCCTAAGGGGAACGTTTAATATCAATACCGGCCTTTTTGCGCCGGCTGAGGGAGAAAAAGGTGACCGTATGACCCGGGAGCAGGCTATAAACCTCTATCGGGAAAGCGGAATGGAAGTAGCGGTTCATGCCAGTACACATCCGTATCTGGAGCAGCTTCCCCTAAGCCTTGCACTGCGTGAAGTAATGGAAGACCGGGCGCAGATTGAAGCAATGTTTGGCGGGATTTGCCGTGGGATGGCTTACCCCTACGGAACCTGCAGCGATGCATTGGCAGACGGGCTGAAAACGTGCGGCATTCTCTATGCGCGCACAACCGTCAGCCGCCGGGATTTCAAAATTCCCGATCACTGGCTGCGCCTTTCCGCAACCTGCCATCACAACGATCCGAAACTGATGGAACTGGCAGAGGATTTTGCCGCCCGGCAGGGAAAGGCTGCCCCGCTCCTCTTTTATCTCTGGGGGCACAGCTATGAATTTGATCGCAACGGCAACTGGGAAATCATCGAAAACTTTGCCTCCTTTCTCGGCGGCCGTGAAGATATCTGGTATGCAACCAATCTGGAAATATTCGAATATATCGAATCTTATCGCCTTCTTCGCTTTTCCATGAATGGCAAAACGGTTTATAATCCGGCGGCTGTTCCGCTTTATTTCTGTGCGGGCGGGCAAAATATTACCATCCGGCCGGGAGAGACAATTTTGCTGCCCTGATCACAGAAGGGGCAGCAGAACAACTAATTTTTTTATCCGGAAAGCCAAATCATTGGCAGCCCAGACGAATTCCATTTTTTCTAT
>QAKW01000018.1 GCA_003343605.1 Clostridiales bacterium
CGGTTTCCAACCGAATCTTTCAAGTTGGGGAACAGAAGATCCTGGTATGGGGAAGGCATAAAATTTCCCAGCAAGGGCAGGATCGACGGTATAAATTTCAACTTTGTTAAAGACGGTATGCTACAGAGCCCGATGGAAATTCCGCAGGAGCTCTTCAACGAGATCCTGCGCCATTATCTGAGCCTCGATTCTGTTTCCTGGGTTACGCTTAAGTATGATATAACAATTCCCATTGAATGATCGTGCAGAATTCTATTTAAATCAGATATTACTAAAAGGCCGCTCCAGTGGGGCGGTTTTTTATATTAGGTTCGAAAAGAAATAATAGGAAATATTTGGATTATTTATAAAATATTGTCACATTTTAGGAAATCCAAAGGTATTTATAATAGGAGCATATTTTGCTGAAAACAAAGGAGGAGTGAACCATGTTGAAAAAATGCAGGCCCTTGCTGAGCGTCCTGCTGGCGCTTTTGCTGCTGATTGGCAGCATTCCATTATCGGCCGCGGGTGAAAACGCGGAAAGCGCGGCTTCGGCGGAAAACCTATCGGCCGCTGCCCTGCAGCAGGCCGACGCCATGCAGGTTGAGCACGTTTTTACATCCCTTTTTCAGTGGCGGGATTATCTCGCCGAGAAAAATCAGGCCCATCAGGAAAGCGACCTGACCCATGAAAGTATTCAGCAGGTGCTCAGGGAATGGGGCCTTGCGGGGCTGAGTAAATTCCAGTATTACAAGCTGCTGACGGAGGAAACGCTTGGAGAATTCGAGCCTGATAAGCTGTTGATCTCCTTTGAGGGGGATCACACGCAGTTTTGGAACCCGGCTTTCAACGCCCTGTTTGAATCCTTTACAGATCATGAGCTTTTTTATGCCTGCAAACTGAAAAAGGAATACAGCCGCGAAGGGCTGCTGGCGCTGATCGGCCTGCTGACTGCTGATCCATATGTAGCGGTAGTGGAGCCGAATTTTGTGTTGGGCTTCGATTATTATCCCGAAGATGTTGGATACAGCTATTCCCTCACCAGCGCGATGGAGCAGGTAAACGCCCCGCGCGCCTGGGATTACGCCCGGGGCGATGGAGTAAAAATCGGCATGCTCGATACCGGCGTGAATCCGGTGAGCGGCCAGCATCTGGCGGCGGGGAGCATTGCCGATTGCACCTCCAGCGCCGACTATTATGGCCACGGCACGGCGGTCTCCACCGTGATCGGCGGCAACGGGGCATTTACCGGCGTTGCCCCGGGCTGCACCATCAAGAGCCTGGGGGGATGTTATAGATGCGCTCATATTGAAGATTATCCCAATCATCCAAAACCCTCGAACTTTACTGAATATCTGGTTGATGATATGAAATGGTTTACCGATAACGGTTATCGGGTGGTCAACCTGAGCTTTGCCGATACGGGGGAAACCGTGCGCAGCAAATTTTTAGATTTCATTACCAGCAACCCCAACACATTGTTTGTAAAATCCGCCGGTAATTATAGTGAAAATCTTGATTATGATACCGAATATACCTCCGGAAAATTTATCTATTACGATAAACCCAATTTCATCCGCGTGGCCGCGGTGGACCGCTACGATAATCTCTGCAGCTTTTCCAATTACGGCGTCAATACGGTGCATATCGCGGCGCCGGGCCAGTACCTCAGCCTGCCCACCAAAGGCGGCTTCTTTGATTATTTTTCGGGTACTTCTTTTTCCGCCCCCTTTGTGGCCGGTGCGGCCGCGCTGCTGCTCAACTGCAACAGTAATCTTACGGCGGCCCAGCTCAAAAACATCCTGCTCAATACCGCCGATGTGATCCACGGGCTGGAAGGCAAGGTGCAGGGAGCGCGGCGGCTCAATATTCTGGAAGCTGTGCTGACGCAGACCCCAAGCTGCAGCTACCGCTTCGCCCAGATCAGCACCGGCGGGGAGCTGCGGGTGAAGGAGGAGGCGGTGGACGCCTCCTGGACGGTGCTGAGCCAGAATGTAAAAAATGCCGCCCTAGAAGGGGTGCGGGTCTTCTACCAGCTCAATAACAATCACCTCTACTATCGCGGCGGCAAGCTCTCCAATGTTAGCCTCCCGCTGGATACCACCGGCAATCTGGTGAGCTTTTCCGCCAGCGGCGATCTGCTGGCAACCTATGACGGCTCCACCCTGAAGATCGGCAAATATAACTATACCAACTGGGGCTATGATACGATCCGGACGCTTACCAATGTAGACCGGTATTCCCTTTCCGGCAACATGCTGGTGTGGACCTATAAATCCTCGCGCAATACCGTAAGGGTATATGAAAATGTATACAACGCGGATCAGGAAGGCTATATGCCCGAAAGCATCACTATGGGCAGCACCAATGCCGATGTCCACGGGCTTTTCACCAAAGGCTCCCGGATCCATATCTACTATGGCGCCTCCGGATACGCGCTGTATGACTATACCGGCTATGAGGTGATCGGCGGCGTGATCGTGGAAAACCCGATGACGCTCCAGCGCGAGATCCTTAAAACCAATTTTTCCTATAATGTTTCGATGGATCAGACGCGCTGGTGCTACGCCAGCGGCAGCACCCTCTATGTTTACGAATGGAATGTAAACGGCGTTCCGCAGCAGACGGCCGCGCGCACAACGCCGAATGGCGCCGCCATTGAAGGCGTTAAAATGGTAGGGAACCGGGTCTTTTTCCTGGCCGGCGGCCATCTCTATGCGATACGGGAAAACCCGGCCACCTCGGATATCGCGGATCTCCACCCAACCGTTGGTTCCTTTGCGGCGGAGGGCGAGTTTGTGGGCATTGTGAATACCGCGGGCCAGACCTTTCTGCTCAAGCGGGGCTCGCTCGGCAGCCTCTGGTCTACAATGGAATTTAACACCGCCCGCATTTTTATCAAGATTTAAATCGTTTATA
The DNA here is from genome assembly GCA_003343605.1 of Clostridiales bacterium. GTDB lineage: Bacteria > Bacillota > Clostridia > Oscillospirales > QAKW01 > QAKW01. The sequence goes on from QAKW01000018.1 coordinate 2,902, forward strand.
GAAAAATTAAAAGAATTACAGCCACAGGGGGTATATTTCCTTTTCAGAACGCTAAAATGGTAGGGAGAAGATTTTTGAAGGGGGAAAGCCCGAATGAAAACGCCTGTGGGCAAGCGGCTGTTTAAGGCGGTAATACTATTTTTGATCGGCGGCGCGCTTTATCTGCTGATCGAGGCGATCTGGCGCGCTGTAACCCACGCCCATCCAACCCACTGGGCAATGCTGATTGTGGGCGGAATCGCCTTTTTGCTGATCGGCGCGATTAATGAATATTTTCCGTGGGATCTTTCAATCTGGGTGCAGTGCCTCATCGGCGGGCTTCTGGTAACGCTGGTGGAATTTGTTTCGGGCCTGATCCTTAATTACCAGCTTAGGCTGGATATCTGGGATTACAGCGGCATGCCGCTTAATTTAATGGGGCAGATCTGCCTGCCGCTTTCAGTCGCCTGGGTAGGGCTTTCCCTTCTGGGCATTCTGCTGGATGATTTTTTGCGCTGGCAGCTTTTCGGGGATAGCCGCCCGTGCTACAACTGGTCGCTCAAACTGCGCAGGCAGCATTAAAAAACCTGCCGGAAGCATTTTGCTTCCGGCAGGTTTTTTAAGCTTCATCCAGTTCCAGATCGTCTTCAGAAAAGTCGTTTTCAAAGGCAAGGTTGGCAGGGGCGATTTCCGCGTTTTTCCGCCGGACGCGCCTGAGAATCAAAACAGTGGCCGAAACTGCCGCCGCAACACTCAACAAAACCGAAACCAAAACAATAATCTGATTTTTTTTCATGGATAGATACCCCTTTCATTGTTTTTATATTTAGATAGAAATTTCATTTTTGCTTTTTCGCCTTTTGTTGCTATTATAGCACAAACAGCACCGGAAAATCAATCGTTTTTTGGTTCTTTAAATATGAAGAACTGATAAGCGGCGAAATAGGCAATTTCCAGCAGGGCCTGGAAAAGATAATTGATAAAAACCGCATGCCCGGCAAAGCTGATCACCACAATGGCCAGCCAGTTGAAAGCAAGGGTAATCACCGGAATGGCCATCAAGGCAAGCATTAGCTGACGGCCGGTGTAAAAAGCGCCGGTCCCCTTTTCTTTATAAACCCAGTATTTCAGCAAAAGAAACATCAGCGCAAACCGAATCAGGAACGGAACCAGAATTCCATAATCTGTGGCGGTGGCTGCCCGCCGGAGAAAATACTGCAGCAGCGCCGTAACCAGTGCGGCCGTAACATACCGGAGAATTTCATCCCGCCGCTCCATCAGATATTGATAAAACCGATCGGCGAATCGATTGGTTTCTTTATTCTTTTTGGCCATAAAGGCTCCTCCCGCCGCTCTTTTTTTCTATTGTATCACATTCAATGAAAAATGAAAAGGGCTGTACTTAAAAAAATACAGCCCCCTTCATCAAACAAAAGAGAAATATGAAAAGCGTTGCAGAAAGTACTGCTTCCCTGCTACGATTTTCAGTATATCAGACAGATATGAATATGGTGTGAATATGCGGTTAAAAACTTTAAAATAATCAGTGAACGGATTTTCAACCGCCTTTTTTTATGATAAAATAGACGCTGTAATCAGTCTAAATGAAAAAGAAACGGGCAGGGAGGTCAATTCGGATGAAAAAAATATGGATCGTGGAAGATGATCCTGCAATTGCCGGCCAGTTGGAAAAGCATCTTCGCTCCTGGAACTATGATACCCGCTGCGCGGTTGATTTTCAGCATATTACAGCGGAATTCACGTCTTTTTCACCACAGCTTGTTTTGCTGGATCTTGCGCTGCCGTTTGGCAACGGATTTCACTGGTGTGCGGAAATCCGCCGAATATCAAGTGTTCCGGTGATCTTTATCTCCTCGGCGGCCGATCAGATGAATATGGTGCTGGCCATGAGCATGGGCGCCGATGACTTTATTGCCAAGCCTTTCGATCTGCACGTGTTGACCGCAAAGGTGCAGGCGCTGCTCCGGCGTACTTATGATTTTGCGGCGGGCGGGGTAGCGCTCAATCTGGCCGACGCCTCGGTTTATTTTGAAGGGCACCGGCTGGAGCTGGGCCGCAATGAATTCAGGATATTGCAGGTATTATTTGAAAACAAGGGGCGAATCACCCCGCGCGCGGTATTGATGAAGCGCCTCTGGGAGACCGATCTGTTTATCGATGATAACACGCTGAGCGTGAATATCGCGCGTCTGCGCAAAAAGCTGGCGGATTTCGGCGCCCCGGTTCTGATCAAAACAAAAAAGGGCGTAGGCTATATGGTGGAAGAAAAATGAACATTTTTTGGGAGTATTTAAAATCAAGGGCGCGGCCGGCAGTTTTTCTGCTGCTGGCGGCCGGGATCTTCGCACTGATATTTTTTCTTTACGGCCTGCCGGCGGAAGGCTATTTTCTTGCGCTGGCGCTTTGCATGCTGGCTGGAGCGGGCTTTCTGATTTTTGATTGCGCCCGATTTTGGAGGCGGCATGCTGCGCTTTCCCGCAGATTTCGTGCGGTGGCATTTTCGGCAGAAGGGCTGCCGGAGCCGCGCTCTCTGATTGAGCGGGATTATACCACGCTGATCGAAGAAGCCTGCCGCAGCCGGCAGCGGCTGCTGGCCGAAGCCGAACAAAAAAGATGCGAGCTTGCCGATTATTTTACGCTTTGGGCGCATCAGATCAAAACACCCATCGCGGCGGCGGAGCTGATCCTGCAGGGGGCGGAGCCTGCCGAAAGCCGGGAACTCGATACGCAGCTTTTTCGGATCGAACAGTATGTAGAAATGGTTTTGGCCTATTTGAGAATGGATGGGGAAAGCCGGGATTTTGTTTTTCGGGAGCAGTCGCTTGATAGGCTGGTGCGGCAATCGGTGCGCAGACTTTCCGGGCTTTTTATCAACAGTGGGAACCGGCTGGAGCTCGGCGCGCTGGAGGCGCGGGTACTGACCGATGAAAAGTGGCTTTGTTTCTGTGTGGAGCAGGTTTTGACCAACGCGATCAAATATACGCATCAGGGCGTGATCTCTGTTTATGCGCAGGGAGAGACGCTGGTGATCCGGGATACCGGCATTGGCATCGCCCCGGAAGATCTGCCGCGGATCGGGGAAAAGGGGTATACCGGCTATAACGGCCGGACCGATCAAAAGGCAACCGGGCTGGGGCTTTACCTGACCCGCCGGATTCTAAAAAAGCTGGGCCATACCTTTGCGATCGATTCTGCCCCCGGGAAGGGCACAACGGTGCGCATCGGCCTGCAGACGGCGCGGCCGGTTTATGAATAGCGGCAAAAACGCCCAACCTTACAAACTGGTAAAGATGTGTATA
>QAKW01000087.1 GCA_003343605.1 Clostridiales bacterium
CCTCTTGAATGCCATTCAAGCGCTCTCCCAGCTGAGCTATACCCCCATGACAACGGAATTTAGTATACTATATCCAACCCGACTTGTCAATATTTTTTCTGAAAAAATCTTTGCTCCTTCACCGTGTGCCGGGCAGATAAATTTATGAAGTTTTACCCCTGCCCATTGAAACTGGGAAGAATAGGGTATATAATAACCACATAATATAAATTAAAGAAGGGAGTGCCGATATGAAGCGCTTAATTTATTGTATTGCCTCAATCGTTGTGATCGCCGGCGCAATCGGCGTTGCCGTTTATTTTGCCTCCGCCAGAGCAACGCCCGCGGAAAAGCTGATGGAGGAACACCCCTATGTTTTTTCCTCCGAGGGAAAAAATCTGGGAACAGAGCACCGGGAAAAATACCTGCACAACAACGGCTGCGTTTATCTTGCCTATCCGGAAACCAAAAACACGGTAACAGATCAAACGATCCGCCAGTTTGTGGAAGAAGCCAAAAGCCAGTTTGAAACCTTCTCCTCCGAAGAGAGAGAAGATGATACACTGATTCCAAAAATGGTATTCGATTATAAAGCCGAGCCCAACGACCGCTATTGTGCCCTGAAGCTCTCTTACGGCATTGGGAACTATCAGCTGAACGCCGAAGGGCAAGATCTCATTTCCAAAGAAAAAACCTTTTATCTGGATGCGGAAAACACGATTCTCGGGTTGGACGGCGTTCTCGGGGAAAATTCCGAAAAAAAGATCAATCTGATGCTGAAAAGCAGCGGAAAAAGTACGGATAACCTTGAGGATTTCACCATTGCCGATGATAAGCTGGTGCTGCGCTGGATCGATACGGAGGAGGAACTTTCCGTTAAGGAAATTGAACGGGCCGGGCTGATTGATCCCACAAAGCCGATGATTGCCCTCACGTTCGATGACGGCCCCGGGAAATACTCCCGAAAATTTGCCGATCTGCTCGCCCAGTATAACGGCCACGGCACCTTCTTTGTTTTGGGAATGAACGTTTCCACCTTTGCGGAAAGCCTGAAATACGTTTATGATATGGGCAATGAAATCGGCAGCCACACCATGCGCCACAAGAATCTCAATAAGCTGACCGAGGCAGAGATCAAAAAAGAAATCACCGATGCCAGCGATGCCATCTATAAGGCGATCGGCGCTTATCCAACGCTGGTACGCACCCCTTACGGAAACGCCAATGAAAAGGTATTCAGCGTATTGCAGAGCCCGATGATTAAATGGAATGTTGATACGGAAGACTGGAAATCCCGCAACGCCCAGGCGGTCAAAACGGAAATTGTTAAAAATATCAAAGATGGCGATATTGTGCTGATGCATGAAATCTATGAATCCACCTATGAGGGCCTTGCCCTGGCTCTGGAAGAGCTCAGCCGGCAGGGTTACCAGTTTGTTACGGTCAGCGAGCTGATGCGCTACCGCGGGATTACCCCGGAAAATAAAATCTATCATTCTTTTCCGCCCGATAAAACCGCTCAATAAAAGACCGGCCCTCTCGCTGCAGGGCCGGTCTCTTATTTACGGGCAAGCGCCTCCTTCTCCCGGCGCGAAAGCCTCTTAATCGCCGCTTCCCGGCGCAGCGCCTCGCTCCGGCTCCCGCAGGGCTCCTGATAAAAAAGCAAAACCGGGCGGCGGGCCCGGGTATATTTGGCGCCGGTGCCGCTGTTGTGCGCGCAAAGCCGGCGGGGCAGATCATTGGTCATGCCGGTATAGAGCGTGCCGTCGGCACAGCGCAGAATATAAACAACGTATTCCATCGCTCTAATCTCCTTTCCGCCCGCCCCCGGGGCGCCATAAATAGATATTGACAAACTTTTCCCAGAATTCTATAATAAAAAAAGTTTGATAAGGAGGCATGGAATATGCAAGAAAAATGGGTGGCAGCCTGGGGCTGCCCGATCGTACATCTGAAAAAAAGCTGCGCTGAATGGATGCGTAATACCACCATTCGCTTTACCGTTCTGCCCACTGTTCCCGGCAGGGCTGTTCGGCTTCACTTTTCCAACCATTTCGGGCAGGAGCCCGCAACGATTACCCGCGCAAGCATTGGGAAGAGCGCCGGTGAGCAGGAGATGGATCTTTCCTGCTGCGTGCCGGTGACGTTCGGCGGCGCGGAGTCCGGCCGGATGGAGCCAGGCGGCGCGCTGGTTTCCGATGCCGCAGCGCTTTCGTTTGAGGCGGGAGAGCCTCTGGTTATAAATCTTTATTTTGAAGATTTCACCCCGCTCACCACCGGCCAGAACAACAGCGGCGCCTACATTAAAAAATGGGCCGCCACCGGCGACTGCACCCGCCTTGCCGCGCTCCCTCTCAATCATTACGCGGAAGCAGACGCCTACCCCTTTATCCATACGCTTGAGGTTTGTTCTGCCCCGCAGGCTCAGTCGATCATCGCATTCGGCGATTCCATCACGGCTCAAACCTGGCCGGATCAGCTGGCCCGGCGGCTGCTGGAGCTGGGAAAAACCGATCGTGCAGTGGTGCGCCGGGGCATCAGCGGAAGCCGGGTTCTGCGCGAATATGCCTGCGATTTTTACCGGCATTACGGCCCCCGGGGAATCGACCGGTTTGAACAGGAGATTCTGGCGGCCGGTGCCGGCAAGGTTTTTATCCTGCACGGCATCAACGATATCATCCATCCGGATGAGGCCGATAATCCATTTCGTCCGGCCAGCGATCTGCCGCGTGCCGAAGATCTGATCGCAGGGCTCCAAACCTATATCGATATTGCCCACCGCCATCAGCTTTCCGTATATCTTGCGCCGATTCTTCCCTTTGAAGGCTGGCGCACCTATTCGCCGGAACGGGAGCAAATCCGCGAGCAGGTGAATCTGTGGATCTACCGGCAGGCGCAGGTTGAAGGCGTTTTACCCTTTGAAACCGCTGTGCTGAATCCCGAAAACCCGCTGGCGCTGCTGCCGGAATACGATAGCGGCGATCATCTGCATCCCAGCCTTGCGGGGGCGCACGCCCTAGCCTATTCCATTCCGGAGGAATGGCTGTAAGAAAACACTAAATATCGAAAATGCCGAGAATCACGATTCCGGCCGCTACCAGTGCGATCATAGAATAATGCTTCCAGGAAAGCTTTTCCTTTAAAAACAGCCTTCCCCAGATTACACTCGCAACACAGTAGGCCGAGATGATCGGCGCCGAAAACATTACATGCTTACTATCGGCGATTGCATAAATATAAGCGAACTGACCGGCGGTTTCAAAGGCGGCGCCAATATATTTCGGTGCTTCCATTTTGGGAACCAGCCGGTCTTTTTTGATCAAAACCACATAAACAAAGCAGCAGAGGCCTACTGCCAGAAAGGTCAGCTCATAGGCCACGTTGGCCGAATCTTCCGGGATGCTTTCCAAAACCAGGCTGTCTGCAAAGGTGCCCAGTGCGTCCAGCAGGCAGTAGATTACCGGCAGCAGAATCGCCAGCAGGGATTTTGCATATTTATAGTTGGATTTTTCCTGCCTTGCAGCCCGCAGCGTTTCGTCTTCCCGGGCCTCTACAATCCCAAGCCCCACAACACCGAGGCAAACCAGGGCAACCGCACCCAAAACCGCAACGCGCGTCCAGCCGGTGATCCCTTCATCCAGCCCGCCGGTAATCAGGCAGAGCACTGCTACCAGCGCACCGCTGGAATTGCAGATCGGCGAAGAGATCGAAAGCTCAATATAGCGCAGCCCCAGATAGCCAATCGCCATTGAAAGAATATATAAAGCCGAAACCGGCAGATAAGTCAGCATAATCTGCCAGTTGATCTCCGTTTTCCCGATTAGAATTTCATAAGCCGCGTGCAGCCCCATTACCAGGCCGACGGCCATCACCATTTTTAAATGACTGTAGCGATCGGAAGCATCCCGACAGCCGATTTTGGAGAACAGATCCGATCCGCTCCAGAACAACAGCGCAACCAGCGCAAGCCAAAACCACATATTGATTTCCCTCCATATTTTAAATAACCGATACAATCCGAACCGGTTGTATCGGTTCTATTTTATCAGACCCCTTCCCTTATTGCAAGCCTTGACTTTAAAAGCTGCTGCGTTATATAATATTAAAAATTACAGGGGGGAGGAACGCCTCATGATCTTAAAGGGAATCCGGCTGCCTGCGGATCATTCCGCTGCGGCGCTCAGGGAAAAAATAGAAAAGACGGCGGGTTTTTCCCCGGCGGACTGGCGCATCCTCAGGCGTTCGGTGGATGCGCGCCATGCACGCGCCTGCATTATTTATACCATCGAAGCGGTGCCGAAAGGCGTTTCTTTCCAGGCGTCACTGCCGCTTCAGATTCCTCCTGCCAGGCTGCGGCGGCGCCCGGTTGTGATCGGCTGCGGCCCGGCCGGCCTGTTTGCGGCGCTGATTCTTGCAAAGGCCGGTGCAAACCCGCTTCTGCTGGAGCGGGGGAAATCCATCGAGGCGCGGCAGCGGGATATCGCGCGTTTCCAGCAGAAGGGGATCCTGAATCCCGAATCCAACGTGCAGTTTGGAGAGGGCGGCGCCGGAACCTTTTCCGATGGAAAGCTGAACTCCGGTATTTCCAGCCCGCTCTGCCGGGAGGTGCTGAAAACCTTCGCAGAGCACGGCGCACCGGAAGAAATTCTCTACGACGCAAAGCCCCATATCGGCACCGACCGGCTGCAGAAAACGGTTTGTTCCATCCGGCGCACGGTCGAAAGGTTGGGCGGCGAGGTTCATTTTGAAGAGCCGGTCACCGATCTGATCGTGGAACACGGCCGGATTGCCGGCGTTTTGGGAAAGCGGGTTTACCCGGCTGAACAGGTGATTCTGGCAATCGGCCACAGTGCGCGGGATACCTTTTTCCTGCTTCGGGAAAAAGGGGCGCCGCTGGAGCCCAAGCCTTTTTCCATCGGGGCCCGGATCGAGCATCCCCAGGCCATGATCAACCAGAGCCAATATGGCGCCAGCGCCTCTTTCCTGGGCGCCGCCGATTACAAGCTTTCCTGCCATACCGCGCAGGGGCGCGGCGTGTATACCTTCTGCATGTGCCCGGGCGGTGTGGTCATCGGTGCAGCCAGTGAGGAAGGCGGCGTGGTTACCAACGGCATGAGCAATTACGCACGTGACGGGCAAAATGCCAACAGTGCGCTGCTTGTCGGCATCACGCCCGCTGATTGCGGTGCCGGCGGCCCGCTGGCCGGCGTGTACTTTCAGCAGCGGCTGGAACAAAAGGCTTATCAGGCAGGCGGCGGGGGCTTTTTTGCACCGGCGCAGCGGCTGGAAGACTTTCTGGCTGGGCGCCCCTCTTCCGGCTTTGGCTGTGTGCGCCCAACCTGCCTGCCCGGGGTTACACCTGCCGATCTTTGGCAAATTCTGCCCGGGTTTATTTGCAGCGCCATGGCGGAAGCCGTTCCTTTGTTTGCGCAAAAGCTGCGGGGCTTTTCACTGCCGGACGCCGTGCTTACCGGCGTGGAAACCCGCAGCTCCTCCCCGCTTAGGATCCTGCGGGATAAAAGCTTCCAGAGCGCGGTACGCGGCCTTTATCCCGCCGGCGAAGGCGCGGGCTATGCGGGCGGCATCATGTCGTCTGCCGTGGATGGAATCCGCTGTGCGCTGGCGCTGCTGGCTGAGAACAGCCGCTGATTACATGTTCGCGTGTTTTATGAAAGAGAATAGCCCGCCGGCAACGCAGCTGTTGCCGGCGGGCTTTCTATTTTTTCTGCCTTCAAATTTTAATATTAAAATCCTGGTGGCATTTCGGGCAGTTCACAACGTGCGACCCCTTCCGGTTCGGCAGCCGCAGCGTGGCCCGGCAATGGGGGCACCGGCGGTAACGGTAATCTTTGCGCTCCTTCCATTTGCGCCTCTGCAGGGAAAACCACCCGGTAATCCGATGGGAAAGCCGCAGATATTTCTGATTTTCCGCCTGCCGTTTTCCCAGATTTTTAGAAAGCATGCGCCAGATCAGATAAATCATCAGCGCCAGCGCAACATATAAAAACGGACGTAAAAAGAGGCTTATGATCAAAAGCGCAAGATAAACCCAAAGCAGCGCGCGCCCCAGCTGATCCATTCCATAACGCCCGGCCATAAACCGGGCGGCCCGCTCACGAAATTTCATTCGATCCCTTCTTTCTAAAATACTCAGCAGCCGCAAAAGCCGCAAAACAGCCTTGTCAGGCAAAGCCCGAGGCAGAGATTGCCCATCGTGTTTCCATGCGGCACTTCAAAGCCGCGGCCATAGGTCTCATAGGCAACGCCGCTCATCTGCAGGCGCTGCAGCAAATTCTGGTATTCCGCATTTCCCGGCTCCAGCTCCACCGCCTTGCGGGCAAATTCCAGCGCCTGTGTCCGGTTGCCCACACCGGCGTGCGCATATGCGGATAAAAAATACCATTCCGCGCCCCGCTCCTCGATCCGGTTTAAAACATTAAATGCTTCCCGGTATCGGCGGTAGTAAAGATAATTGCGCACCGCCGTCATTTCCGGGGTGGAGCCCTGGCGCGGTTCCTGATACCCGTATTCTCCGGCGCCGGTGGCCTTTCCCTGCCGCTGATTTAAGATCTGATCATAAGCGGCGTTGATTTCCGCCATCTTTTTTTCCGCAAATTCCCGGTCCGGATGAATATCGGGATGATATTGCTTTGCCAGCTTCCGGTATGCTTTTTTCACCTCATCGTCCGTAGCGGTTGAGGGAATCCCCAAAACGCCGTATGGATCCTGCATCATGATTTTTGTTCTCCTTTTTTCAGCAGCTCATACTTACTCCAGATCCCGGAATATAATACATTTCTTAATATTTCCAGATGCTCTACCAGCGGCAGCCGTTCCAGAATAAGCGCGCATTCCCCCAGGCTGTTTTTCAGCATTTCCGCAACCCTGTTTTCAAAATCGGTCTGGTCCGCGATTAAAACAAATGGATTGTAACTGCCTTTTTTCTGATCTTTGGCCAGATCCTCATAGGCATCCATCCAGTAGATAAAATGCCCCAGCGCTTCGCCGAAACGGCGGCAGTCCTCCGCCCAAAAATCTTTTTTATACACAAACAGCTGCCCCAGCAGACGGCCAAAAATATTGGCGGCGCTATCCAGATCACGGGGGCCTTTGTTTTCTTCCGCCCGCAGCTCCTCCATCCCCTGCAAAACGGCCTTGGTCTGGCGCGGAAAGCGTTTTTGTATTTCGGGCATAAAGCGCTGAATCCGCCGCGCCGCGCTGCGCGCGGAGCGTTTTTTCTCATCCTCCCAGTCGTCCAGCAGATTGTAATAGGCAAGCAGCATATTCATGGCGGCGCCGTAATCGATCAGCTCGTTTTCCATCATCGTTTTACGCTTGCACGGATGTACCGCGCACCGCCCGGTTTTCTGAAGCGTTTGCGGATCAAAAAGATCCGCCAGCAGCAAAACCATAAAGGTCATATCGTAATTCAACGTAAGCCGCCCCAAATTGCCGAATTGCTTTTTCAGGCTGCGGCAAAGGCCGCAGTAATAACCACGATAAATCAGTTCCTGCTCTTCTGTAAGCTGCTCGCGATTGGCGATTACATAGCCGAACACGGCCTTCACCTCCCTTTATTATTAACAAATATGATATACCTATTTTGTTTGATTGTGTTGAACAAATTGTAAATTTTACATAAATCCCGGCTTTATCAGCCATACTACCCGCGTGAGGTGTGCAAAATGATTATTTTACAAACATTTTTAACAGCGCTGTTTTCAGCCGTTGCCCTTTTGATCCTGACCAGACTCATGGGATACCGTCAGATTTCGCAGATGAGCGGCTACGATTATATCAATGGAATTACCATCGGTTCCCTGGCCGCCGAGGTTGCAATCGGCGGATTTGAAGAATTCTGGTCGCCCCTGACCGCGCTGGTCGTATATGTGGCGTTCGTTATTCTCCTTTCCAAAATCACCGAGCATTCCATTCGCCTCAGAGGCCTGATCTCCGGCAAGCCGCTGGTGCTAATGGAAAACGGCAAGCTCTGCCGGGAATCCTTCAAAAAAGGGAATATCGATCTGCACGAGTTCCTCTCTCAATGCCGCCAGCAGGGTTATTTCGATGTTTCCCAGCTGGATGCGGCGTTTTTGGAGCCCAACGGCAGAATTAGCTGCTCTCCCAAGCCGCTCAACCGCCCGGCCACGCCCCAGGATTTGGAAATACAGCCGCCCAAAGAAGATCTGCCGCTGGAAGTGGTGGTGGATGGTGTAATTTTACACCAGAATCTCAAACGAAAAGGCTTTGAGGAAAAATGGCTCACACAGCAGCTCTCCGCACAGAATCAATCACCCGTTTCCAAAGTTTTTTTGGCAACCTGCACCCAGGACGGAAAACTGCAGGTTTTCTGAAACTGTCATAGAACAACACTCCTTTCCATATTATATAAATACGGAAAGGAGTTGTTTTTACATATGGCAATTAAAATCGTGATTGATCCAGGCCATAACCCGCAGGGCTTCAATGCCGGTGCGGAAGGCTTCGGATACCGGGAGCAGGATCTGGTGTTCGAGGTGGCGCAGGATCTCGCCCAGCTTTTGCGGGACAATGGAAACTTCGAGGTAAAGATGACACGCAATACCCCCACCGAGGTTTTGGGAACCTCCAATTCCACCAGCCTGCAGGAGCGTGTGCGCATCGCAAATGAATGGCCTGCCGATTATTTTATCAGCATTCATGCCAATGCCTCCACCAATCCGGCCGCAAACGGCACAGAGGTTTATACCTATAGCGATAGCGGCGCCGCCTGGGATCTGGCGCAATCGATTCAGAATGCAATCGTTTCAGAGATGGGCATGAAGGACCTGGGCGTAAAAACCAATCCTTCACTCTATGTTCTGCGCAGAACACAGATGCCGGCGGTGCTGGTGGAGCTGGGCTTTATCACCAACGCGGAAGACGTGCAGAAAATGGTGGATGATCCCGAAGGCTTTGCCCGGGCAATTTACGATGGGATCCTCAATTATCTGGGGCTTTCCTAAAAAAACAGAGGCTGCCGGCTGCAGCCTCTGTTTTTTATTCACGATTCAAAACCGTTCGGATTTTTCCGCTGCCAGTTCCAGAGATCCCGGCACATATCATCGAGATTTTTTTCGGCCACGAATCCGAGTTCGCGCTTTGCCTTTTCCGTATCGGCATAGAGGGCTTCTACATCCCCGGGGCGGCGGGGCGCGATTTTATAGTTGATTTTCACACCGCTTGCCTTTTCAAACGCATGCACAACATCTAAAACACTGTAACCCTCGCCGGTTCCCAGATTATAGATAAAAACGCCGGTTTTTCCGCTCTGCGCCTGCAGGGCCTTCAGATGGCCCCGGGCCAGATCCACTACATGGATATAATCACGCACGCCGGTTCCATCGTGCGTATGATAATCGTCGCCAAAAACGGAAAGCTGCTTGAGCTTGCCGATCGCCACCTGAGAGATATAGGGTGTAAGATTATTGGGGATATCCTGGGGATCCTCGCCGATCAAGCCGCTCTCATGCGCACCGACCGGGTTGAAATAGCGAAGCAGTGTAACCGTCATATCCGGCTCGGCCTTTGCAATATCAGTCAGCATGACTTCCTGCATCAGCTTGGTCTGCCCATAGGGATTGGTTGCGCTGGTGGGGAAATCCTCCTTAACCGGAACCACCTTTGAATCTCCGTAAACCGTTGCCGATGAAGAAAATACAAACTGCTTTACACCATATTTCTTCATGGAATCCAGAATGTTCAGTGTACCCACTATATTGTTATGATAATAGAGCCAGGGCTTCTGGCAGCTCTCTCCCACCGCTTTCAGCCCGGCAAAATGAATGACCGCATCTATTTTTTCAGCAGCAAAAATCCGGTCCATAGCCTGAGGATCAAGCATATCCGCTTCATAAAATTTAAAATCCTTGCCGGTGATTTCCCGCACCCGCTCAAGGGCTTTGGGCTTGCTGTTATAAAAATTATCAAAAGCAACCACCTCTTCCCCGGCGTTCAGCAATTCTACAATCGTATGGGTGCCGATATATCCGGCACCGCCCGTAACCAATACCTTCATACTCCTTACTCCTTTACAAGATCGCTCATTTCAATCCGAATCTGCGAAAGACTGTTTTCCAGCGGTTCCGCAGTCCATTCCGCCATACGCCCGGCGGGCATCTCTTCCCGATCCATCACAATATGGAAACTCGTCCCTTCATCAGCATGCTCATAAAGCAGCTCCGCGCCCTGCTGCTCCAGCAGTTTCTTGGCCATCGGCAGGCTAAAGCCCAATCCATTGCGGCCCTGTTTATCCCGTGTACGGTATCCCCATTCAAAGAGCCGTTCCGGATTTTGAACCCCCGGGCCGTTATCAAATACCGTCAGCCACACCTTCTCGCCTTCCCGGCGGATCCGAACCGAAATTTCTTCCCCGCCGAAACGAATCGCATTGCTTAAAAGCGTGCCTAAAACCAGCTCCATATCCTCCGGCATCATCCGCACATAAAGCTCCGCTTCGTTGATTACAGCGAAGATACGGATCCGGTGATCCACTTCATTCAAATTCCGGATAAACCCGGCCACAAAGCCGCCGATCTCCATCGGAATGCGGTATTCGATTTTTCCCTGCCCGTCCAGGCTCTGATAAAGATGGTTCGACATCCTGAGAATTCTGCGGACTGCAACGCCGATTTCTTTTCCTTCCGGGGTATCCAGACCGATGGTCTGCGCGATTCCGTAAATCTCATTCAGATAGCTCGCCAGCTTTCCCTGAGAATTCCGGAACATCCGCCTAAGGTCTTCCCCTTCAAGAGAAACCGGCTTTTCTCCCACATGCATCACCAAGTAATCTTTTCCCGCAAACATATAGGGCACCAAAAAAAGCGTCAGCAGGTGATCGTTGCGGTTGACCGGAACCGTTGCGCCGCATTTTTTCATCAGGCAACGTTCCATCTCCATGTGTACGGTCGGCGAAATCAGGCTTGCCCCATCCGCCTCTCCAAGACGGTTGAGCAAATCCGCCGCCGCGGCAGTGCTGAAAACCAGCCGTTCCGCTGCGTTAAAGATCAGAATCGGCTGCAATGCATCGCCGTAGAGCCCGGCAAAAAATTCTCTTTCAGAAACCAAATTGTTTTTATCTCCTTTTCGCCTCCCGATATTTCCATGCTTATTATATAATATGAAATGGACTTTGTAAAGCACCTGCCGGGAAAATTAACCCAATTGAAAAAAATTAACGAAAATGAAGAAAAGGGGTTGCAAAAATAAATTCGTCTATTATAATAGGCATTGAATTGAACATGCGAGGGGGTTAAAACGTGTGATTCAGTGACTGTTGGTAAAAGGGTTTTCCTGGCTGCAAACGATCGGGGCGCCAGCTGCAGCTAAGAAACGAGCCGCATTTTTCTGCTGGAAAAATGCCGTGCGCCCGTCATAACCTTTTATTATGAAAGCAGTTCGTTTTATCTTCGCAAATATGCGGGGAAGAAGGTTTCTATTCTTTTTTTACCTGTTTGTGGTTATTATTATCGGCGCGGTTGCCCTGCTTCCAACCATTATTATCGGCAACCTTGTGGATCATGTTCTTTATCAGACAGGGCAGTTTACCTGGCTGGAAACCATATTGAGAATCACCGCCGATACCAGCCGCAACGACCGGCTGATCCGCTATGTTCTCGCCGTTGCAATCGTTTCCGTTTTTTCTACCGGCATTCGCTATATGGTGCATTACGGCCTGCATCAGATCAGTGTAAATACCGGCGCGAAGGTCCGCCTTGCGCTCTACGATAAGCTGCAAACCTTAAGCGCAGGTTTTTATTCCAAAATGCCCAGCGGCGAGCTGATCGCCAATCTGACCTCCGATGTAAGCCTGATCGAATCCCTGATCCGGGATCAGTCCTATAACTGGATTAAAAGCATTTCGTTGTTTATTTTTACCCTGTATATGCTTTTTTATTATAATTCTACACTCACGCTGATTCTTACGGTTTTTCTGCCGGTCATCGCCGTACTCAGCGCCATTATTTACCGCTATACCCGTTTCCTGCACCGCCGGCTGCGGGATAAATTCAGCGATATGAACACCTATGTAAACGAAAATCTGGGTGCTTACCGGGTAGTCAAGGCCTTTGCCCGGGAGGATTATGAAAACGGGCGGCTGGGCTCCATCAGTGAAGACTATCGGGAGACCGCCGTTGATAATACCAAAAAAAGGCTGTTTGTTTCTACGCCGCTGCATCTGGTCAGCAGCCTGATGGCGATTTTTGGCCTATGTATTGCGGCGGTCTATGTGATCCGCGGAGAAATGACGATCGGTGCGCTGACTGTTTTCAACTCCTTTGTTTTCAATCTGCAGGAACCGATCCGTACCATTACCACGCTGATCAGCCAGACCCAGCAGGTTATGGTCTCGGCGCAGAAGGTCTATGATCTTTATACCACCGAGCCGGAGGTGGAGAACAGCCTTTCCCTGCAGAGCAAACACGGCCGGCTGAAAACCATTGAATTCCGCAATGTTTCCCTGGAGCTGAGCGGCCATCAGATCCTGCGCAATATCAATCTGACGGTTCGCGAGGGGCAAACACTGGCCATCATGGGGCCGACCGGCGCGGGGAAAACCATTTTGATTTCTCTGCTGATCCGGCTCTACGACCCCACGGAGGGGGCGATCTACGTAAACGGTGTGGATATCCGCAAGGTCGATCTGCAAAAGCTGCGCCGTGAAATCGCCATTGCCACGCAGGATGTCTTTCTTTTCTCCGATACGATCGACAGCAACATCGCCTATTCCAATCCTGAAATGCCGGAGGAAACGGTGCGCGCGATGGCTGAAACGGCACAGGCTGCCGATTTTATTGAAAAACTTTCCGATGGCTACGATACCATCATCGGTGAACGGGGCATCGGGCTCTCCGGCGGTCAGCGCCAGCGGATCGCGCTCGCGCGCGCCGTGGCCAAGGATTCCTCCGTCATCATTCTGGACGATACAACTTCTGCTGTCGATATGGAAACAGAAGTGAGTATTTTAGCGGAGCTGCGCAAAATAACCAACAAAACCAAAATTATTGTAGCCCAGCGCATTTCCTCCGTGACCGATGCAGATGAAATCATTATTCTGCAAAACGGTGCGATTACCGAGCGGGGCACCCATGAAGAGCTGCTGGCTCAGGATGGATACTATGCGGAGATCTACCGCATCAGCCGCCAGAATGAGGAGGTGGAGATCCATGGCTAAACGCAATACCTATGGGGTGGATGAAGAGCTGGAAACCCCGTTTAATATTAAAAACCTTGTACGCTGCAAACCCTATGTGCTGCATAACATCAAGCTGCTGATCGGCGGATTGATTTTCAGCATACTGGCAACTCTTTTCGGTCTTCTCGGCCCGTATTATACCAAAACAATCATCGACCGCTTCATCCCGGAGGGGAATATCCGGGCAGTGATCCTGATTGCCGTTCTTTATTTTATTACTTCCTGCCTTGCGGAGCTCTGCACCTTTTTCCAGTCTCTGCTCACATCCCGGGCCGGGCATGAAATTATTCATGAAATCCGGGTGGATATTTTCGGCCATATTCAAAAGCTCTCGTTTAATTATTTCGATAGCCGCCCCCGGGGGAAAATCCTGATCCGGGTGGTGCATTATGTAAATAATGTAGCCGATTTTCTCTCCAACGGCCTGATCAACATTGTTGTGCAGGGGCTGTCGATCTTTTTCATCCTGTTTTTTATGCTGTCGCTCAGCCCGAAGCTTACACTCTGCGTTATGTCCGGCCTTCCCTTTGTGATTCTTTATCTTGTGCTCATCAAAGGGCGGCAGCGCCGGGCATGGACCAACTGGAGCGCCAAAAACTCCAATACAACCGCCTATATCAGCGAATCCATCAACGGGATGCAGATCACGCAGGCCTTCAACCGCGAGCAGGTCAACCGCGGAATCTTTAAAAACCTGCTGAATCAGCTGAATAAAGCGTTTATGAAGGCGGCCCGGATCAATCTGCTGATGCCGGTGCTGATTGAGAATATCACCCGCTTTGTCACCTGCTTTTTATATCTGATGGCGGTGATGTTCTTTACCAAAGAAAATTACAGCGCAGGCGTGATCATCGCCATGGCTTCTTATGCCGGGCGGTTCTGGGGGCCGATCCAGTCGATTGCGAATATTTATAACAGCCTGATCAATACGGGCTCTTATCTGGAGCGGATTTTTGATACGATGGATGAAGAAATCGATATCAAAGATGAACCCGATGCCAAAGATCTCCCGCCGATTTCCGGGCAGGTAGATTATCAGGATGTAACGTTTGCCTATGAAGAGGGCATTCAGATTCTGGAGCATCTGGATCTTCACGTTGAGCCGGGCCAGAGCATTGCGCTGGTAGGGCCGACCGGCGCGGGGAAAAGCACGATTGTCAATATCCTTTGCCGGTTTTACGATATTCAGGAAGGCAAAATTCTGCTGGACGGCCATGACATCCGCCATGCAACGCTGCGCTCACTCCGAAGCCAGATGGGCATCATGCTGCAGGACAGCTTTATTTTCACCGGAACCATCCGCGATAATATCCGTTATGGAAA
The DNA here is from genome assembly GCA_003343605.1 of Clostridiales bacterium. GTDB lineage: Bacteria > Bacillota > Clostridia > Oscillospirales > QAKW01 > QAKW01. The sequence continues at coordinate 14,516 of QAKW01000087.1, forward strand.
ACTGGATGCCACCGATGATGAAATTATCCGCGCGGCCAAAACCGTTTGTGCGCATGATTTTATTATCCATACAGAAAACGGATACGATACCGTAGTCAATGAAAAAGGCTCTGTGCTTTCCAGCGGCCAGCGCCAGCTGATCTGCTTTGCCAGGACGGTTCTCTCCAATCCTGCAATTCTGATCCTCGATGAGGCCACCTCTTCGATCGATACCGAAACGGAAAAGCTGGTGCAGCAGGGTATTGCCAATCTGCTCAAGGGGCGCACCTCGTTCATTATTGCGCACCGCCTCTCCACGATTGCAAGCTGCGATCAGATTCTTTATATTGCCAATAAGGGCATTCAGGAAAAAGGCACCCATGAAGAGCTGCTGAAAAAGAAAGGGCTGTATTACAGCCTGTATACCGCCCAGCTCGAAGAAAGCGGCCGTGCCGCGGCGCTTTAAAAACCAAAAAACCGCCTGTGAAAGCAGGCGGTTTTTATTTGCTTTAAGAAGCAATTTTCCGGTCGAGCCGGATCCGTTCGGTCAGCATGGAGTTAAATTCACCGTTGGTCGGTTTTCCCTTAGAACTTTTTACCGTGAACCCGAAAATGGAATTCAGTGTATCGATATCTCCACGGCCCCAGGCTACCTCAATGGCATGCCGGATGGCTCTTTCCACCCGCGAGGCCGTGGTATTATTGTTTTTTGCTACAGTAGGATAAAGGTCTTTGGTGATGGCTTTGAGCATATTGCGGTTTTCCAGCGAAAGGAGAATGGAATCCCGGATATAATCATAGCCGCGGATATGTGCCGGTACGCCAACCTCATGCATCAGATCTGCCACATACCGCTCCAGCTCAAAGCGGCCGTCATCCGGTATTTCTTCTACTCCGGCGCGTTTTTTATCAATAATTGCCATGAAGCGGTCCCGAATAAACTGATAGTCCAGCGGCGGCAGAATAAATAAATCTCCGCCGGCGTCCATCACCTGCTGTGCAAGCCGGTCGTTGGGCACCTGAGACATTACCGCAAGAACCGTATTTTTCCGGTACCCAACGCTCTTGAGGCTTTCAATTACCTCGTAGCTGCTGCGCCCCGGCAGAAAGCTATCCATCAGCACAACGTCCGGCTGCAGTTCGGTAATAACTCTTACCGCATCCAGCCCGCTGCCGCAAACGCCCAGTACTTCCATCCCCAGTTCCGTAAAACGGTCCCGGTTGTACCGCGCCGACTCTTCATCGGTCTGCAGCAGCACCAGCGTCATTTTCTCAAAGGTTTCGTTTAGCATTTTATGTACTCCTCCTCGTTGGGGCGTTGTTTCTTTTCGCCCCTTTCAACCAAATGATACCAAATTAATTCGAATAATGTTGTCGAATCTTGTCTATGATTCAAAAAACGAAGTTTTTCCTTGATTATTTTAGTTTTTTATACTAAAACCTTGTTTTTGGCGCCTTTTTGTGGATCCTGCGGATTTTCCCGGTCTTTTTCCATAATATAATTTTTCATCTGCACACCCGCACGTCCTACAAATTGCTCCCGGATGACCCGATAACCGCGATGTTCAAAAAAGCCTTTAGCCGTGATGGAAGCATGGGTGGAAATCCGGGATCCCTGAAATCGATCTTCCAGAAGATCGCAAAGCGCCTTTGCAACCCCCTGCCTCTGAAAATCATGCCTTACATAAAGACGGTCGAGATATCCGGTGGGATCCATATCGGCAAAGCCAATAATCCTGCCATTTTCTGTTGCCACCCAACTGTCATGCTGCATAAGTGAATCATTCCACGCTTCCGTAGCGGCCGGCTCCGGTGCCCAGGCGTTTTGTTGCTCCGGCGTATAATCGCGGGCATTCACCCGATGAACTGTTTCATAAAATAGCCGAGCAGTCTCCGCGCAATCCTCCGGTTTATATCGCCTGAGCTTCATATTTTAATCCCCTCTTCCTTACGTCCAATATTTTTAGATACACACGTTATGTGCACATTATACACTTGTAGTAATCACCTGTCAAGTAACTTTTTTGAATAATCTGTAAAAATTTCCAAATATAGATACTTTTCGTGCTTTTTTCTTGACGTGTAAACACTTTTCGTGTATAATTTTGCCGAAGGAGGAAGTAAGAAATGAACCCATTTGCCGAACGCTTAAAAAAATTGCGGTCTGATCAGCATCTCTCCCAAAATGCACTTGCCGGCTTTATCGGTGTTTCCAAAAGCAGTGTCAATATGTATGAACGGGGCGAACGGGAGCCGGGCTTCAATACCGTTGCGGCGATTGCAGATTATTTTAAGGTGGATATTGATTATTTACTGGGAAAATCAGAATTTAAAAACAAAAATGAATGGCTTCAATCGGTTCACCAGCCTATAAAATCAGAAGAAACCGGCGTGATTCTGCGGGAAGATTCCGCCGCACCTGAAATCAGGCGGCTTCCTCTCCTGGAGGAGGTTTCCGGCGGAGAGCCGGTCTTTACACCCGGCGGGCGGGAATGTTGCCTGAATACCGGTGCCGGCGTAAGTGCTGATTTTTGCATCAGAGCCAGGGGGGATAGTATGCAGGGCGCCCGGATCATGGATGGAGATCTGGTTTTTATCCGCAGGCAGCCCATGGTGGATAATGGAGAGATCGCCGCTGTTATCGTGGATGAAGACGCCTCACTCAAACGGGTTTATTATTATCCGAAAGATGAAAAGCTTTCGCTAAACGCCGAAAATCCGCGCTATGCGCCGCTGATCTATATTGGCGAAGAGCTGCGCCATGTTCGCATACTCGGCAAAGCGGTTGCGTTTCAAAGCCGGCTTCAATAAAAAAGGAACCAATTTCAGTTGGTTCCTTTTTCTTTCCAGTTTCGTAGGCTTCAATACTGCAATTTTCCAGGCAGATTCGTTATTTATAAATAATGCCCTGCCGTTCAGAAATTTTCCAGAGCACCAGCGCAATAATAAGGCAGATAGCCTCCGCAACCGCAACAGTATACCAAACGAAGCCCTCCCCGAAAACCAATGGAAGAATGTTGATGCAAAGAAAGTTCAATACCATGCTTCGGCACACATTGAGCAAAACCGCATACGGTGTCCTTTTGGTTGAAAACAGATAGGATGCAATTACCGCACTGGAGGCCGCAAATACATAATTCAAACAGTATTTCGGCAGAGATTGGGCCACAATTTCTACCGCTGCCGCATCCGCACCGAAAATGATACAGATCGGCTTCCCGATCAAGAAGGTCAGGGCAAACAGGCCGATGCCTCCGATGATACTCATCGTCAGGCCATTTCTAAGATAATAACGCAGGCTCTTTTCATCTTTCGCGCCGTAACTTTGCCCGTAAAGAGGCTGAAGCCCCCCTGAAAGTCCATACATCAGAGAAGCGAACAGGGAACCGGCGTATCCAATAACAGAAAATGCATTTACATACGCATCACCAATTCCAATCAAAACGAGGTTCATGGAATAGGTTGTAATAGGGGCCGCAAACTGCGATACCATTTCAGGAAGTCCACGCAGCAGAATCTTTCGGTACAGAGAAAACTCCACCTTAAACGTCCGGATCCGGAGCTTCCCTTTCTTACGCAGAAAATGCGTCAGCAAAATAAGTACGGCCAACACCTGCGAAGCGCCTGTTGCAAAAGCTGCGCCGCCGATCCCCTTCTGTAATGGATAAACCAGAAGCCAATCACCGAATATGTTTGCTCCCGTACACACCAGAGAAGCGATTGTGGAAAGCTTTGGATCCCCATCGTTACGGCAGAAATTTGCAAGACAAGTAAAAAGCCCCGCCGGAATCAGGAAGAACGAATACCAAAACACATACGCCGAAACCATCTGATGATAAGTTGCATTGGCCCCGAGTATGGTTGCCACCTGATTGGAAAAAGCGGTTCCCAATAAAGAAAGTACGGCAAATACAGCGATAATGACCGCCGTGGAATGCATAAACGCCTGATTTGCCCCGCGATCATCGCCACGCCCTAAGCGGATAGCGGCAACGGCCACGCCGCCGATGGTAAAAAGAACAGAAACAGCGCCAACCAACATAACAAAGGGCATCGCCAGGCTGACAGCTCCCAGGGCGTCAATCCCAACACCGTTGCCAACGAACATTCCGTCAACAATGGTCAGAATAAAAAAAGCCGCATTGCTTACCATCGATGGAATAATATATTTTCTGAGGTTTTTGCTCTGGTTGCTCATAATTATTTGTTTTCCTCCAGGATAGCCGTAATTTCTTTCTGAAAAAAATTAAACCGTTTTTCATAGACCGCCAAAAACAGCTCTCTTTCTTCCAAAGATATTTTTGCCATCGCGTGTTCTTCCGCTTCCACCAACGGTTTCACACAGCGATTGCAAAGTGCTTCGCCCGCCTGCGTTAGTGCAACAGCCTTGTTGTTCCGCGGGCCAGGGCGCTGCGTCAGCGTTAAATAACCGTTTTTTACAAGCCTTGTGATCGCGGAATGAACCGTTTGCTTCGGTGTACAAAGTGCAATCGCCAGTTCATTCTGTGTAACCGGTTCATCGCCGGTATAAAGAGTATACAGCAGCCAGTACTGCGTGTCTGAAAAACCATACTTTGCAGCCAAATCGTGATATAATTCACTATACTTATAATAAATACAGTTGTACTGCCTGCAATGTTCACGAACCTTTCTCATACAGCGCCTCCCTCAAAAACCGAAATCGGACTTTATAAGTATACCGAACGGTCTTATTTTTGTCAAGTTAAATATCAAGGGGGATTTCTCCTTTTGGAGAAATCCCCCCGATAAACAGATCGCTATTGTCGGCACATATTTTGTTCATTTACCGCCAATTTATGAACCGCATAGTTTTTCCATATAAATTCCGGAGCCGTTGTCTTCTTCTCGCAAAAAGTTGGTAGCGACAGCGGCCCGTTGTGCGGGCGTTTACAACCAAACAGGGCCGCCGAGCGTGACTTTTTGCGAATGAGGAGGAGCAAGGGAGCGGGCGGATGTTTTCTTTGCAAAAGAAAACGGAGCAAAGCGTACTTTGCTTATAAAGACGGGGCCCCCGAAAAATCGCAAGATTTTTTGGGGATGAGGAGACGCAGCGGAATCAGCGCACCGGTGACTTTTTTCATAATAAAAAAGTCACCGCAAGCAAATGTAGCTTGCGGCGACGTGGTGCACCATCAGGGACACTGCGGCTTTGCCGCCGTCCTGCTTGCCCACCCAACCGCCTCGCGGTTCGGTACCGGGCTGCGCACCACGGGCCGGACAAACGCTCCCCCGGAGCCTTTGTCTTC
>QAKW01000054.1 GCA_003343605.1 Clostridiales bacterium
GCGCCTTCGCACATTGCGGGAAGGCATTGGTTTATCCCAATCAAAATTCGCCGACGTGATCGGCTCCACGCAGTCCAGCATCAACCGCTATGAGAACAGTGGCGCATATGTCAGCAGCAGAGTTAAAGACGGCTGCTGGGGAAAAAGTGTCATCGCAAATTTCGCTAAATTTCTGCAAGCGCATTATCCGGGAACAAAGAGATTTTCTGCGCAGATGATCCCGGGCTGGTGGCAGAAGTGCGGCGATATAAAAAGGAGAACCGCCCGGTCGTACTGGAATTGCTCAGCCAATATGCGGAAAAAGAAACATATATCTTTTACGAACACAGGGAAGCGGATGAGTGGCTTGACCGCCAGATCCCTTCAGCATTGCCGGTAACCAACGCCATATTCAAGCTGTAATTTTTGTTATTTTCTTTTATTCTTGCTTGCAGCAATCCAACAAAATCATCCGCGATCGCCTGATCCGTGTATTTGCGCACCGTATGCCTTTCTTTGATTGCTGCCTTGATGATCATCAATACCTCCTAAGACTGCAAAGAAGATAATTACTCTAATTCCTGTTCGGCCTCCTGCATAAATTTTTCGGAAAGATAGATGGTTTTGATCTCTTCCCGCCCACTCCCCTGCCGGGTACTGCCTTCAAAAAGAATGATTCTGGAAAAATAGTCCCGTTTAATCTGCAATGCGGCATGCCGCTTTTCCACTATGGATCTTTTCCACTCTTCCAGGATTGCCCTGGGCAGTTCAAAATAATATCTCCGGTTTTGATCATGCAGTTCCCAGGCCTTTGATTCTGTGCTCCAATGAATGGTATATCCATCGTCATACTGTTCGCCGCCTTCTTGAGCGGCGGTGTCTTCCGCCCGCACTAAAAACAAAATGGTTCCGTCCTCCAGCAAGCCTATTGTAATCAGGTGCCGGTAAGCCGATACTCTATTGAAAAATTCCATTGCGATATTTCCGTATGAATCTTCAAAATAGAAATCTCTATCGGGCGCATTCATCTCGCGTTTCAGCAAATCAAGCAATTTTTCTGCAAAGACCTCATCCTGTTGCGCGTAGTATTCCAGTTCTGAAATACACGCCTGAATATCTTCGAAAAGCAGGCTGTGATAAAAAGAAATAAGAGGAATTTTATGCGCCTGTGCAAAAGAGATTGCCGTAGATTTAAAGCCGCTCATAGAAGCAACCGCAACCTGGTAGTGATACCGCTGCATGGGATAGCTGATACAGCCTGCCGATCTTGCAGATCTCCGGCTTTTCAGAATTTCTTCGGTTACAATCTCAAAATGATTGATATCCTCGCGTAAACCGAGCGCATTGCGAATCACCGGCAGGCCGATTTCCATTTCGCAGCATTTGCACTCAATCAACAGTCTTGTTGGAAAATAAAACGGCGTTTGAAAGGGCGGGGTAAGCAGAACATCCGCATTATGCGGCTGCCCCAGCCCCTGAAGCATAGTGCCGGCCGGCCCATTATAAACCAGAAGGCCATCCTTCACCACCGGTTGGAATCTGCAAAAAATAAGCAGTTTATAAACAAAAAATTCAAAAAGCTTTCCCTTGACTGAAGACATCGTAACACCTCTTTCCTTTTTTTCAAGTATATCAAAACCAGAAGCAAAAGTCAAAATACGCAATTTCCCCTATTGAAAAACGCCGCAATTTGCGATAAAATAATCCATAATAACGAAACGGAATACTACGGAGGTCTTTCTATGCGCGAAGAAGAAAAAATAAAGGCGGGTATTCTCTTTTGTCCGGCCGATCCGGAACTCCGGGCTATAAAACTGAAGACCCATCGTTTGAATCTAGATTACAATGCTACCTATGAAGATGAAACCGAAAAGCGCAACCGGATTATCCATGAGATTGTTGGTTCCCTCGGAGACGGCGCCTTCTTTCAGGGGCCGATCTACTTTCATTACGGAAAACATACAAAAATAGGGAAAAACCTGTTCGCAAATTTTAATTTGACCATTCAGGATGATGCAGAAGTCACTATCGGCGATCACTGCAATTTCGGCCCGAATGTAACCATCGTTACGCCCGTACATCCGATGGTCGCCGAAGAACGCAGGGAAATGCTGGATAAAGACGGCAATATAAAACACCTTTGCTATGCCAAACCCGTTTGGATCGGAGATGATTGCTGGTTCGGCGCCAATGTTACGGTTTGTCCCGGTGTTAAAATCGGAAACGGCTGTGTGATCGGGGCCGGAAGCGTGGTTACCAGAGATATCCCGGATCAATCCTTTGCTGCAGGTGTTCCCTGCCGGGTGATCCGAAAAATCACCGATGCCGACAGCCTCAAATATCACCCTGAAATTCTTGCAGACAACCAGATTGCCGATCAATAATAAAAGGATTTCCGGCTTTTATACCGGAAATCCTTTTATTATTGACCGCTTCCTGCACCCCGCACCTTTTCTGCAAGCTGTTCCGGCAGCGCCGCTTCGCTGATCATACGATTCAGCTTTTCCGCCCGGCATACGCAATAACGCCCGCGGCGGCCGATTTTAGAGCTGTCACAGAGAAAAATCTTTTGACCGGCCCGATCCAGCATCACCCGGCGCACAGCCGTTTCCGCTTCTGAATTATCGCAGATGTCGCCTTCCAGCGTAATCCCCTGGCTGGAAAAAAATACGTAGTCCGCCTGTATGCCACGCAGCATTTCCTCGGCCTGATACCCCACAAAGGCCGCGTTATCCGGTAAAAAACGTCCGCCCGTGCAGAGTACTTCCACCTTGCTCTCGGAAAGTTTTTCAATAACCTTCAGACAATTGGTAATTACCGTAAGCCCCTTCCGCCCAAATAAATATTTCACCATATGCTGAACAGTGGAAGAGGCGTCGAGCAAAATCGTTGCACCATCCGGAACCATTGCAGCCGCCTCTGCCGCAATCCGGTCTTTCTCCTCGGCATTCTCCTGCCTGCGCACAAAAAGCGGCATATCGTGATTGGCGTATTTGGCCAAAACAACGCCGCCGTATATCCGGTATACCAGGCCCATCTGTTCCAGTGTATTTAAATCACGCCGGATCGTTGCCTCACTGGTATAGAGCAGCCGCGCCAGCTTTTTTACGCTCATGGTTTGCTGCTGTTCCAGTTTTGAAAGAATTTCATCCTGCCGTTGATATTGGATCATTCCTGTTTCTCCTTGTTTATTATTGTTTGATTTTGATCGACTTTTTAAAATATAATGCTTTTTTCTCAAAATTTCCGCCGCACATTGACAAACATTTTCATCTTTTCTATAGTTATACCATAGTTCAATGCGATGTGCAAGAACAGATCAACAAAAAGAAAGGATTTGAACGGCATGGCAATCATCACAGTTGTAGGCGCAGGAATGATGGGTTCCGCCATTACAATTCCTGCGGCGGAAAACGGCCATACGATCCGTATTGTCGGCACCCCGCTGGATCGGGAAATTATAAAGCACGCTCAAAATACCGGGGAACATCTTACCCTCAAACGCAAACTCCCCGCAGGAATCTCCTATTACCAGATCGAAGCGCTTGAGCAGGCAATGAAAGACGCAGATCTTTTAATCGGCGGTGTTTCTTCCTTTGGCCTTACCTGGTTTATAGAAAATATCATTCCTAAAATTCCAAAAACGCTTCCGGTGCTCTCTATCACAAAAGGGATGGTCAATACGCCTCACGGAGGCTTACGTTCCTATCCGGAGGTTTATGAAGCCGCATCGGAGAACACCATTTCTTTTAATGCAGTCGGCGGGCCATGCACCAGCTATGAGCTGGCAGACCGTGATCCTACTGAAGTAACTTTCTGCGGCAGAGATCCGGAGCAGCTTCGGTGGATCAAATCACTTTTTGAAACCGATTATTATCACATCAGTATTTCTACCGACGTGCGCGGCGTAGAGTGCGCAGTAGCCTTGAAAAACGCTTATGCGCTTGGCGTTGCACTTGCAATCGGAATGTCTTATAAAAGAGAAAAACAGCAAGTGGAGCATTATAATTCTCAGGCGGCGCTTTTCGGGCAGTCGGTAAAGGAAATGCTCCGGCTGCTGGAGCTTTGCGGCGGGGATCCTTCCAACATCGCGCTTGGGGCCGGGGATCTCTATGTCACGGTTTTCGGCGGCAGAACGCGCCGGATCGGAACGCTTCTTGGGCAGGGAATTCCTTTTAAGCAGGCCATGGAAACCCTGCGCGGCGTTACGCTGGAATCCATTGTCATCGCATCCCGTACTGCGCTTTTTGTGCGGGAAATGATTGATGAGAACCGCGTGCAGGCGGATCAGTTTCCGCTTTTGCTTCATATTGATGAACTGATCAACCAAAACAAAATCACTCCGGTTCCCTGGAACCTTTTTGAAACAGAAACGGATTGATAAACGAACGCCGGTGCATGAAGCGCCGGCGTTTTTGATCATACGATATTTAACGATACAATTTTTTTCTTCGAAGATCAATCGCCAGATAATTGTTGGTCAGTACGGTATCTACACCCATCTGAAAATATTGCTCTGCCTCATCCGGATCGTCTGCATAGAAAACATTGCACCGCATCCCGGCAGCATGTGCCCGTTCAACTAGTTCCTGATTGATATACGGCTTGAAAAACTGTACTTTCTGGCAATTGAAGGCCATACCGCGTTCAACAATTTCCCATTTGCGATCGCCGCTGAGCATACACCGGCTGATTTTCGGCGCCACCTCCACCGCCGCTTCCAAAACCGGCTCCAATCCGGCAATATATGAATGCTTCGCCGCATCGTATTTATAAAGCAGATCCACGATTTTTTCCATTGTTTTACGAGAAAATGATACGCCGGGTTCAGATTTGATATGCAGATTCATGATCGTATGGCAGGAAAATTTCTTTAATACCTCTTCAAGGGTTATAAAGGTAAGGCCCGCAAAATATGGGCTTGTCTTCATGCCGGTATCTAAGGTTTTCAGCTGTGCGAGCGTTTGCTCTTGAATCTTTCCGGTGCCGTTGGATACACGATCTACCCTTGAATCATGCGAAACAACCAGGGCCCCGTCGGCAGTTTCCCAAAGATCCAGTTCAATCTCATCCGCCCCAAGCCCGATTGCGGCGCCGAAGGCCGGAAGACTGTTTTCCGGTGCGATTGTATTAAACCCCCGATGTGCACAAATGCGCGGATACGGCAATTTTTCTTCATTCGGGCTGATCGCACTTCCACCCGGCCGGTACCGCCATGGCGTTCTGCCCTGTTCCATATAGTCCGCATGTGCGGCGGGCGCATTTCCAAATCCTGCCGGTTTCAGATATTTTTTGTGAGGATCAAAGCAACAAACAAAATGGCCAATCCGATTTTTCATATTATAAAGCAGTTCTCCGCTTGGGGCTGTAACCATTGAGCAGCCACCAAACCTGGCATCCTCCCCCATGCTGACGGATGCGCGTACCAGATAAGCGTTGCAGTTATATGATAAAAATTTTCCGGTCGTTTCAAGAATTTCATGCGGATCGCTTCTCTGATGGGAACAACCAATGATAATATCTGGTTTTTGTATGGCTATATGAGAAAACATCTCATAAAAATAAAAATCATAGCAGGTTAAAAAGGCAAATCGAATCCCTTCTATTTCCAGAATATAAGGCCGGTCATAGAAAAAAGTATATCGATTGTCAACCTGCTTAATTAAAATTTCATTTTGCGGGAGATGCTGTTTGAAATAACGACCGCAGATTTCCCCATTCCGATTCCAACAGAGCGTTGTATTCCGGAGTGTTCCTTCAAAGAAAAAAACACCGTTTACAAATAAGAGCGCCTTACATCTTACCGCCGTTCTTTTACATGCCTCCAGCAACGGCGGCGTCAGCAGCGCCGCATAGGAACGCATTTCTTCTCCGGTATAAACTGACGGTGCGTTACAATACTCCGGAAGAACAATCAAATCACATGTTTCATCGCATTTATCCAGTTCAGAAAGAATCCATCGAAGGTTTTGCTCCGACTGTTCCGCATGCTCCGGATAAGGCGGCTGCACAACAAATGCTTTCATTTTTTATCCTCCCTGTATAGCCATTATTTTCAAAACCGCAATGATTATAACATCGTGGCGCTTCTAATGTCAAGGACGCGCGCGGGGGCAACCGCATATAGTAAAATAATAAGGTATCATTCGCAGGCATTCTGCGAAAATCAGGCGTTTTGAAAGGAGAACGATATGCAGAAAAATTGGCAACACACCGAAAACTTTCGTATCGGTAATAATCACGGCATATATCCTACCATTGATCACGGTCCTTTCCCTTATGTCTTCAACATCCGGCAGCAGGCCCTGCGCAACCGTGCTTTCCGTTCAACGGTATGGACCGGCAAGCATCAGCAGCTCACCCTGATGAATATTCCGGTTGGCGGGGAAATCGGCCTGGAAAATCACTCCGAAAACGACCAGTTCATCCGAATCATCAGCGGGCAGGCCCTGGTGCAGATGGGCACCAGAAAGGATCAGCTTCATTACCGCAAAAATATTAATTCTGATGACGCAGTGATTATTCCGGCGGGCACCTGGCACAATATCACCAATACAGGCAGAACACCGCTGAAGCTGTATTCCCTCTATGCGCCGTTTGCACACCCGAAGGGAACGGTTCATCTCACTAAAAACGATGCAGATGAGGCTGAATCTTAAAAACATCTCTGCTGTTCTACATAATGCAGAGGCAGAGCTATAAATAAAAAAGACCGGCGGATAAGGAGGTTTGATACATGCTGACAGCATCGCCTCGCTCCGCCGGCCTTTTTTATTTTCATTCTTGACATGCCCGAGCCGGTTTGCTATAATACTAAAAAATAGAACATTTGCTTGCCGCCGGGTAGCTTTTTGCGTTGATTTCGTATCGTTAGGCCGATGAAGATACGATAATCAGCGCTTTATTTTTGCCCTTTTTCATGATCTTTGGCGAGCGGGCTTTAAGGAGGGAACACCATGAAGAACCAAAAATATTTACAAGATTTTATCCGTTTTTCTTCGCTGAATGTTTTGGGAATGATCGGCCTTTCCTGTTATATATTGGCCGATACCTACTTTGTTTCGAAGGGTCTCGGGGCAAACGGCCTGACCGCACTGAATCTGGCGATCCCGGTTTACAGCTTTATTCACGGATGTGGCCTGATGATTGGGATGGGCGGCGGAACCTGGTATTCTATTCTAAAAAGCAAACACGATGATCCCGGTGCCAACCGGATCTTTACCTATACCGTTTGGCTGGCCGCCGCCTTTTCAATTTTTTTCATGATTGCAGGGCTGTTCTTTTCAGCACCCCTCATCAAGCTTTTAGGCGCCAATGAATCCGTTTTTCATATGTCAAAGACTTATCTGCAGGTAATCTTGCTGTTTTCCCCTGCCTTTCTGATCAATAACGTGCTGCTCTGCTTTGTGCGCAACGATGGGGCGCCGCATCTCTCTATGACGGCAATGATCGGCGGCAGCCTCTCAAACGTAGTTTTAGACTGGGTTTTCATCTTTCCCTGCCAAATGGGTATTTTCGGCGCGGTTTTTGCAACCGGGCTGGCGCCGGTCATCAGCATACTGCTCCTTTCTCCCCATCTGATCCGGGGTAAAAACCAGTTTCATTTAATAAAAAGCAGGCTGTCGGCAGGTTCGATTGTTTCGATCCTTTCCAGCGGACTCCCTTCTTTGCTCGCAGAGGTCTCCTCCGGAATTGTGATGATTGTTTTTAATTTCATTATTCTGCACCTGCAGGGTAATGTTGGGGTTGCCGCGTATGGGGTTGTTGCAAACCTATCTCTGGTGATTATCGCCGTTTACACCGGAATCGCCCAGGGCATACAGCCGATTCTCAGCCGCAGCTACGGTGCCGGAAACCATACCGCCGTTAAAGTCACGCTGCGGTATGCCCTGATCGCCATGCTGGTGATCTCAGCGCTGCTCTACCCCATTCTGTTTTTTGGCGCGCAGCAGATTGCAAATGTTTTCAACAGCGAACAAAACATGGTGCTGCAAACGCTCGCCGTGGAAGGAATTCGTTTTTACTTTACAGCGTGTCCGTTCGCGGGGTTCAATATCATTTTATCAATTTATTTTACTTCTACCGGCCGCTCCAGACCGGCGCAAACGATTTCTTTCCTGCGTGGGTTCCTTTTGATTATTCCCATGGCATTCCTGCTCTCCCGAATGGGCGGGATTACAGGGGTGTGGTGTGCATTTCCGGCAACAGAACTTCTGGTTGCCACTGTTGGATACATTCTGTATCTGCATTTAACGGTCAAATATAAATAAAAATAAACGCAGGATCTATCCGAAGATAGTTCCTGCGTTTTTAATCAGGCTTTCAAAGCCTTTTTTCGGCGGATCCCCTTCTGGTGTCCGCGGCTTACCCAGATCACGGTGTCCCGAATCGTCTGGAAAAGATCCCGCGGCCGGTAGCCCAGTTCAATTGTAGCCTTGTCGTGCGAAAACTTATCGTTGCTTGAAAGGGCGAACAGAGAATATCTGGTATATAACGGCCGCACCTTTTTCATCTTTGCGTAAGCCTGCATAAACGGTGCGGCAGCCCGCGCCATCCACATAGGCAGCACCGGCAGCCTGCGGCCGCCGTAAACCTTTTGCACCATCTTCAGAACATCCCGGATTTCATAATGCCGGTTTGATAAAATATAACATTCGCCGCTGCGCCCTTTCTCCATTGCCCGGATGCAGCCATCCGCCACATCGCGCACATCAACAAAATCATAGCCGCCCTTCACACAGGCCGGCAGATGCCCGAGAATATAATCGTTTACCATCTGCACAAGATGATTGCCCGATTGATCGTAAGGGCCAAGTATCCCAGAAGGATGCACGACTACGGCGTTTAACCCCTGCTCCGCAGCATCCAGCACAGCCTGCGTTGCCGCCGCTTTTGTTTTGGCGTATCCCCCTACTACCTCGTCTGCAGAAAAATGATCCGCCTCATGGATGACCGTATCGCGGTTATGATCGGCAATCGCATGCACGGAGCTGACATAAACCAGCCGCTTCACATGATATTTTTTACAAAGCGCAATCATATTTCGTGTGCCATTTACATTGACCTCATATAATTGCGGCGTCACCTGCTCTGAAATGTCAACAATTCCGGCCGTATGAATCACATAGGTTTCAAACTGATCCGTATCTTTAAAAAGCTTCCGCAGGCTCTCACGATCCCGCACATCACCGTTGATATATTCCACACCCGGCAAAAGGTTTGCCTTCTCATGCGGTAAGATCAAACCACGGATCAGATAATCGCGATTTTTTAACGTTCGGATCAGCGTATTGCCCAGATGCCCGCTGGCTCCGGTTATGATGATCATTTTTTTCATTATCAAACACCTCTCTCAGATACACGACACTCTGTTGATTTTCTACTACAATTGTAGTATACTATAAAGTATGGAAAATCGGAATGAGCAATATTTATAAAAATCCTATTATTTTCAACAGAAACAACACATCATGTTGATTTATAAACAGCATTCATAAAAAGTTTACAGCCGTTAAGAAGGGAGCTTTTATCATGAATAAAAATAAAAACGATCATCGCACAAGAGTAACCCGGCTATTGATCCGCAGGGCCTTTACAGAGCTGCTTGGTCAAAAACCGATTCAGAGTATATCCATCAAAGAATTATGCGAAAAGGCAGGGATCAACCGCGGTACTTTTTATACGCATTACAGCGACATCTACGATCTTCTGGAAAAAATGGAACAGGATATGATGGAAGACTTTCAAAAAGCGCTTGAGCCGCTGCTGAATACCGCGCAGGATGATATTACGCCTTTAAAAATTACAACCGGCATTTTTCAGTGCTTGAAAGAAAATGCGGATCTCTGCACCGTAACACTAGGCCCCTATGGCGATAAGGAGTTCGCTGCAAAACTGATCAATTACGGGCGGGAGCGGTGCATCGAAACCTATTCCTCATACTTTAAGGGAGCCACGCATAAGCAGCTTGAATTTTTTTATGCATTCATCAGCTCCGGATGCATCGGGCTTCTTCAAAAGTGGCTTTCCGAGGGAATGAACAGCAGCGTAGAAGAAATCGCAAAAATGTCGGAAGACATAATGATGTACGGCATCGGTTTCTTAAAAAAACAGGAATCTTAAAAAAGAAGAGTGACCGGCTGAAACCGAACTTCCTTCTTAAATATGTTAAGGACAAACACTCATAACTGCTCTGTTTTGTGCATATGGATAGGTGAAGACAAAAGCAAAGGAGCACCTCCATGAGCGAGCAGATAAAATCCGGCCGGCAGGGCATCGGCCTGACCGAAGAACAGGTGCGGGCTTCCCGCAAAAAATACGGGTCCAATACCCTAACAAAACATAAAAGAAAAAGTTTTTTTCGCCAGTTTCTGAGCAGCTTTGGCGATCCGATTATCAAAATTCTGATGGTGGCGCTGGCAATCAACGTTTTATTCCTCTTTCAAAAGGCAGACTGGTTTGAAGCCATGGGGATCGCGATCGCCATTTTTTTGGCGACCTTTATCTCTACCCTTTCGGAATACGGAAGTGAATCCGCCTTTATTGAATTGCAGCGTTCCGCCGCCGATATATCATGCAGGGTACAGCGCGCCCGGGGGATCTCTTCTCTGCCTGTTGCCGAGCTGGTAGTGGGAGACTTTGTATTGCTGCAGGCCGGAGAGCGAATCCCCGCCGATGGCATTCTGATTTCCGGCAGCCTGCATGTAGATCAGTCCGCACTCAACGGCGAAAGCGCCGAAGCGGAAAAGCTCCCGCTCACGATGCGCAGCAAAGATTGGGATCTGCTTCATAAAAATCAGCTTTTCCAGGGCAGCGTGATTACCTCCGGTGAAGGCATTATGGAGGTACAGCGTATCGGCGATTATACATTTTACGGCAGTATGGCAAAAGACATTCAGGAAGAAACGCCGGAAAGCCCGCTTAAAGTGCGGCTGAACGGACTTGCCAAAACCATCAGCAGGCTGGGATATATCGCCGCCATCCTGATTGCTTTTGCCGATCTGTTCAACAGTTTTTTCCTCGATAATGGAATGAATCTTCAGCTTGCACTCGCTGATTTTACCCATCCGGTTATTTGGGTGCCGAGAATCCTGCATGCGCTTACGCTGGCAACCGCGGTGGTTGTGATGGCGGTGCCGGAAGGGCTTCCGATGATGATTACGGTTGTGCTTTCCTCCAATATGTTCCGCATGCTCAAAGATCAGGTCATGGTACGCAAGCTGGTTGGAATTGAAACATCCGGCAGCCTGAATATCCTTTTTACCGATAAAACCGGAACGCTGACCAGGGGAAAGCTTCAGGTTGTAAAAGTAATTGAAGGCAGCGGCAAAAGCACAGACCGCCCTCGAAAATGCAGCGCGCCGGTGCAAAAATTACTGGAGCTCTCGGCGCTCTACAATACCGGCTGTGTTCTTGCAGACGGCAAGCCGCTGGGCGGAAATGCCACCGACCGCGCCCTGCTGGAAAGCGTTTTGCCGCTGAACAGCAGAAATCCGGCTTATGTAAAAAAAGAAACGGTCCCCTTTGACAGTGCCTACAAATTTTCAGCCGCGCATATTTCCGGCAAAGACGATCTGATCCTGGTGAAGGGCGCACCCGAAAAAATTCTGGCGGCCTGCCGGTATTATCTGGATGAAAACGGAGTGCGGCGGCCCTTCTCCCCCGCGGGGATCGAAGAACAGCGCAAAGTATTGTCGATGAAAGCAATCCGGATGCTTGCCATTGCCGTTTCGCCCGTTACGCTGACCGCCAAAAGCAAGCTTGAAAATCTGACCTTTATCGCCATGATTGGAATCCGCGATGATATCCGCAGGGAAGTTCCCGCAGCGATCAAAGAAGTGCAGCAGGCAGGCGTTCAGGTCGTGATGATGACCGGAGACAGCAAGGATACCGCCATTGCCATCGCCCGGGACATCGGATTGCTGGAAGATCATGGCCCCAATCGTGTGCTTACCAGTCAGGAACTCTCGGCCATGACCGACCGGCAGATTACAGAAATCCTTCCGGAGCTGCGCGTGATTGCAAGGGCCCTGCCCACCGATAAAAGCCGGCTGGTGCGCCTGGCGCAGGCGGAATCACTGGTCACCGGCATGACCGGCGACGGGATCAACGACGCCCCCGCCCTTAAGCGCGCAGACGTCGGTTTTTCAATGGGCAGCGGAACAGAGGTTGCCAAAGAGGCCGGCGATATTGTGATTCTCGATAATAATTTTGCTTCTATTGCCAAAGCAATTCGGTATGGCCGTACGATTTTTAAAAGCATTCGAAAATTTATTGTTTATCAATTTACCATGAACCTCTGCGCCGTTGGCGTTTCCCTGATCGGGCCGTTTATCGGGATCGACACACCGGTCACTGTAATTCAGATGCTCTGGATCAATATCATTATGGATACA
The DNA here is from genome assembly GCA_003343605.1 of Clostridiales bacterium. GTDB lineage: Bacteria > Bacillota > Clostridia > Oscillospirales > QAKW01 > QAKW01. The sequence continues at coordinate 12,375 of QAKW01000054.1, forward strand.
CTGGCCGGGCTTGCCTTCGCAGGCGAACCCTCCCTGAAAGAATACATGAAGGAACGGCCGAAGCGCCGGGATGAACCGGTGATCGACCGCACAATGGCGCAGCAGATTTTCTGGATGGGGCTTTATACTATGACGCTCTGTATCACATTTCTGCGGCTTCCCTACTTTCGAACGCTTTTCCGCTTTGATGAAAATCCCATTTATTTTCTCACTGCATTTTATGCTCTTTTTATCTTCTCCGGCGTATTCAACAGTTTCAATGCGCGCACGAACCGCATCAATCTGCTCTCCCATCTTCGCAAAAATCCAACCTTTATTCTGATTATGCTGATTGTAAGTGCCGTTCAGCTCGTGATGATCTATTACGGCGGCAGAGTATTCCGCACAGCAGGCTTAACGCCTTCGGAGCTGCGTATGGTGATTTTAATGGCTTTTTCCGTAATTCCGGCGGATCAGATTCGCAAATTTCTCTTCAAAATATTCAAAAAAAGAAAAAAAGGGCGGGAAGCTTAAGCTTCCCGCCCTTTAAATCTGATCTCAGCCGGATTTGCAGGCAGTTTTGGGGAATAATTGGAATATCATCCTTCTTTGCCTGCAAATCTTATATTTTTAAAAATCAATTGACTAAGTGAACAGCTTATGATATGATTAGAAAGTTATAAAACTTCTGTAGTTTACTGTCGGCTGCTTACGTTAAGGAACTTATCCATAAAGGAAGTGACGTATTTTTGGAACGAATTTTAGTCTATGGAATGACTGATAATTTCGGCGGCATAGAAACTTATCTGATGAATCAGCTTCGCTCCCTGGACCGCAGCAGGGCAATTTTTGATTTTGTCACCGACTTTCCGGCAATTGCATATGAAAGTGAAGCGCGGGAGCTAGGCTCTGAAATCTATTATATTCCAGCAAAAAGCCGCGGCATTCTGGCGCAGTGGAAAGCATTCTCTAAAATCTTGAAGGAACATCCGGAATATCAAAAGGTCTATTTTAATATCTTGGACGCCGGCGCCGCCATTACCATGTTCATTCCCTGGCTTTATGGCAGAACTATTGTAACCCACAGCCACAACGGCAATACGGACAAGCCGCGTCTGCACCGGCTTTGCCGGCCTTTTTTAAATTTTTTCACCAAGAAGCGTTACGCCTGTTCTCTTATTGCTTCGGAATTCATGTTTGGCAGGCATCATCCATCTCTGATTATTCCAAACGCGATCAACGGCAGCCTCTATGAATTCAATCCGCAGCTCCGGGCCGAAAAGCGAAGGGAGCTTGGTTTGGAAGACCGTTTTGTAATTTGCCATGTAGGGCGTCTTTCTCCGCAGAAAAATCCTAAAATGCTGATCGATATTTTTGCAGAATTGTCCCAAAAGGATCCACAGGCTGTTTTGCTCAGCATCGGAAGCGGGGAACAAAACGATACCGTGCACGCATATGCTGCAAAAAAAAATCTGGGCGATGCGCTTCGTTTTCTGGGCAAACGTACGGATGTACATGAAATTCTTCAGGCGGCAGACGTTTTTTTGCTTCCATCTCTCTATGAAGGCCTTCCTCTGGTTGCGATCGAGGCGCAGGCGGCGGGGCTCCCCTGTATTTTATCGGGCAATATCTCTCAGGAGGCAGCCATCACGGATCATGTTCGCTTTTTGAGTCTGGATCTTCCCTTATCCGAATGGGTGAAGGAAATTGTTTCGTTAAAGGGATTTAAACGCCGCTCCATGCGTGAGGCGCTGATTCAGGCCGGCTACGATTGCGATCATCCATCAGAAGCCGAACTGTCTTTAAGGCAATATTTTGAAAATAATATCCAATAGGGAGCAAATTCATGAAATATGATGTAATTGAGCGTATTTCCGCCGAGGAACGGACCGCCTGGTCCAAAGCGCGAAACGATGCGGAACGTATTGCACAGCAGGAAGGTTTTCAGCCAATAGAAGTCTTTGGCACCGGAACCGACCGGGCCGGAACATCCCTGCTTCATAAAGTAAATGAGCATCGAAAAATGGGCAGGCAATGGAAACGGGATTTAAGTGTTCTGCAGAAAGGCGATACCCTGTTTATCCAATTGCCGGTTGTAAACAATTATTTTTTCATGCAGTCCATCATGAAAAATCTGCGCAGACGGGGCGTTGAAATTATTGCGTTGGTCCATGATCTGGAAACCCTGCGGATGGTCCGCGATGCCGCGGTATCAAAACGGCAGAAAATCCGGATGCGTATAGAAGAAATCGGCGTGCTTCGGCAATGCTCCCGCCTCATTGTGCATAATGATAAAATGCGGGATTTCCTGATGCAGCTCGGTATTCAGGTTCCCATGACTTCCCTGGGAATTTTTGATTATTTGGTTTCGCCTTCTCCCAACGGAGAAACCATTGAGGATTTAATGGAAAAACGGGCGGCGGAGCGGTGTGATTCCGTGATCGTTGCAGGAAATCTGGATCCGCAGAAAGCGGGCTATGTTTACCATATTCCAGAAGCCATCCCCGCTGATTTATTTGGTGTTCACTATCAGAAAACCGATCAGAAAAATCTGCGTTATCATGGATCTTTTCCGGCTGATACGCTCCCCTACGAACTTTCCGGCGGGTTCGGCCTCATTTGGGACGGTCCGCAGCCGGATACCTGCGCCGGCCCGTATGGTGAATATCTCCGTTTTAATAACCCCCATAAAACTTCATTATATCTTGCGGCGGGATTCCCGGTGATCATCTGGAAGCAGGCCGCGCTTGCTGAATTTGTGCAGGAAAAGGGCGTGGGGCTGGTTGTGGAATCATTAGATGAAATTCCGCAGCTGATTCACCGCCTTGAAGATCAAGATTATCATAAAATCCATCAAAATATTCAGGAGGTATCCAAGCAAATCCGCGGCGGCGCATATCTGCGCGCCGCATTGCGTGGTTAACGGCAGGAGGATCTATTGCATGAACGTACTACAGAATCATAACCTGCGCATTAAAACGGAACTGGTATTCAAACTGCTGTTTCTGTTTTATGCGATGCTGGGCGCCTGTAATCTCACTTACAGCACCAAAATCATTTCCTTTTTTCTATATCCCACCGTTCTGTTGGGCGGGCTGCTGATCTTATGGCGGCTGATACTGGCAAAACGATTTCTGAAAACGCCGGAATTGCCCTGGCTGCTCGCATTGCTGGCCAGCAATCTGTTTTCTGTTTTAACCAATCTTCGTTTTCTGGACCGCGATGGGATCAAATCCAGTATTATTACCCTGATTTTATGGAGTTTCTATTTTCTCCTGCTCTTTATGCAGGATCCGGAACGGTCCCGGGATTCGATTCAGCGTGAATTCCGTATTTTTGCGGCCATTCAGCTGATCTATACGACCCTGCTGATTCTGATCAGCCTCTGGATGTTGATTACGGGATACTCCATGTCTTACAAGGATCCCGGAAATCACAATTATGAAGTGGCTTCCGGATTCTTTTCCGGTCGGCTATGGGGCGCGTTTCAGGATCCCAATTTTGGCGCGGCACTGAGCTGCGTCAGCATCGTAATCGCCGTTTATTTCATCTGGTATTTCAGAAAAAAACTGCTGACGGTTCTGCTCTCTGTTGATATTGTGCTGATGGTGTTTTATCTGGCGCTTTCCGATTCACGCAATGGCATGGTCTGCACCGGAGGAATTGCAGGTGCAGCACTGTTTTTCTGGCTTTTCCGCAAATATGGAAAGGCGGAGCTGCTGAAAAAAGCGGCCTGCCTTGCGCTGGTCATTGTCTCGATGCTCGGCGGAATTTGCCTGCCCGAACTGGTACAAAAAGGATATAACGCGATTATTTTGGCGCAAAGCGACACAACGGAAGAAACACCCGGTTCTCCGCTGGTGATCGAACGCCCCTATGATCTTGTGGAAGATGTGAGCAACCGCAGACTGGACATCTGGAAATCAGGCGCAGAAATCGCTTTGAGCCGCCCTCTGACCGGGGTTTCTTTTGCCGGAATGGTTCCTTACGCAAAAGAATATATGCCGGATACCTATATTGTTTCCAATGGAATCTGGGATTTTAATACACTTGATAATGAGATTTTAAATATCTTTGCAGCGCAGGGCTTCCCGGGTCTGATACTGGTATTGATTCTGGCCTTTACCTGTCTATGGCGTATTATTACAAGAATCTGGAAGGTAGAGCAGCATGATTTCCCCGTGGTTTATGTCTGCACCATCATCGTTGTGGTGCTTGCAGTCAGCGCGCTCTTCCAGGGAACAATGTTTTATCAGCATACGCCAAACGCCAATATTTTCTGGGCTTTTCTGGGATATCTGATTTATCTGCTGCCCGATCATAAAAAACGGCCAGTCCTTTCCAGAAAAAGAAAAACGGTATGAAACACTCCACCAAATTCAATTTCCTGATGAATTTTATTCTTACGGCATCTGCATTTATCTTCCCGCTGATTACCTATCCGTATATTTCGCGGGTATTGATGCCGGAAAATTTGGGAAAAGTATCTTTTGCAACTTCCATCGTCTATTATTTTTCCATGTTTGCCCAGCTCGGTATTCCCACTTATGGAATCAGTGCCTGTGCGCGGGTGCGCGATCAGAAGGAAAAATTCACAAAGACTGCGCAGGAAATCCTGATTATCAACCTTTTGATGACGGTTGTGGTTTATGCTGTTTTTCTGATAGCGCTGTTCAGCATTCCAAGACTCAGCGCAGAGAAACCGCTGTTTCTCATCACGAGCATTACCATTTTATTCAATACCATCGGCGTTGAGTGGCTTTATAAAGCACTCGAGCAATATTCTTATATCACCACCGTTTCTATCACATTTAAGTTGATTGCAATCGTTGCAATGTTTTCTCTGGTACATTCTCCGGAGGATTACGTCATTTACGGCGGTATTTCCATTATTGCTTCCACCGGCTCCTGCCTGTTGAATTTTTTGAGGCTGCACCGTTTTATTTCTTTAAAACCGGTAGGTGGGTATGCATTCAGGCATCATCTGAAAGCAATCTGGGTTTTCTTTGCCATGTCGGTTGCTACCACGATTTATACCAATCTGGATACGGCAATGCTTGGATTTATGAAAACAGATGCGGATCTGGGCTATTACAGCACTGCGGTAAAAATAAAAAATGTGCTCTGTTCGCTTGTCACCTCGCTCGGTACCGTCTTACTGCCCCGCCTTTCTGTTCTTGCGGAAGAGAAGCGTTGGGAAGAATTTTATCGGGTAGTCAAAAAAGCTTTAAACTTTGTTGTACTGCTGGCATTGCCGCTGACGCTGTTTTTCATCCTGTTTGCCAGAGAAAGTATCCTCACGCTATCCGGAGACGCCTATCTGCCTTCTGTGCTGCCGATGCAGATCATTACGCCTACGATCTTGCTCATCGGCATCACCAATGTGCTGGGAATTCAGATCCTGGTTCCGCTGGGGAAAGAGCGGCAGGTATTATATTCTGAAATTGCAGGAGCGCTGGCCGATCTGATTTTAAACGCCATTCTGATCCCGCGTTACGCCTCCGCGGGCGCTGCATTCGGCACGTTGATTGCAGAACTTACGGTTTTAGCTGTTCAATGCTACGCACTGAGAGAAACAGTCGGCAGTGTTTTTCGGCAGATCCAGTATGGAAAACTGCTCTTGGGTCTGCTTTTAGGCAGTGCGCTTTCGTTGCCGTTAAGGCTGCTCCACCTTAATTTTTTCTGGACACTTGCATGCAGCGCCGTTGTGTTTTTCGGCGCTTATGGAAGCGTATTGTTTTTTGGAAAGGAGCCGCTGGTTAGGGAGCTTTCCGGCCAGATCCTGCATAAACTGCATCGCAAATAAAAATGCGTACCCGAAAAGCGGGTACGCATTTTTTTGATCAAGCTGTTTTTCTCAGTGCGCGCATGGCATTGATGATCGCCAGCACCATCACGCCAACATCGGCAAATACGGCAAACCACATTCCTGCATAGCCCAGGGCGCCGAAAATCAGAACAAGCGCCTTCACCGCCAGGGCAAAAATAATATTTTCCTTCACGATACGCATGGTTTTACGCGCGATCCGAATGGATTTTGCAATTTTGGCCGGCTTATCATCCATCAATACAATGTCTGCCGCTTCAATAGCAGCATCGCTTCCCAGCGCGCCCATTGCAATGCCAATGTCTGCCCGGGAGAGAACCGGGGCATCGTTGATTCCATCGCCAACAAATGCGAGTGTACTGCCGGCCGGTTTGCTTTTTAAAAGCTGCTCCACTTTTTCAACCTTCTGATCTGGTAAAAGCTCTGCATAAATTTCATCAAGCTCCAGCTCTTTGCCCACCGCGTTTCCAATCTTTTGCAGATCTCCCGTTAACATGACGGTTTTGGATACTCCCGCCTGTCGCAATTCTGAAATTGCTTTTTTGGCGTCTTCCTTCATTTCATCGGATATCACGATATGCCCGGCATAAATTCCATCGATCGCAACATGGATGGCCGTGCCGGTGCAGTGGCATTCGTGCCAATTTGCGCCGGCCTCATCCATCAGGCGGCCGTTGCCGGCGCAAACGGTCTTTCCATCGATGACTGCCCGGATGCCGCGGCCGGAAAGCTCTTCCGTGTTGCGGATTCTGCTCTGATCGATATGGCCGCCATGCGCTCTCACAATGGAAGCTGCAATCGGATGATTGGAATAACTCTCGGCAAGTGCGGCAATATCCAGCAGTTCCTTTTTTGAAAGTGTTTCAGGATGAACCGCGGCCACAGCAAAGGTTCCTTTGGTGAGTGTTCCGGTTTTATCAAATACCACTGTTTTTACATTTGCAAGCGCTTCCAGATAATTTGCGCCTTTTATCAGAATACCGTCGCGGGAAGCCCCGCCGATGCCGCCAAAAAAAGAAAGCGGCACAGAAATGACCAGCGCACAGGGGCAGGATACCACCAGAAAAATAAGCGCCCGGTTAATCCAATTGCTCCATGCCCCATCAAGCAGCAGCGGCGGGATCACCGCCAGTAAAATTGCTCCGACCACCACACACGGCGTATAGTAACGTGCAAACCGGGTAATAAAATGCTCGGCTTTTGCTTTTTTCGCAGAAGAATTCTCAACAAGATCCAAAATTTTAGAAACCGTACTCTCCCCGAAGGGATGCGTAACCTTAACCCGTATGACCCCGCCCTGATTCAAAGATCCGCTGATGATATTATCGCCGGGTTCTTTATCCTGCGGGAGCGCTTCTCCGGTAAGCGCCGCTGTATTGACCGAAGTGCTTCCTTCGGTCACGATTCCGTCCAGCGGAACTTTTTCTCCGGGCCGCACCAAAATCGTCTCCCCCTGCTGTACTTCTTCGGGCGAAACGGCATATTCTTTGCCATCCCGCAAAACGGTTGCGCTATCCGGCCTGATATCCATCAGCGCCGCAATGGATTTGCGGCTTCTTCCCACCGCAATACTTTGAAACAGTTCGCCAACCTGATAAAAAAACATGACCGCAACCGCTTCAGGATATTCTGCAATGGCAAAAGCGCCAACCGTGGCAAGCGCCATCAGAAAATTTTCATCAAAAATCTGACCACGCAGAATATTGCGCAGCGCATTCCATAAAACATCATAGCCAATCACCGCATAGGGGATCAGAAAAACCGCGAGCCGGAAAAGGCCCTGCACCGGAAGAAAGAGGGCAACGGCAAATAACAGCGCGGCAAGAATCAGCCGAATCAGATTCCTTTTCTGTTTCCTGGTCATATCAAGTCACCGCCTTATAAAATTATCCGGCAATCCGGTTCTACTTTTTTACATGTTTTCACAATCTGTTTCATAATACTGTCAAACGCTGCGTCTTCGGCTTCAATGGTCATCTTCTGTGTCATAAAGCTCACAGAAGCAAAAGAAACGCCCTCAATTTTTAAAATGGCGCGCTCCATTTTGGCCGCGCAATTCGCACAATCCAGATCTTCCAGTTTAAATACCTTTCTCATCGCTCAATCTCCTTCTGTTAAATGATCAAACCCCTGGCCGATAATTAATCTTACATGCTCATCGGCCAGAGAATAAAAAACGGTTTTCCCTTCTCTTCTGGAACCAACCAGTTTTGCATCCTTGAGAACCTTTAGCTGGTGAGAAATCGCAGATTGGGTCATGCCCAGCAGCTCTGCAATGGCGCAGACGCAAAGTTCCGATTCAAAAAGAGAATATAAAATTTTAATCCGGGTAGTATCGCCGAATATTTTAAAAAGATCGCCAAGATCGCAGAGCAGCTCATCCGAAGGAATTTCTTCCTTCACTGCCGCCACAACTGCTTCGTGATTGTGCCGGGGTGTTTTTTTCATATATGAGCCTCCATTCATATGAACTTCTATTCATATATTAGCATGCCCTTCCCGATTTGTCAATCAATTTTATAATATCTATTGCAATATTTTTATTTGTTGCTATACTGTACTTGCCATCTTTAAATAAAAGAATCATTTTTTAAGGAGATCCCACGATGAATCCGAACACACTTCCGCCGCTAACGCAGAAAAAAGCCGCCGATTATCCATATTTTCCAACCCGGCAGCAGCTCTTTCTCTGGCGTAATTGGGAGATGCTCCCGGCAGAAAAGCTCGCTGCGGTTTTAGGCGCAACCTGCGGGCAGGTGCTTCAGCTTGCCGCCGAATCCGGGCTGCCGGTACCGCCTGTTGTGAATCCATTTTATCGGGAACGGGGCTACATTACCCTGATTCGCAATAATTGGCATGTACTCCCCTATTCCCAGCTGATGGAGCTGCTGGATTTAACAGAAGATGAGCTGGCTTTTATTTTGAAAGAAGACGATTTTCTCGCAGAGAAGCTCGGGGATAAACCCAATCTTCCCCCTCTGCACTATCGGCCGCTTACCGCGCAGGAGCGGCAAAAAACAGCAGAGCTGAAAAAATGGACGCTGCAAATTCCCAAAAACGCATTCAGTCAGTCTGCGGACTTTCAGTTTCTCAAAACGTATCAAACACCCCGTGCGGAACCCCGGACGCAATGCCTTCCTGTTCAACTTTCCGAAGAATGGGGAATTCAGGCAGAGCCGGCCAGTAAACTCTTTGCCGAAGATTTCTGCAGGGAAATGCAGACGCGATGGGGCATTTCTTTAACCGGTTCCCGTTTTTTTATTAAAACAGAAATTCTCCCCGCATTGGATCTCCCGCGGGAAAGCCACATAATTCGGATTCAAACAACCGGCATTCAGATTACGGCGGTTGATGCAGCCGGTATTCTGCGGGGGCTGCAATATCTACTGGCGCTTGCGGAGCAAAATGGCGGGCCCTGCTTTCCGAAAAAAAAATTCATGCGAAAAACGAGGTTTGAAACCCGCTTTATCTATTCATATCAGGCGCTCTACGGCGATCCCCTGCTGGACGGCGGTCATGCTTCCTACCCGGATTCTCTGCTTTGTCAGTATGCCCGGCTGGGCATCAACGGAATCTGGCTGCATGTTGTTTTATATAAGCTGGTCCCCTTTCCCTTCGATTCCTCATATTCCAAAGACTGGGAACGCCGCCAGGAGGGCCTGCGGCAGCTCATTGCCCGGGCGGCCCGATATGGGATTAAAATCTATCTATACTTCAATGAACCGCGCTGTATGCCTGCTTCCTTTTTTGAAAACCACCCGGAACTTCTGGGCTATCTGAAAAAAAATTATGGTACCCTCTGTACCTCCAGCCCGGAAGTGCGCGATTATCTGGCCGAAAGAATCCGCCGCCTTTGCCGCGCGGCGCCGGGTTTGGGCGGATTTTTCACCATTACGGCTTCGGAAAATCTGACAAACTGCTATTCCCACACAGTTGAACCGCTTTGCCCTCGCTGCGGCAAAAAGAGCATAACAGAAGTATTCGCTGATGTAAACCTTCTTTTTGCCAAAGCCGCGCACAGCGTTGATCCTTCCATCGAGGTGATCGCCTGGAATTGGGGCTGGCAAAAGAAGGGCATCGATTGGGAGCGCCTTACGCAGATGCTGAAAGAAGAAAATATCCGCCTCATGTGTACCAGTGAAGAAGCAGTAGAAAAATCCTTCGGATCCGTTAAAACGGCGGTCATCGATTATTCTATCTCCATGGTTGGCCCGGGCGCTTATGCCAAGAGCATCTGGAAAACCGCAAAAAAACACGGTTTAAAAGCCTATGCAAAGGTGCAATTCAATAATACCTGGGAATGTTCCGCTGTTCCTTTTATTCCGGCGCTGCAATCCATAGAAAATCATATGAAGGGTCTGATACGGGAAAACGTAGACGGACTGATGCTCAGCTGGTCGCTGGGCGGCTATCCTTCACTGGCGCTGGAACTGATGAGCCGGTATTATTGGACAGAAGACGCACCTCATCACGATTTTTACAGCCTATTTGGCGAGAACGGCCCGGTTGTTGAAACCGCGGCGGCTGCCTTCAGCCGTGCATTTGACGCCTTTCCATTTCATATAAAGTCTCTTTACAACGGCCCGCAGCAGATGGGCCCTGCCAACCTGCTTTTTGAAAAACCAAGCGGCCTTACCGCAACCATGACAGGATATCCCTATGACGATCTGGAAAAATGGCGTTCTGTTTTTCCGGTGGAGATCTATGAAGAACAGTTTCGCCTGGTTGCCGCAGGATTCCGCAAAGCGCTGGATCATTTTCAGAAAGCGGTTTCCGGTGCAAAAAATGAATGGCTGCTTCAATTTGAAGATACCGCCGAGGCCTGTACCTGTATTTTTGAAAGCTGCTATCAGCAGATTCGTTTTATCCGTATGCGGGAGCGGTATCTGGCGGAAAGTGAGGGGCCCGGGCGGGAGGCGCTGCGGCGGGAGCTGCACACCCTTCTGGAACAGGAGTATCGTGTGGCGCAGGAACTGCTGGAGATCGTTTTAAGAAACGGTACCATCGGCTATGAAGCCGCAAACCATTATTTTTTCAATCGCTACAGCCTGATGGAAAAATTACTGAACTGCCGCTGGCTGCAAACACGGTTTTAATCCTTAACTGTATAGAGACAAAACATTCCGTTTTTCGGCAAGCGAAGAAAAGAGCCGGGCAATAATTGAAAAATATAAGCATGATGTGGAGTATTCGGCAGATTTCGATGAGAGCGGCTTTATTTATATTCAATCATAGGAACCGCCCAGTCTTATCACGATAAAAAACCGGCAGCACCCTCTCAAAGAGGGTACTGCCGGTTTTCCTTTCCGCAAAATGGGCTTTGTTAAACCCACTCCTGTTTAAAAATCAACTTCGGTATCATAATAGCAGCATTTGAGCAGCTTTTCCATTTCTTCCTGACTGGGCTGGCGGGGATTGGATCCTGTGCAGGCGTCTCCAATCGCATTTTTAGCGATTTCCGGCAGCCGCGCAAGGAATACATCCTCTGGAACAAATCCATTTTCCGTGGGATAGCTGTCGGGGCCGTAATTTTTGATGCACTGCGGAATATTGAGCGCCTCATTCATCCCGCGCAGATATTGGATCAACAGCCGGATTTTCTCTTCGTTGCTGCTTCCACCCAGCTTCATCTCATCTGCTATCGCCGCATAGCGCAAAGCGGCTTCTTCATTTTTGGCATTGAATGCAATCACCTTCGGCAGATACATTGCGTTCGCCGCACCATGAATGATATGCGCGCCCAGATCGGCAAACGCCGCGCCGGTTTTATGCGCCATTGAATGCACAATGCCCAGAAGGGCGTTTGAAAAAGCCATCCCGGCCAGGCATTGGGCGTTGTGCATTGCGTCTCTCCTGCTCATATCCCCATTATAGGAATCAACCAGATCTTCCTGAATCATCTTAATCGCGTGCAGGGCAAGCGGATCGGTATAATCATTATGCGCAGTGGAAACATAAGCCTCAATAGAATGCGTCATCGCATCCATTCCGGTATGCGCAACCAGTTTTTTCGGCATGGTTTCGGCCAGATCCGGATCAACGATCGCCACATCGGGCGTAATTTCAAAATCAGCGATCGGATATTTGATTCCTTTATTATAATCGGTGATAATCGAAAACGCCGTTACCTCCGTTGCTGTGCCGGAAGTAGAGGAAATTGCACAGAAATGTGCTTTGCGGCGTAGTTTCGGCAGGCCGAATACCTTGCACATGTCTTCAAAAGTGGTTTCAGGATACTCATATTTGATCCACATGGCCTTTGCCGCATCGATTGGGGAACCACCGCCCAAAGCTACAATCCAATCGGGCTTGAATTCCCGCATGGCTTCCGCACCCTTCATAACTGTTTCTACAGAGGGATCCGGCTCAATGCCCTCAAAAATCTGAACCTTCATTCCGGCCTCTTCCAGATAGGAAACCACCCGATCCAAAAAACCGAAGCGTTTCATGGAGCCGCCGCCGACACAAACCATCGCCCGCTCTCCATCAAATGTTTTCAGAGCTTCCAAACAGCCTTTTCCAAAATAAAGATCGCGGGGTAACGTAAATCTTGCCATATTGATGATCTCCTTTATGTTATTATAATTACCGATTATAATTTAACACAAAATTGCAAAATTATGAAATGCAAAGAATACATATTTCCATTTCATCTGCGATATGGCAAAATATACTTGACTTTAACAGATCTTTTATGCTAGAATAAGAGCAATTAAAAGACATTGACGGAGACAGTAGATTTTCGTTTTACAGCCTTCAGCGAACCGGGGTAGGTGCGAGCCCGGCAGGCACGGCGGATTTTGAAGATCACTCCAGAGTCGAGGGCTGAACGCAAAGCGGCAAGTAAGCCTCTCCGCTTTGCCCGGCGTTAAGGGGGCCGCAGATGCTGGTCTGTTTAAAATAGGTGGTTATGAAGGTTTGGCTTTCATCCTGTTTTACAGGATGAAGGCTTTTTATTTTACCCTAAAATGAAAGGAGCGCGTATTGCTTTGTATCAAAATGTTTCCCCTAATCTGAACTTTGTGGAGGAAGAAAAAAAAATCGAGCAATTTTGGCAAGATGAAAAAATATTTGAAAAAAGCGTTGAGACCCGTAGAAACGGAACGCCTTATATTTTTTACGACGGGCCGCCAACAGCCAATGGCAAGCCCCATATCGGGCATGTTCTCACCCGTGTAATTAAAGATATGATCCCCCGCTACCGCACGATGAAAGGTTATATGGTGCCGCGGAAGGCCGGATGGGATACCCACGGACTGCCGGTGGAGCTGGAGGTTGAAAAAAAGCTGGGGCTCGATGGGAAAGAGCAGATTGAAGAGTATGGCTTAGAACCCTTCATTGCGAACTGTAAACAAAGCGTATGGAAATACAAGGGTATGTGGGAGGATTTTTCCAGAACCGTAGGCTTTTGGGCAGATATGGACCATCCCTATGTAACCTACGACAACGATTTTATAGAATCGGAATGGTGGGCACTGAAAAAAATATTTGAGAAAAAGCTGCTCTACAAAGGCTTTAAAATCGTGCCTTATTGCCCGCGCTGCGGCACGCCCCTTTCATCCCATGAAGTGGCGCAGGGCTATAAGTGTGTAAAAGAACGCAGTGCGGTGGTGCGGTTTAAAGTCTCCGGGGAAGACGCCTATTTTCTGGCCTGGACCACCACGCCCTGGACATTACCCAGCAATGTTGCGCTCTGCGTAAATCCAAATGAAACCTACTGCAAAGTCCGTGCGGCAGACGGCTACACCTATTATCTGGCCGAAGCGCTGCTCGACCGCGTACTCTCCCGGCTGGCCCGGGAAGAGGAGCCCGCCTATGAGGTGCTGGAGCGCTATCGCGGCGCCGAGCTGGAATATAAAGAATATGAGCCGCTTTTTCCCTATGTGCGGCCAATCTGCGAAAAGCAAAATAAAAAGGGGCATTATATCACCTGCGATACCTATGTTACAATGACCGATGGTACCGGAATCGTTCATATTGCCCCCGCGTTCGGTGAAGACGATGCCAATGTTGGCCGCAAATATGATCTTCCTTTTGTGCAGCTGGTAAACGGCAAAGGGGAAATGACAGAAGAAACGCCTTACGCCGGTATCTTTGTTAAAAAAGCAGATCCGCTGGTTCTTACGGATCTGGATCGTGCGGGGCTGCTCTTCGACGCGCCGAAATTCGAACACGACTATCCGTTCTGCTGGCGGTGCGATACGCCGCTGATTTATTACGCGCGTGAATCCTGGTTTATTAAAATGACTGCGGTTCGTGAAGATCTGATACGGAATAATAATACCATCAACTGGATCCCTGAAAGCATCGGGAAGGGCCGCTTCGGCGACTGGCTGGAGAATGTACAGGATTGGGGTATTTCCCGCAACCGCTATTGGGGAACCCCGCTCAACATCTGGCAGTGTGAATGCGGAGAGTTGCACGCCGTTGGCAGCATTGAAGAATTAAAGCAGCGGTCGGATAACTGCCCGGATGAAATTGAGCTGCACCGCCCGTTCATTGATGCGGTTACCATCCGGTGCCCGCATTGCGGGAAAGAAATGCATCGGGTTCCTGAAGTGATTGACTGCTGGTTTGATTCCGGTTCGATGCCCTTCGCCCAGCATCACTACCCCTTTGAAAACAAAGAATTGTTTGAATCCCAGTTTCCGGCCGACTTTATTTCTGAGGCTGTAGATCAGACACGCGGCTGGTTTTACTCCCTGCTGGCGATTTCTACCCTGATCTTTAATCAGGCGCCCTACAAAAACGTAATAGTTATGGGCCACGTGCAGGATGAGAATGGGCAGAAAATGTCGAAATCCAAAGGAAATGCCGTGGATCCCTTTGAAGCGCTTGAAACCTATGGGGCCGATGCGATCCGCTGGTATTTCTACACCAATTCTGCACCCTGGCTGCCAAACCGGTTCCACGGCAAGGCGGTAACCGAAGGCCAAAGGAAGTTTATGGGCACGCTGTGGAATACCTATGCCTTCTTTGTGCTCTACGCCAATATCGATCAGTTTGACGCATCAAAATATCAATTGGATCAATGCAGCCTCACCGTAATGGACCGCTGGATCTTATCCCGCCTGAATTCCATGGTGAAAACAGTCGACGGCAACCTCGCTTCCTATAGGATTCCGGAAGCGGCAAGAGCGCTGGAGACCTTTGTGGATGATCTGAGCAACTGGTATGTCCGCCGCGGTCGGGAACGCTACTGGGTGCCCTCCATGACAGAGGATAAAATCGCCGCATATATGACCCTTTATCATGCGCTGGTAACCACGGCAAAAGCCGCTGCGCCGTTTATTCCCTTTATGACGGAAAACATCTATCAGAATCTGGTACGCTCCGTTGATCGGAGCGCCCCGGAAAGTATTCATCTGTGTGATTTCCCGGCAGTGGAAGAAGGACGGATGGATCCTGCACTGGAGCATTGTATGGAACAGGTTCTGAACATCGTGGTTCTGGGGCGCGCCGCACGAAACGGCTCTGGCCGAAAGAACCGCCAGCCGCTTGCCGCCATGTATGTTGAAAGCCGGGAGGCACTGGATACGGCGTTTGTTGAAATCATTCAGGATGAACTGAACGTGAAGGAAGTAAACTTCCGGGAAAGTCTCGCTGAATTTATCAGCTATGAATTCAAGCCCCAGCTAAAAACAGTCGGCCCGAAATATGGCCGGCAGCTGGGCGAAATCCGAAATGCCCTTTCTGCGCTGGATGGTGCGGCCGCCAAAGCGGAGCTGGACGCCAGCGGTGTTCTGCTGCTGGAGCTTCCCGGCGGGCCGGTGAAACTGACTTCGGAAGACCTGCTGATCAATCTGAAACAAAAAGACGGTTATTACACCGTGAAGGATAAAGGCTATGCGGTTGCGCTGGATATCCGCCTGTCGGAAGCCCTGATTCGTGAAGGCCTGATCCGTGAGATGATCTCCAAAATTCAAACGATGCGGAAAGATTCCGGTTTTGAGGTGATGGATCATATTCAACTTTATATCAGCGGAAACGATTCACTTACGAACCTTCTGAAAGAAAACTTCCGGGAAGTAGCGGATAATACGCTGGCTGACCGCCTGATTGAAAATCAAATTGCGCCTGCATTTTCCAAAGAATGGGACATCAACGGAGAAAAAGTTATCCTGGGCGTTGAAAAAATTTCATAATATAATAAAATCCCTTATGCCGGATCCGGCATAAGGGATTTTATTAGCTTTCAACGTCAAACCCTATGTTTTCAATTGCCGCAATGATTTCTTCTCTCATCACGGGTTCTGCAGAAAGGTGAACCGTTTTATCTTCCAGCCGCACCTCAACATTCTGAACCTGATCAAGGGCTCTCAGTGCTTTTTCAATCTGCTGCACGCAATGCATACAGGACATCTCCGGCACCTTTAAAATCATCTTTTCCATTTTGATTGTTCCTCCATTCTAATTTTATTCTTTAAAACGCTTCAGCCTCAGCGCGTTCAACAATACCGATACGGAAGAAAGCGACATAGCCGCAGCCGCAAGCATCGGGTTCAGCAGCGGCCCGCCGAATAAATGTAGCACCCCCGCAGCAATGGGAATTCCGAGCGTATTATAGGCAAAGGCCCAAAACAAATTCTGGCGAATATTCCGAATGGTGCGCCTGGAAAGCTCCATAGCGGTTGGAACAGAGGATAAGACGCTGTGCATCAAAACCACATCCGCCGATTCCATCGCAACATCGGTGCCGGAGCCAATCGCAATTCCCACGTCTGCTGTAACCAGCGCGGGCGCATCGTTAATGCCGTCGCCAACCATTGCAACTCTTTTCCCCTCTTCCTGAAGGCGTTTTACCACATCGGCCTTATCTCCCGGCAAGACCTCGGCCTGAATTTCGCTGATCCCCGCCTCTTTTGCGATTGCTTCGGCCGTCCGGCGGTCGTCTCCGGTCAGCATCACCACTTCAATGCCCTGATTTTTCAGTTTTTGCACAGCTGAAAAGCTATCCGGCTTCAAGGTATCTGCGATCGCCGCAATCCCGGCAGCAACACCGCCAGCCGCGATATATACCGGCGTTTTGCCCTCCCCGGTCAGGCGATTGAGTGCTTGCTCCAGCGTGCCAAACGAAATATTGCGTTCCCGCATCAGCCGCTCATTGCCGGCTAAAAGCTCCATCCCGCCTAATTTTGCCAATACGCCGCGGCCAGGAAGTGCTTCGAATTCTTCCGGGGTCAATAGAGAAATCTGCTCATGAACCGCCTGATCAACGATTGCCCGTGCCAGCGGATGCTCTGAAGATTGCTCGGCAGACGCCACCCAGAGCAGCAGATCTTGCCTGGTAAAGCCATCCGCCGGGATCAGATCGGTAAGAGACGGTTTTCCGGTTGTAAGCGTACCGGTTTTATCCAAAACCACGGTATTCATACGGTGAAGTAATTCCATCGCCTCGCCGTTTTTAAACAAAATGCCATATTCAGCGCCTTTGCCGATGCCCACCATAATGGCTGTGGGCGTTGCAAGCCCCAGCGCGCAGGGGCAGGCGATCACCAGCACCGAAACCAGAATGGAAAGCGCAAATCCCCAGGATTCCCCGGCCAGCTTCCAGGCGGCGGCTGCAAGCAGTGCAATGAGCATAACGATCGGAACAAAATATCCGGATACCACATCGGCCAGCCGCGCAATCGGCGCTTTGGTTCCCTGCGCCTCTTCCACCAGGCGAATCATTTCTCCCAGCGTCGTCTGCTCCCCTACCCGTGAAACCACAACCTGCATGGCGCCGTTAAGGTTGATAGACCCTGCGAAAACACTGTCGTCTGCTTTTTTATCGATCGGAAGGCTTTCCCCTGTCAGCATCGATTCATCGACTGTAGACTGCCCCGCCTTTACAATTCCATCGGCCGGGATCCGGCTGCCCGGCCTTAAAATCAGAATATCGCCCTCCTTTAACTGTTCGGAGGGAATTTCCAGCTCTTCACCCTCCCGCAGAATCCGTGCCGTTTCCGGCACCAGTTTCATCAGGCTTCGAATCGCCTGAGAGGTCTTTCCCTTTGAAATTGCCTCCAGCATTTTGCCCAATAAAATCAACGTGATAATTACGCCGACCGATTCGAAATAGAGGCCGTGTACCCCATGCAGATCTCCGCGTGCAATCCGGATCAGCGAGTAAATGCTATAGCCAAACGAAGCTGTTGTGCCTACTGCAATCAGGCTATCCATATTGGGGCTGCCGCGCAGCAGTGCGGAATAACCCACCGTGTAAAAAC
>QAKW01000028.1 GCA_003343605.1 Clostridiales bacterium
ATCAATTCTGCCATTTCTCCGCCGGTAATGCCCCGTGAATTACGCACAGCGGAGAATTTGGAATAAGTCGATTGAAGGCGCACCTGAACGATCAGGCCGAGAAGTATGACCGGCAAGATGGAAAATATTCCGAAATAATAGCTGTAAAACAACATTTCTTTAACCTCTTATTTTAAATTTCCTCCTACGGCAAGTTTAGCGCCGCAGGCGTAAGAATATGCGTCGGTTTTATTTTTTCCCTGTTTCTGAACGGTTTTCAATATAATGGAGTTCCCGTCTCCGCAGGCCATTTCAATTCCGCTGCGCGTAATCGATAAAATTTTTCCTGCTTCGCTTGTATTCTTTCCGCCTGCCGCGGCCTCGTAAATTTTAAGCCGGTAAGTCCCCAGATCAACAAATGCGCCGGGAGAAGGGCTCAGGCCCATAATCAGGGATTTTATTTCAGAAGCGCTTTTATGAAAATCCAGCAGACCTTCCGTTTTTTCGATCATGGGCGCGTAGGTCGCCTCCTGCTCATTTTGAGGCGTATAGACCGCCGTTCCATCAAGAATGCGCTCGATCGCTTGAAGCAGCGCTTCGGCGCCGGTTTCGGCCATCCGGTTAAATAAAGTGCCGGCCGTATCCTCCGCGCGGATCTCCATGGGGACCTGCAGAATCATATCACCGGTATCCATGCCCCGCGCCATCTGCATAATAGTGACGCCGGTCTGCCGCTCCCCGTTGATCACGGCGCGCTGTATCGGCGCCGCGCCGCGGTATTTCGGCAAAAGCGAGCCATGCACATTTATGCAGCCCAGCCGGGGATACTCCAGGATATAGGAGGGTAAAATTCTGCCGTATGCCGCAACCACAATCAAATCCGGCCTGGTCTGATCCAAAACCGGCTGCAGCGCGCCGTCTTTCAGCGTATCGGGCTGCCAGCAAGGAATGTTTTCCGATTCGGCCAGTATTTTAACCGGCGGCTTTGAAAGCTTGCCGCCCCGGCCTTTGGGCCGGTCCGGCTGCGTAACAACGCCTGCAAGGAAATATTCCCGCATCAGCGCCCGGCATGAGGAAACGGCAAAATCAGGCGTACCCATAAAAAGAACCCGCAGGTTTTTATTCATCCTCAAATACCTCTTCCCCGATCATCGGAAGTGTAATACCGTTCAGATGATCATATTCATGCAGTAAACAACGGGCAACAAAATCCTCCGCCGCAAATTCAAACGGCTTTCCGTGAATATCCTGGGCCCGCATCTTTACCTTATCCGCTCTTACCACTCGAAAGCTGCGGCCCGGAAAAGAGAGGCACCCTTCCAGGTAACGATCGTTTTTACCCGTGGCCGAAAGGATCACCGGGTTGATAAACGCCTTATATTCGCTGCCGTCGGTATGAATATCGGCAACAAAAATTCTTCTCAGTATGCCGACCTGCGGCGCGGCCAGCCCGGCGCCAGCTTCCTTTCGCAGCGTTTCACACATATCTTCAACCAACGCCCGCAGTTTTTCATCAAAAACTGTAACAGGCCTGGATTTTTTGCCCAGGAAAACGGAATCGTTCTTCACAATATTTCTTAACGCCATTCTTCCACCTCAAAAATACTGAATAGGATTGATATTATAAGTAACCTGCAGGCCGCCCGGCAGCTCCTGCTCCATACCTGCGCGGATCAGCTGCCGCAGCCGGGAGGAATTTTTGCATTTTATCAACATTTGCATGCGGTACCGCCCGCGCAGCATGCCCACATGAGGCACAACCGGCGAGAGCAGACGCAGAGGAATATCACCGTATTCCGCAGTGCTTTTTTCCTGAAAAAACCGATAGATTTTTGTAATACCCTCCATTGCGGTGCGCTGGGTATAGGCCTCGGCACATATGAGCAGGATATCACAAAACGGCGGATAACCCGCCAGCTTGCGAAAGGCGATCTCCTGCCGGTAAAACTGATGGTAATCCTGCTCTTTGGAAAGTGCAATTACCGGATGATCCGGGCAATAAGTCTGGATGACTGCCTTGCCCGCCTTCCCGCTTCTGCCGGAACGCCCGCAAACCTGCGTAAGCAGATTAAAGGTTCGCTCATTGGCGCGGAAATCATCTGCATAAAGCGACATATCCGCCTGTAAAACACCAACTAGGGTGACTTCCGGAAAATCAAGGCCCTTCGCCACCATCTGCGTGCCGAGCATCACGTGATATCCGCCCTCCCGAAAAGAAGAGAGCATTTCTCCATAAGAGAGATAAGAATCAACGGTATCCATATCCATTCGCAGAATCCGGATCTCGGGAAAAAGCGTTTGCAGCTCCTGCTCTACATACTGTGTTCCAAGCCCCAGCATCTTAATATGAACGCTGCCGCATTCAGGGCATTTTGCAAAGCGTTTAATACTGTAGCCGCAATAATGGCACATCAGCCGGTCATTGGGTTTATGATAGGTGAGCGCAATTCCGCAGGAAGGGCATTTTGCAACTGCGCCGCAGGATGCGCAGCCCACCACGGAGTGCATTCCGCGCCGGTTCAGAAATAAAATCGCCTGCTCTGAATTTTGAAACGTCTGCGATAGTGCCCGCTGCAGTTCTTCACTGAAAATCTTTGACCCTTCAGCCAAAGGCTCCTGCTTCATATCTATTAAGCGAACCTCCGGCAATGCAGCCTTGTGGTAACGTTGGGTAAGCGTATGCAGAAAATACCGGCCGCGTTCCGCTTGAAAATAGCTTTCTACAGAAGGTGTGGCGGAAGCAAGCAGCAGCGGAATCTGCCAGTGGTGGGATAAAAATCTTGCAATGTCCCGCGCATGAAAGCGTGGGCTGGTTTCTGATTTATAACTCGCCTCGTGCTCCTCGTCCATAATGATCAGGCCCGGACGGAGCATCGGCGCAAAAACAGCACTTCTGGTTCCAACAATAATTTTGGCGCGGCCGGTTTGAATTTTTTTCCATTCATCCGCCTTTTCCCCGATGGAAAGCCCGCTGTGTAAAACACAAACACAGTCGCCGTATCTTAAATAAAACCGGCTGAGCATCTGCGGGGTCAGGGCTATTTCGGGCACCAGCATTAAAACGGATTTTCCGGCGGCCTCCATATCATCGATCAAGCGCATGAAAACATGGGTTTTCCCGCTTCCGGTAACGCCGAACAACAGATGTGTACCTTCGCGGCCGGCCGCTGCGCGGATTTCCTGATAGGCTTCAAGCTGCTCTGCCTCAAGATGGATCTCCGCCCGGGATTCAGCGCGTTTCATGCCGCGGTATGGGATCCGTTCCTTCGCCTCACTGAAAACTTCCAGAAGGCCCTTGCGGCAGAGGGTTTTTACGGTTGAAGGTCCACAGCCGGCATAATAAAGAGCATCTTTTGCAGAAAGTACAGGCTCATCCAAAAAAAGAGAGAGCAGATCCCGCTGCTTTTCAAAGCGCGGGGCAAGCTCCGATAAATAAAGCTCCGCCTCCGAAACCGGAACCGCCAGCCTGATTCTCTTTTCCTTTAAATCCCCGATATTCCGAATGGAACGAATTTCTTCGATTAAAATACCATCCCGATAGGCGGAAAGGCAAAGCTTTTTTAATTCCGGCGGAAATTCCGAACGCCTCACCGGTTTACCGGCTTCCTGCATATAGGCAACCAGCGCGTTGTATTGATCCGGGCACTGCCTGCAATCCGGATTCAGGGCAAACAGCTCGTTTACCTGATAATCCAGTCCGCGGGGAATCATGCTGTGTACGGCCTGATACCGCGTGATAAAATACTGCTCCGCCATCCAGCAGGCCAGCTTCAGATGAACCGCGCTGAGCATCGGCTGCTGATCCAAAACCCGAACAATTCCTTTGAGGCCAGGCTTTTGCACCCCTTCAGAAATGGATAAAACAATGGCTTTCTTTAATAGATTCGCCTGCCCGAAAGGTACCAGAACACGCATACCGGGCTGCAGAGAACCGGCCATGTGATCCGGCAGATAATAATCGTAGTCCTTATCAATTTTTCGCACAATCTGATCGATTGCTACCCGGCAGATCAGGGACATGGTTCATTTTCTTCTAAGATGGCCGGTTCCGGCGCCGCAAGATCGGGCGCTTTAATGGCAACTTTACCGTTTGCCACATCCATAATCGCCATTTTCACCGGCTTATCCGGCAGATCAATTTGGTTCTCATCCGCCTTCTCGGCGATCTGCCGTGCGCGTTTGGCAATCAGAATCACCAGTGCATAACGACTGTTGGTCTTTTTTTCAAGTTCAGCTACTGCGGGATATAACATTTTTTCTTCTCCTCAAAGATTATTTTATGATTTCTTCTATTTGCAGGGCGGCTTTTTCCACATCATCGTTTACCACCGTAAAATCATATCGGTCTGTTTTTTCCATCTCATCTTTCGCCTTTGTAATACGCGCCGCCACGATTTCCGGCGATTCGGTTCCCCGGCCGGAAAGGCGCCGTTCCAGCTCTTCAAGGCTGGGGGGCAAAATAAAGATCAGAAGGGCATCCGGGCATTTCTTTTTGACCTGCATTGCACCGCAGGGCTCAATTTCCAAAACAATGTCGAAGCCTTCTCTGCGCTGCTGCTCCACAAAATCGGCCGGAGTGCCGTAATAGTGATTGCAGTAGGTCGTATATTCCAGCATTTCATCCCGCCGGATTTTTTCTTCAAAGGCTTCTTTTGAAATGAAAAAATACTGAACACCATGTGTTTCCCCGGGTCTCGGCGGACGGGTGGTAGCGGAAACAGAGTATTTCAGGTATGGGTTGCGGCGGAATACTTCAGCAAGCACGGTACCCTTCCCCGCGCCGCTCGGTCCAGATATTATAATCAGTTTACCCTTATTCATCCTCTTCATCCTCTTCTTCCTCATAACTGTCGGTCAGTCGGTTGGCAACCGTTTCCGGCTGCAGCGGAGAGAGGATGACATGGTCGCTGTCTGTAATAATCACGGCACGGGTTCTTCGGCCATATGTGGCGTCTACGAGAACGCTGCTTTCCTTCGCTTCCAGGATAATGCGTTTAATCGGCGCGCTGTCCGGGCTGACAATCGCAATGATTCTGGATGAATTAATCATATTGCCAAATCCGATATTGATCAGTTTCATAAAAAATCCCCCTTATTCCACGTTCTGTATCTGTTCCCGGATTTTTTCAATATGGGATTTTAAATCAACGACAATACGGGTGATTTCAATACTGCTGCACTTTGAACCGATGGTATTGACTTCCCGGTTCATTTCCTGTACCAGAAAGTCCAGCTTTTTGCCAACCGGCCCGCCGTTGGCGATCAGTGTGCCAAACTGTTCCAGATGGCTCCGCAGCCGCACGGTTTCTTCATCAACGGCCACTTTATCGGCGAAGAGGGCGACCTCGGTAAGAATTCGGGATTCCTCCACGCTGTGTTCGGCAAGCGTTTCCCTAATCTTTTCTTCAAGACGTGCGCGGTAGGCTTCCACCGAAGCAGGCGCGCGTGCTTCAATCTGCGCAACACCGCTCAGAATCAAAGCCAGATTATCACTCAAATCCTTTTTCAGCTTTGCCCCTTCCGCTTCCCGCATGGCCAGAAAAGATTCCAGCGCCTGATCCAGCGCCGCGAAAACCGCCTCGGTAATCTCTTCTTCTCCAATTTCAGGCTGCTGCAGAGTCAGCACATCAGGCATGGAAAGCAGCCGGGATGTGGATAAATCATTGGTCAGATGATATTCCGCCGCCAGAGAACCGGCGGCCTCCAAATAAACCCGGGCAAGGTCATAATCGATGACCGCGGTTGTGGCGGGTGTCTTTACGCTTTTTTCTGTATGGAAATAGACGTCTACCTTTCCGCGGGAAACCAGCCCGGCGATTTTTTTGCGGATCGGCTCCTCCAAGAAGGCATAATCTTTATAGATTCGGGCGGAAAAATCAAAAAAGCGATGATTTACCGATTTGATATCAATGGTGAAATCCAGACCACCAAACGAACCGGAGCCGCGCCCAAAGCCCGTCATACTTTTTAACGTCATATTCTACCTCACAAATATTTTATTATATTATAATACCACAAATTCGTTTTTTGTCAATAATAAAGCGCCGTTTTGAAGCAAACGGCGCAGGGTGGTTTTAAACTCTTTTTCTGATATTTTTTGCTGCGGGCAGCAGGCCGGCTGAAGGAAATGTAACAAACTTGATGGAATAAAGATCACATACGATATAATTCTCTGTTTTGGGCTCAAAAAGGGTCAGCACACTCACGCCTACTGCGTATAAAACCCCCTCTCTTCGCACCAGATTCTGCGTACCAATCAAAAAATCGATCAGGCAATATTCCCCGATGTTATCTTTCAGAATCTGCTGCCAGGATCCCGGGTATGCCGGAGATTGCTGAAATTCCGAATTGTTTTCGTTTCCTGCTGTAAAGTTGCCGTTGTTCGCATTTAATTCTGCCATAAGTACTCCCTCTCATAAAATTATTATGTAAACTCATAAAGGTCCGTGGGATTGTAAAAACAGTGCGCCTGATAATTTCCGATCAGATATCCCACTTCGGAAGGAAAATTCTGCCTGCAGTTTTGAGAAAACGGATTGTAAAACCATAGCGCTTCGCCCAATCCGGGGAGCCGGTTCCCGGCAATCGCCCAATCTGCAATATCATAATGCACGTCCGTTGGATTCATGTTGTAAATATTCTGCGGGTTGTATCTGCCGTTTTCAGTAGTGCGAACACAGGCGAACTGCCCCGGCTGCATAATAATATTTCGAATGTTTCCTTCTCCGACCCGCGCATATTCACCATACGGATAATGAACGCGATTCATGATCACGCTCGCCACCGCTCTCATGCCGATATCTCCCTCGCCCCCTGCTTCGCACTGGATCAGCCTGGCCAGCAGCTCTCGATCGGAATAAGCCATATCATCACCTCGCTTGCTCCATTCTATGCAGAAAACGGCATGAATATGAAAAAAAGGCGTTTCTGCACGAAACGCCTTTTGAAAAGCAATTTTACTTTACACCATATTTTTTCAAATAAATGCCGGTATAACTTTTCGGATTCGCCGCAACCTTCTCCGGCGTGCCTGTAGCAACCACTGTTCCGCCTTTATCGCCGCCTTCCGGGCCCAGATCAATCAGGTAATCCGCCGTTTTGATCATATCAAGATTATGCTCGATTACCACTACGGTGTTGCCGGTATCCACCAGCCGCTGTAAAACGGTAATCAACATTTGAACGTCTGCGGTGTGCAGCCCGGTGGTTGGTTCATCCAAAATATAAATCGTTTGTCCGGTTGGGCGTTTTGAAAGTTCGGTGGCCAGTTTTACCCGCTGCGCCTCTCCGCCCGAAAGTGTTGTGGAAGGCTGGCCTATTTTCACATAGGAAAGCCCAACATCATAAAGTGTTTGCAGCTTCCGCCGGATTTTCGGATGATTTTCAAAAAAGGTAAGTCCCTCTTCAACCGTCATATCCAAAACGTCTGCTATCGATTTATCTTTGTACTTTACTTCAAGCGTTTCCCGGTTGTAACGCCGGCCTTTGCAGACTTCACAGGGAATATAAACATCCGGCAGAAAATGCATTTCAATTTTAATGATGCCGTCTCCCTGGCATGCCTCGCAGCGGCCGCCCCGCACGTTAAAGGAAAAACGGCTTGCGCCGTAACCGCGTGCTTTTGCTCCGTTGGTAGAGGCAAAAAGCTCCCGAATGTCGGTGAAAACAGAAGTATAGGTCGCCGGATTGGACCGCGGCGTTCTTCCAATGGGAGACTGATCGATATCAATCACTTTGTCTAAATACTCCAGTCCCCGGATTTCCTTTACTTTTCCCGGGAAAGCTTTTGCACCGTTCAGTTCGTGTGCAAGTGTTTTATAAAGCACAGAATTGACCAGCGATGATTTCCCCGAGCCGGATACGCCTGTGACACAGGTAAAGGTTCCGAGCGGGATGCGGGCGTTTATTTTTTTCAAATTGTTTTCTTCCGCGCCGGATATTTCCAGAAAATGCCCGTTTCCGGTACGCCGTTTGGCGGGAATTTCAATTTTTTTGCGCCCGCTCAGATACTGGCCGGTAAGAGAATCTGCGCACTGCATGATTTCTTCCGGCGTTCCGCTGCATACAATTTCACCACCGTGGATCCCGGCCCCGGGCCCAACATCCACAATGTAATCGGCGGCCCGCATCGTATCTTCATCATGCTCCACAACGATCAGTGTATTTCCCAGATCCCGCAATCGTTTCAGGGTGGCGATCAGCTTATCGTTGTCCCGCTGGTGAAGGCCGATAGAAGGCTCATCCAGAATATAGAGAACCCCCATGAGAGAAGAGCCGATCTGGGTAGCCAGCCGGATCCGCTGGCTCTCTCCGCCGGAAAGGGTGCCGGCGCTTCTGGAAAGCGTAAGATATTCCAGCCCAACGCTGCTGAGAAAGGAAAGGCGTTCGATGATTTCCTTGAGAATTCTGCGGGCAATCATCATATCCTTTTCAGATAACTGCAGATTTTTAAAGAAAGAAACGGCCTGATTCACAGAGAGCCCGGTAACATCCGCGATATTGCGCTCCCCTACCGTTACGCCGAGAACCTCGGGCTTTAAACGTTTTCCGGCACAGCCCGGGCAGGGGCAGTCGCTCATAACAGTTTCGATTTCCCGACGAATAAAATCACTGTTGGTTTCCTTAAAACGGCGCTCCAGATTTGGAATCACGCCTTCAAAGGAGCTGCTGTAGGATACAGAGCCGAAGGAAGAGCTGCGGTTCATGTCCAGTTTTTCGCCGTTGTTGCCATAAAGGAGAATCTGCTGTTGTTTTTTTGTGAGCTTTTCAAACGGCGTGTCTAATGAAAAACCGTATTTTTCACTTAAAGCCCGAAAATACATTTTTGCAATATTGTCGCCCTGGGATAGATACCAGCCGCTGGCCCGAATCGCGCCCTCGTTCAGCGATAACTCCGGTTTTGGCACCACCAGCGCCGGATCTACCTTCATCAGGAATCCAAGCCCGTCGCATTGCGGGCAGGCACCGAAGGGATTATTGAATGAAAACATCCGCGGAGAAAGCTCCTCCATGGAAAAGCCGTGCTCCGGGCATACAAAATTTTGAGAAAAAAGGATTTCCTCTTTGCCTTCCGGCGCGATCAGCACCAATCCGTCGGCATGATGCAGAGCAGTCTCAATGGAATCGGTCAGCCGCTGATGGATCCCTTCTTTCATGATCAGGCGGTCAATCACGAGCTCAATGGAATGCTTAATATTTTTTTCCAGTTTGATCGTTTCGCTCAGCTCATAAAGATTGCCGTCTATTCTCACGCGCACAAATCCACTTTTTTTGGCGTCTTCGAGAATCTTCTGGTGTTCCCCCTTGCGGCCCCGTACCACCGGGGCAAGCACTGTCAGGCGGGTTCTTTCCGGCAGTTCGCATACCCGGTCCACAATCTGATCCACCGATTGCTGGCTGATTTCCCGCCCGCAGACCGGGCAGTGCGGTTTTCCAACCCTTGCAAAAAGCAGCCGCAGATAATCATAAATTTCCGTAACGGTTCCAACGGTGGAACGCGGATTTTTTGAAGTGGTTTTCTGATCGATTGAAATAGCGGGAGAAAGGCCCGATATATCGTCTACATCGGGTTTGTCCATCTGGCCGAGAAACATACGCGCATAAGAGGAAAGGCTTTCCACATACCGCCTTCTCCCCTCGGCATAAATGGTATCGAAAGCAAGCGAGGTTTTACCGGAACCGGAAAGACCGGTAAAAACCACTAACTGATCCCTCGGAATTTTCAAATCGATATTTTTCAGATTATTCTCCCGCGCCCCTTTAATAGTGATAAAATCTTTCGCCATTTTAATCCCCTCTCAGCGCCGCAATTTTATCTCTCAGCGCTGCTGCATATTCAAATTCCAGCATTTTAGCCGCTTCTTTCATCTGTTTTTCAAGATCCTGGATCATGGTTTCCTTTTCCTGTTTGGAATATTTGATTCTGCGTCTTTCCGGCGTAGATGGAATGGCGCCGATATCCAGGATTTCATGAATCTCTTTCTGAATGGTCTGCGGAATAATGCCATGCGTATCATTATAATTTTTCTGAATGGTCCGCCGGCGCTCAGTTTCCCGAATTGCCCGCTCCATAGAGGGCGTAACCTGATCGGCATACATGATTACCCTGCCGTCTGTATTTCTGGCTGCGCGGCCGATCGTTTGAATCAGTGAGGTTTCGCTGCGCAAAAAGCCCTCTTTATCTGCATCCAGAATTGCAACCAGAGAAACCTCCGGGATATCCAGCCCTTCCCGCAGCAGATTAATGCCGACCAAAACATCAAAAACGCCGCGCCGAAGATCACGAACCAATTCCATACGCTCCACGGTTTTGACATCGTAATGCAGATATTTTACTTTCACACCCATGCTTTCAAGATAATCCGTGAGATCCTCTGCCATTCGTTTGGTCAGGGTGGTAACAAGAACACGCTCGCCGCGATCCGTACAATGAT
This sequence comes from Clostridiales bacterium, assembly GCA_003343605.1. Taxonomy (GTDB): domain Bacteria; phylum Bacillota; class Clostridia; order Oscillospirales; family QAKW01; genus QAKW01. The sequence goes on from QAKW01000028.1 coordinate 10,413, forward strand.
GAATTTCCTCCAGGAGATCATCCATCTGCCCTTCTACGGGGCGCACGGAAATTTCAGGATCCAGCAGCCCGGTTGGGCGGATAACCTGTTCCACGACCTGCGCGCTCCGCTCCATTTCATAGGCGGCCGGCGTTGCGCTCACATAAAGGATTTTATCCAGCCGGCTGGTAAATTCCTGAAAGTTCAGCGGCCGGTTATCGAAAGCGGAAGGCAGCCGGAATCCATAGTTGACCAGCATCTCTTTTCTGGAACGGTCACCGCCGTACATTCCGCGTACCTGCGGCAGCGTAACATGCGATTCATCCACAATCAGAAGGAAATCATCGCCAAAGAAATCCAGCAGGGTCGCGGGCGGGCTGCCCGGTTTGCGGCCGCTTAAAATGCGGGAATAATTTTCTATTCCCGTGCAGAAGCCGATTTCCCGCAGCATTTCCAGATCATAGCGGGTGCGCTGCTCAATACGCTGCGCTTCAATCAGTTTGCCGTTTTCGGTAAAATAAGCGATGCGTTCTTTGAGCTCTCTTTCTATTTCTTTGAGTGCTTTTTCCCGCTTTTCTTCGCCGATTACATAATGAGAGGCCGGATAGATCGCAACATGGCTCAGATCCCGTAAATGTTCTCCGGTGAGGCTATCGATTTCCGAGATTCGCTCAATTTCATCGCCAAAGAACTCAATTCTGACAACCACATCGGAAGAAGCCGCCGGAAATACCTCTAAAACATCTCCCCTCACCCGAAATTTATTTCGCGTAAAATCAAAATCATTGCGTTCATACTGCACGCTGACCAAATGCTCAATCACCTCGTCGCGCTCTTTCACCATTCCGGGGCGCAGCGAGAGAACAAGGTTTTTATATTCATCCGGATCGCCCAGACCATAAATACAGGAAACAGAAGAAACAACGATGGTGTCTTTACGTTCCAGAAGAGAAAAAGTAGCGCTGTGGCGCAATTTATCGATTTCTTCATTGATCGAGCTGTCTTTTTCAATATAGGTATCAGAAGAAGGGATATAGGCTTCCGGTTGATAATAGTCATAGTAGGACACAAAATATTCAACGGCATTATGGGGAAAAAACTCCCGCATTTCACTGCAAAGCTGCCCCGCCAGTGTTTTATTATGCGCCAGAATCAGTGTGGGTTTATTAATGCCCGCGATTACATTCGCCATCGTAAAGGTTTTGCCGGAGCCGGTCACCCCCAGCAGAACCTGCTCATTCATGCCGCTTTTCAGCCCGTTCACAAGCTTCTCAATCGCCTG
>QAKW01000017.1 GCA_003343605.1 Clostridiales bacterium
GAGCCTGCCTTCCGGGCGCTGGAAAGCAGGCTGATCGGGGAAAAGATTGCCCCGGTTACCGGCGCGGTGGTTGCAACCGGCGGCGGCGCCATTCTGAAAGATGAAAATATTTCCAATCTGAAGTTGAACGGCCGGATTTATTTGATCGACCGCCCGCTCGAGCAGTTGGAAGCAACGCCGGACCGCCCGCTTTCCGGCAGCCCGGCGCTGCTGCGGCAACGCTATGCGGAGCGCTATCAGCGTTATTTGGACACTGCGGACTACACCATTTCCCCGGCTTTGGATCCGCAGGCTGTTTGCCGGGAGATTAAAGAGGATCGCAACAATGAAAATTTTGGTGATTAACGGGCCGAACATTAATTTGCTCGGCATGCGTGAACCGGATATCTACGGCCGGGAAACCTTTGAGGAGCTGCTGGCAAAAATACACGCCTATGGACTGGCGAAAGGCGTGGAAATTACATTTTTTCAATCGAACCATGAAGGGGATCTGGTAGATGCGATTCAGGGCGCCTTTGGTAAAATAGACGGAATCATTATCAATCCGGGCGCCTATACCCACACCAGCATCGCGTTGCTGGATGCGGTGAAGGCGGTTGGGATTCCCACGGTTGAAGTACATATTTCCGATGTGAGCGCCCGGGAGGATTTCAGGCAGATCAGCTATATTCGGGCGGCCTGTATTCAAACGATTGCCGGGCATGGAACCGATGGGTATCTGGAGGCGGTTGACGTTTTGCTGAACCGTGCAGCGCCATGAAAGTAAGAATTCATCCCGGAATTGCCCGGGGAACCGTTGATGCGCCGCCTTCCAAAAGCATGGCGCACCGTTATCTGATTGCGGCGGCGCTGGCGGAAGGCTGCAGTGAAATCCGGGGCGTATCCTTTTCGCAGGATATCCGCGCCACTATCGGCTGTCTGCGCGCGCTGGGGGTTGCGCCGGAGATCAGGGAAGATACGGTTTTAATTACAGGCGGGGGCGCGCTGTGCCCCGGCGCAGAGCTTCCCTGTTTTGAAAGCGGCAGCACGCTGCGTTTCTTATTGCCTCTCTGCCTGCTCTCAGGGCAGCCCGCCCGGCTTACGGGCAGCGGCCGCCTGATGGAGCGGCCGCTGGGGGTTTATGAAACGCTTTGCCGGCAACAGGGCTTTTTATTCCGGCGGTCGGCCGGGGCGGTTGAGGTGGCGGGTAAGCTGTGTGCGGGGGAATATGTGATTCCGGGCAATATCAGCAGCCAGTTTGTGACCGGGCTGATCTTTGCGCTGCTGCGTGTTCCGGGCGAAAGCCATATCCGCCTAACCGGCGAGATCGAAAGCCGCTCCTATATTGAGTTGACGCTTGCCGCGCTGAAGGATTTTGGCTTTAGTGCCGGATGGACGGCAGCAGACACCCTGCGAATTTGCGGCGGTCTGCCGGGTACCGGCCGTATCATCGAGGTAGAAGGCGATTATTCCAATGCGGCGTTTCTGGAAGCGCTGGGAACACTAGGCGGCTCCGTTGCTGTTTTGGGGCTGCGGGCGGATTCGCTGCAGGGAGACCGGATCTACCGGGATTATTTTAAGCAGCTCGAAAGCGGCAGACCTGCTCTTTCACTGCGCGACTGCCCGGATCTGGGGCCGGTTCTTTTTGCTGTTGCCGCCGCGCTGAACGGCGGGATCTTTACCGAGACCGCGCGCCTAAAAATCAAGGAGAGCGACCGCGGGGCGGCGATGGCGGCAGAATTGCTTAAATTTGGCGTAGAGCTTCAAATAGAGGAAAACCGTATTTTGGTTCCGGGCGGGCAGCTTGGCACGCCGCGGGCGATCCTCCGGGGCCATAACGACCATCGGATCGTCATGGCGCTGGCGGTGCTATGCACCAGAACCGGCGGGAGCATCGACGGCGCACAGGCAGTTGCAAAAAGCATGCCGGATTTTTTTGAACAGCTGAAGAAGCTGGGAATAGAGGTGGAAATCGATGAAAATGAATAAGGATATGCATATTCTGATTGTTGGGCTTGGCCTTTTGGGCGGGAGCTATGCGATGGCGCTCAAAAAGAAAGGATATCCGGTTGAAGCCATTACCCGCTCCCAGTCTTCGGTGGATTACGCGCTGGCACATGGGCTGATCGACCGCGGCGCCAGCCGGGTGGATGAAGAGATGGTAAAGCGTGCGGATCTGGTGGTTTTTGCGCTGTATCCGGGGGTATTGCTCAAATGGATTGCAGATTACCAGCATTTATTCAGGCCCGGCACGATTTTAACGGATGTTACCGGCGTAAAAGGCGGTATTGTGGAGCGTGTGCAGGGAATGCTGCGGGACGACCTGGAGTTTATTGCGGCGCATCCGATGGCCGGCCGGGAGGTTTACGGCGTTGAAAACAGCGACGACCGGATTTTCAGCGGTGCGAACTATATTGTTGTACCAACTGAAAAAAATACGGAATCTGCCATTGAACTCTGCGAATCACTGGGGTGGGAGCTCGGCTTTCGCGCCGTATCCCGGCTGACGCCGCAGGCCCACGATGAGATGATTGCCTATCTCTCCCAGCTTACGCATTGTATAGCCGTTACGCTGATGTGCTGCCATGATAATAAGAATCTGGAAGAATATACCGGGGATTCTTTTCGGGATTTAACCCGCATCGCCAAAATCAACGATGCGATGTGGAGCGAGCTGTTTTTATTGAATAAATCTGCGCTTTTGGAACAGATGGATCTGTTTATGGCCAAATTTCAGGAGCTGAGAAATGATCTTGAAACAGAAAATCTGGAAGATATGCGGGCGATGATGCGCCTCTCTACAGAGCGCCGGAAGCGTTTTGATCAGGCTTGAAAGGAGACGGAACCCAATGAATATGAATTTTTTAAGAAAGCTGCCGATTCCGCAGGAAATCAAGCGGCAATATCCGATTACCGAGGAGCTCAAGGAAATAAAAATGCGGCGGGATGAAGAAATTCGCCGTGTTTTTTCGGGGGAGAGCAGCCGTTTTTTGCTGATCATCGGCCCCTGCTCTGCCGATAACCGCGATTCGGTGCTGGATTATATCGGCCGGTTAAGGCGGCTGGAAGAGCGGGTACAGGATAAGATACTGATGATCCCACGTATTTATACCAATAAACCCCGCACGACCGGCGATGGTTACAAGGGGATGCTCCATCAGCCGGATCCCAATGAACAGCCCGATATGCTGCGGGGAATTGTTGCCATTCGGGATGTTCATATGCGCGCGCTGCGGGATTTCCATTTCAGCTGCGCCGATGAGATGCTCTATCCGGATAATCACCGCTATTTATCGGATTTGCTTTCCTATGTGGCGGTAGGGGCGCGCTCGGTGGAAAATCAGCAGCACCGGCTGACCGCCAGCGGGCTCGATATTCCGGCCGGGATGAAGAATCCTACCGGCGGCGATCTTTCCATTATGATGAATTCCATTACCGCCGCGCAGCATGCGCATACGTTTATTTACCGTGGCTGGGAGGTTGAAAGCGCGGGGAACCCTTATGCCCATGCAATTCTGCGGGGCTATGTGGACAGCAGCGGCCGTTCCCTGCCCAATTATCACTATGAGGATATCATCAAGGTATGCGGACTTTATGAGAAGGCGAAGCTTGAGAATCCGGCTGTCATCATTGATACCAACCATGCCAATTCCGGCAAGCAGTATCTGGAGCAGGTGCGTATTGCAAAGGATGTTTTGCATAGCTGCCGCCAGAATAACGACATCCGGCGGATTGTGAAAGGGTTGATGATTGAGAGCTATATTGAAGACGGCGCACAGAAAATCGGCGAATATGTTTACGGAAAATCGATTACCGATCCCTGCCTCGGCTGGGAAAAAACAGAACGGCTGGTATTGGATATTGCGGAAGCGCTTTAAAAAACGGCGCTGCGGGATCTGCTTGATCCCGCAGCGCTGTTTTCAATTTGGTGATGAGCAGGCCTGTAAGCCGAGTTCTGTCGAGAACAGTCATCTATCTGGATCCTCTGTTGCCAGAGGCCTCAAGCCACGCTTTCAAGGCTCAAACGGGCGGGCCGCCCTTGCCTTTATCGGTGTTGCATCGGATAGGGTTTACAGACCCCCTGTGTCACCACAGGGGGTGGTGAGCTCTTACCTCGCCTTTCCATCCTTACCGGGCCCTTACGGGCGCCGGCGGTTTATTTCTGTTGCACTTTCCCTAGGGTCGCCCCCGGTGGGCGTTACCCACTATCCCGGCCCGGAATGCTCGGACTTTCCTCCGCGGCGCCCAAAGCGCCACGGCGACTGTTCAGCCTGCTCATAAGCCTACTATATCATAACTTCAAAAAAATGTAAATATATATTGCTAATTGCAGGGTAAAATTATATAATACATAATGGAAAAAAAGATGGGAAAACATGTTTTTAAAGGAAACTATACCGGATGGAGGGGCAGGCAGATGGATCATATGGAGCGTTTGGGCAGAGATCTTGCGGGGAAGACAGTAGGGGTGGTTGGAATCGGCGTCTCCAATACGCCGGTGATTGCCATGCTGGCGAAGATGGGCATTTCAGTAACGGCTTTTGACAAGCGGCCGGAATCGGAACTTGGAGATCCCGGAAAGGCATTGCGCGCACTGGGGGTTCGCCTGTTTTGCGGCCCGGATTATATGGAGCATCTTGAGGGAGACTGGATTATCAAAACACCGGGGCTGCGCTTCGATCATCCGGCGCTGGAAAGGGCCCGCGCCAAAGGCAGCCTGATTACCAGCGAAATGGAGCTTTTTTTTGAATACTGCCCTGCTACGATCATCGGTGTTACGGGAAGCGACGGTAAAACAACGACAACCAGCCTGATCTTTGAGATGCTGAAGCGCACAGGCAGAAAGGTTCATCTGGGCGGAAATATCGGCTATCCGCTGCTCTGCAGACTGGGAGAGATACAGGCGGAGGATCTGGTGGTGGCGGAGCTTTCCAGCTTTCAGCTGCAAACCATGCGCCGAAGCCCGCACATAGCGGTAATTACCAATCTTTCTCCGAATCATCTGGATGTGCATAAGGATATGGCGGAATACTGCGAGGCGAAGGCTCATATTTTTCAGTTTCAGGGAAAAGAGGGCGTATTGATTCTGAACGCCGATAATGAAATCACCGCTTCGTTCGCGGCGCGTGCTCCCGGAAGGGTCCGCCTGTTTTCTTTCCGGGGTGATCCCGGCGTGCCAGGTGCATTTTACCGGGAGGGTGCGATCTATCTCCGGCGGGAAGACGGAACGCATCAGAAAATAATCAACCGTTCGCAGCTTCTGCTGCGGGGCGATCATAATGTAGAGAATTTTATGGCCGCGGCGCTGGCGGCCGTGGATTATTGCGCGCCGGAAAAAATGGCGCAGGTGGCTGAAACCTTTGGGGGCGTGCGCCATCGGATGGAATTCATTCGGGAAGTCGAAGGGGTGCGTTTCTTTAATGATTCCATCGGATCTTCTCCAACCAGAACGATCGCTACTTTATTGAGCTTTGATCAGAAGGTTCGGTTGATCGCGGGCGGCTACGATAAAAAAATACCCTTCGACCAGCTCGGCAAAATGATTCCGGATCGGGTGGAAAAGCTCTATCTTTGCGGTGCGACCGCCGGAAAAATCAGAGATGCGGTTCAAAAACATGCGCCGGCATTTCCGATGGAGATTTATCAGGATTTAAAAACGGCGATTGAAACCGCCTATCAGGAATCGGCGCCGGGCGATATTGTTTTGCTCTCACCCGCCTGCGCGAGCTTTGATCAGTTTAAAAATTTTGAGGAACGGGGCGATTATTTCGTCTCGGTGGTAAAGGAACTGCGATGAAAAATCTTCAGAATTATCTATTTGAATTATGCGGGGAATATCTTCCCTCCGGTTTTGAACGGGATGCAGCAGGTGTGCAGGAATTGCTGGCACCGCTGGTAGATGAATGCTTTACCGACCGGGCGGGAAATATTATCGGCCATCGGAAAGCGGCGCTGCCTCAGGCAAAAAAGCTGCTTCTGGACGCGCATCTGGATGAGATCGGCCTGATGGTCAGCCGGATCGATGAGCATGGTTTTTTGCATTTTACCAATTTGGCCGGCTTTTCCGCCACCTGCCTTCCGGCTTCAATGGTGGTGGTAAAGGGCGTGCGTACACTGCCCGGCGTTGTTGCAACACTGCCGCCGCATCTGATTTCGGAAGAAGAGCAAAAAAAGCCGCTTCCGCTTTCCAAACTGGTAATTGATATCGGATATTCGGCGGAGGAGGCAAGAAAACTGGTGCGGGTAGGCGATCCGATCGTTTTGCGCCAGAGCTGCGTAAACCTTTTGGGCAGCCGGGTAAGCGGCAAGGCGCTGGATAACCGGGCCGGGATCGCAGTATTGCTGGATGCGCTCAATACGCTGCGCAAAATGCCGCTGCCGATAGAGCTTTACGTTGCTTTTTCCGCCGGGGAAGAATTCAGCGGCTTTGGTGCGCGGCAGGCGGCGGAGGCGCTTGCGCCGGATGAGGCGATTGTGGTGGATGTTACGCATGGGGAGTCTGCGGGCACCCCAAAAGAAAAGGCCTTTCCGCTTGGCTCCGGCGCCGCGATTGGGATCGCGCCGGTTTTGAGCGGGGAGGTAACCGGGCAGCTCCTTGCCCTGGCAAAGCAGCACCGGGTTCCCCATGTAAAAGAAGCAATGAGCGGGAAAACCGGAACCAACAGTGATGCCATCGCCTCCAGCCGGAACGGGGTTGCAGTGGGCCTGGTATCGATCCCGCTGCGCTATATGCACAGCGGCTGTGAAGTGATTGACCTTGCGGATATGAAAGCCTGCTCCTGCCTGCTCAGCTGGTATATTAATCAGGGAGGTGCGATCCGCCATGAATAAGGAATTGAGTTATCTGACCTCGCTTTTCGGCGCTTCCGGCAGCGAGGGAGATGTGCGCCAGGCAGTGCTGAATGAAATTAAAGAGCACTGCGACCGGATTGAAACAGACCGTCTTGGCAATATTATCGCTTTCAAGCGGGGAAGTATGGAGTCGCCCGTGCCGCTGATGCTTTGCGCCCATATGGATGAGGTTGCCCTGATGGTCACCCATATCGACAGCGACGGTTACCTGAAATTCAGCGCGGCAGGCGGCGTTGACCCGCGGATCCTGCCGGGAAAGCATGTGGTCATCGGGCGGCATAAGCTGCACGGTGTAATCGGCGTTCTTGCGCCGCATCTGGTGCGGGCGGAAGAAGAAAAAGCACCCAGAATGGAAGAGCTGTTTATTGATATCGGCGCGCAGAACCGGGAAGAGGCAGAGCAGAATGTTTCGGTAGGCGATATGGTGGGATTTGACTCCGATTATCAGGAATTCGGCGCGGGATTGGTGCGCGCCAAGGCGCTGGACGACCGTGCGGGCTGTTATATTCTGATCGAGTTGATAAAAAAGGAGCTGCCTTTCGATGCCTATTTTGTTTTTACCGTGATGGAAGAGATCGGCTGTCTGGGCGCCAAAACCGCGGCGTATTCCGTGCAGCCGCAGATCGCGCTGGTGATTGAGGGCACTACGGCCGGTGATATCCACACGGAAAAAAATGAAACCCCGGTCTGCAGTATCGGGGCCGGGCCGGTCATTTCTTTCATGGATCATTCTGCGATCTACGACCGGGCGCTTTACCGGCTGGCCTTAGAGGCGGCGGGGGAGGCCCATATTCCGGTGCAGACCAAAGAAGCGGTTGCCGGCGGCAATGAGAGCGGCACCATTCAGGGAACCTGGGGCGGATGCCGCGTATTGGCGGTATCGGTGCCCTGCCGCTATATCCATTCTCCGGTGAGCGTGGCTTCACTGCGGGATATTGAGAACACGGAAAAGCTGGTTCACGCCATATTAAAAAGACTTTTTTAGGAGAGTGAGAAGGATGATTGAGCAAATCAGAAAGCTGACGGATCTGCACGGGGTTTCCGGCAATGAACGTGCGGTTGCATCTTATATAAAAAACGAAATTCTGCCGTATGCCGATAAGGTTTATGAAGATGTTTTAGGGAATCTGGTTGCCGTAAAAAGGGGCGAAGGCCCCAGGGTGATGCTGATGGCCCATATGGATGAAATCGGGCTGGTGGCGACTTTTGTGGATGAAAAAGGCTTTATTCGGGTATCGGCCGCCGGCTATGTAAATCCCCGGGTTACCATCGGGCGCGCGGTGGTTTTTGAAAACGGCGTTCAGGGGATATTTACCTGCGGCAATGAAGAAGAAAAAGATCTCAAACTAAAAAATTGCTATGTGGATATCGGCGCGCGTGATCGGGCGGAGGCGCTTTCCCGTATTGAAATCGGCATGGCCGCTTCAATGGTCTGCGAAACATTTGAAACCGGCGGCCGGATTGTTTCCGGCGCGCTGGATAACCGCGTTGGCTGCTATTGCCTGATGGAAGTGCTCCGCAGGCTGAAGAGCTGCTCCTGCGAATTGTATGTGGTTTTTACGGTGCAGGAAGAAGTGGGCCTGCGCGGCGCCAAGGTATCGGGATTTGAAATATCGCCGGATATTGCCATTGCCGTAGATGTAACGCTTAGCGGAGATCACCCGGACGGCCCTGATACGGCCGCATCGCTGGGCAGAGGCGCGGCGATCAAATTGCGCGATGGCTCGGCAATCTGCAGCCGGGAAATCGTAGAAGATCTGGAAAATCTGGCGGCACGTAAAGGAATCGCCGTTCAACGTGACGTTTTATCCGGCGGCGGCACCGATATCGGCAGCGTGCAGCTTTTGGGAAAAGGGATTCAGGTTGGCGGCGTAAGCGTGCCGATCCGTTATTGCCATACCGCTGTGGAAATGGCGGATTGCGGCGATATTGAGGCAACCATCGGGCTATTGGCGGCATACCTGGAAAAATAGTTGATTTTTCGCCCCAATTTTGCTATAATATTTGGTACTGTTTTATGAAGGATGTGACACTTTGCGCTTAAAATGTCTGGACATACAGGGCTTTAAGTCCTTCCCGGATAAAATCAATATTGGGTTTGATCGCGGCATTACGGCGATTGTTGGGCCAAACGGTTCGGGGAAGAGCAATGTTTCCGATGCGATTCGCTGGGTATTGGGAGAGCAATCGAACAAAAGCCTGCGCAGCACCAAAATGGAGGACGTGATTTTTTCCGGTACTTCCAACCGGAAACCCCAGGGATTTGCGGAAGTCAGCCTCACGATTGATAACGGCGACCATGCCCTGAATCTCGATTATAATGAGGTGATGATCACCCGCCGGTATTACCGCAGCGGCGAAAGTGAGTATTTTATCAATAAAGCGCCGGCCAGGCTGCGGGATATTAACGAGCTTTTTATGGATACCGGCATCGGGCGGGATGGCTATTCCATTATCGGCCAGGGAACGATCGATCAGATTCTGCTTGGAAAAAGCGAAGAGCGCCGGTCTATGCTGGAAGAGGTGGCGGGTATTTCCAAATTTCGCTACCGCAAGAATGAAGCGCAGCGCAAACTGGAGGCAACGGAAGAGAATCTGATTCGGCTGGGCGATATAGTAAATGAACTGCGGGAGCGGTTGCCTAATTTGGAACATCAGGCGGAAAAAGCGCACCGGTATCTCGCCATGTATGAAGAGAAAAAGGGCCTGGAAATTGCCCTCTGGCTGGAAGAACTGGATCAAATCAAGGAAAACGCTTCTAAAATAGAAGAGCATTACTCGATTGCAAAGGGTCAACTGGAAGATCTCAGCGTTGAGATCGAGAATATTGAACAGGAGATCAGCAATCTATTTAATGAAAATATTACCATTAATACGCAGATTGACCGTATCCGCCAGCAGCAGACGGCCTGGGAAGAGCAGCTGAGCGCACTTTCATCTCAGCAGGCTGTTTTGAAAAGCCAGGCGGAATTTGAAAAAGGGGTTATTGCAAGGCTGGAGCAGGATCTGAACGCCGCTTTGGGCCGCCGGGAAGATCTGGAGCAGAACATGCAGCAGCTCAGCGGCGATATTTCCGGCAGGCAGGAAGAAATCGGCCGTATTGAAGAAAAAATCCGGATTGTTTTCGGAGAGATTAAGGCGATTACCGCCAAAGGAGAAGATCAGCGCCGCAAGGCGGGTGATTTTCAGGCGGCTCTTGAGGAAAACAGCCGCCGTCGCACCCACCTGCAGATGGAGATGATCTCAGCCGATTCTGTTGCACAGACGCAAACCGGGCGGTTAGAGGAGCTGCTGCAGGCCAGAGAGGAGCAGGGAGCGCAGACCCGGCAGCTCGAAGAAGAGCTTGCCGCAATCCGCAGCCGGCTTGAAACAAAAACACAGGAGCTTGAAAGTGAGCGGAATGCGTCAGCCGGCCTTCGAAAAATGCTGGAAATCAGGGAAAGAACCTGGAAAGAGGCGCTGGAGGCCGAGCAGCGCTGCGAAAGTCAGCGCGGCGCGCTTGAACAGCGTGCGCGGATTTTAAGCGAAATGGAAAAGCACCACGAGGGCTTTGGCGGCGCGGTAAAGCTGGTTTTAGAGCAAAGCAGCCGCGGGATCCTTACAGGCATTATCGGCCCGGTTTCAAAGCTGATCCGGGTAGACAAGCAGTATTTAACCGCGATTGAAACCGCGCTTGGCGCGGCCATCCAAAATATTGTTACCACCGATAGCAAGGCCGCAAAAAACGCCATGCTTCTTCTAAAAAACCGCAGCGCCGGTCGCGCGACGTTTTTGCCGCTGAAAAGCCTGACGCCTAAAAAAATTACAGAAGATTTTTCCGGCAGACCCGGCTTTATTGGTATAGCAGACCAACTGGTGGATACCGAAGAAGAAAACCGGAAAGCGATTGCGTTTCTGCTGGGCCGAACACTGGTTTGCGATACGATTGATCATGCGCTGTCGCTGGCGAAGGAATCGGCAAACCGGTTTCGGGTTGTTACGCTCGACGGCCAGGTAATCAACGCGGGCGGCTCGATGACGGGCGGGAGCGCCGCCAGGAGCGCCGGTCTGCTTTCTCGGGGGCTGGAGCTGGAAAAAATTTCGGAAGAGCTTCAGGCCAAAACCAAAGAACATGAAGCGCTTGCGGCGCAGCTCGAGCGGGCAGCGCATGAAAAGGGAAATCTGGAAGCCCGGTTTACCGCTTCGGAAGAAGCGGCGCAGCTTTTG
>QAKW01000030.1 GCA_003343605.1 Clostridiales bacterium
CCGAACTTTCTCCGCCTGCGGCTAAAGATCTTCATGTGTCCATTCCGCCGGACGGCGGTATTCCGGTTATTTTGGTGATGGACGGAAAAAAGGTAAAAAAGAATCTTTTGGCCAAACAGCTCGATGATGGTGCGCTGACCCACATTTTAAAGGGATACCAGGTTGCCATACGGGATGTTTTTATGCTGACGATAGACGATCATGGAAAAACATTTATGGTAAAGCGGGAGAAGAGATGAAACGAACGATGATCAGCCTCGGCATTATTTCTGTTTTTATTCTGGGAATCGCAATCGGCGATTTATGGTTTATGAACCGCTATGCGGCCGGAATGAATGAGGGACTCGATGCCATTGCCGCGGCGGAAAGCTTTGATGAGAAAAAAATGCATACGGCACAACTGGAGGACTTTTTTGTTTCTCAGGATTTTTGGGCGCATCGCCTGATTCCAACCAGCAGGCTGGAAGAGCTGGAAACGCTGCTTCATAAGCTCAACGCCTATTTGGAAACCGAGGATGAGAATGAGGTGAGTGCAACCGTTGCCGAGATCAAGGCAAGAGTAAATTTATTATATTCCACCAACCTGTACCATTGGTACCATCCGGCCGGGTTCAGCATAGAATAAGGCAAAGAATATAAGGGAGGGGACTAAGATGGGATGAAAAACAACTGCGTGCTGAAAACGGTTGGATGTATCTCTGCCGCAATTGCCCTGGGTATCCTGATCCAGATTTTCCTTCCGGATATTCTTATTATTGCAATCTGCTGTGTTCTGATCGTGATTATGGGCATTGTGATTGCAAAATTTATTTAAGGAGTGATTTTTGTGCAGGTAGTAGTGGTAAAACCGCCAAAATTTTTGCGGGGTCTCTTAAAGCGCTTTTTCGGAATACATAACGTGAACTGAACTGTCATAATCAATGGCTCCGCGGCATAGATAATAATAAAAAACGAAGGAGCCGTGGACCATGGAGTGCAATCAACAGCAAACAACGGTTGCAGCGACCAAAACGCTGTATGAAAACTTTTTAGAGGAGAAGTGTGAGAGCGATCTTCTGATCCCGGATTATTACCCGGCCGCCGAAAAAATCATCCAGTGCAGCGCAACGCCGGTGATTATTAAAAAAGAGGTGGAAGGGGACCGGCTGAATCTGGAGGGTACCTGCCGGCTCTGCGTTATTTATCAGGGCGAGGAGGACGGCGGCATCAAATCACTGGGGGAAACGGTTTCCTTCAGCGAAAGTTTCCCGCTGAAGGAAACCGGCAACCATCCCTGGACCCAGGCGATTGTGCGGGTGGCAAACACTTCCTGCAGGCTGCTCAATCCGAGAAAAATCAGCAGCAGAGCCACCATCTCCATTGCCCTGAAGGTAAAGGATCAGCAGATGACCGATACCATTGAAGAGATGGACTGTAATGAAGCGGAAGCGCTCTTTGTTCCGGCAACGGTTTACACCGTGCTGGAACATACCGCGGATACCACCAAAGTCCAGGGAGAAATCGAAGTACATACCGATATTCAGGATATATTAAAAACTGAAGGATCCGTTTGTATCAAAGATGTTAAGCTGATGCCGGGGAAAGCGGTAATAAAGGGCGTGGCGGATCTGTTTGTTTTATTTACGCCGGAATCGGATCCCACGCAGGTGGAGAGCACCTCTACCGCGATTCCCTTCAGCCAGATTCTGGAGTTGCAGCAATCGGAGGAAAACGGCCAAATGGAGGCCAGCGCCATGATTCAGAACCTGCGGACGGATGTGGAGACAGACGACAGTGGAAAGAACCGGCTGATTTCGATTACGGCAACCGTATTAACGGAAGGGGAGCTTTATGAAAACCGGAATCATATGCTGCTCACAGACGCCTATTCAAACCGGTTTCCGATGCAAGCAAACTTTGATCAGCTCACTGTAGAAGAAATGACGGAAAGAGCCGATCTGATCGAAAATATCCGCAGTGAAATCCCGCTGGATACCGAAGAGGTTGCGGTTATTCAGGCGGTGGGCTCTCCGGTAATACAAAAAATAACCGGGCAGGATAAAACGCTTTCAATCGAAGGGGTTCTGGATGTTTCCCTTTTTATTCGGGAAGGCGATCATTATCGCAGCATCGACAAGGCTTTACCCTTTACAGTGAAAAAGGAATTAAAGCGCCTCTCCGGCCATATGCGCTGTGAAGTTCATCCCTGCGTGCTCAGTATGGACTGGACGATCGGGAGGGAGAGCATTGAATTGAAAACGGAGCTTTCCTGCTCCATGATGGTCTTTTCCAAAGAGACTTTCGATGTGATCTCCGGTATGGAGGTTGATATTGAAAATCCGCTGGATGTTTTGCGCCCGGCGCCGCTGGTGGTGTATTACGGGGAAAAGGGAGAGCGGCTTTGGGATATTGCTAGAAAATATGCAACTTCGGTTTCCGCCATTAAAGCGGTAAACGAACTGAACCGCGACGTTTTGGAAGATAAACGGCTCTTATTGATCTCCCGAACCTGAATGATGGATTAAACCGTGCTTTTTGAGAAGAAAAGCACGGTTTTTTATTTCTTTTTATTGCAACTTTCCATTCAAACTGCTATAATATAATAATATTTTACACAGATAAAGGGAGGGCAGCCCGGCATGCGGCAGTGGAAAATAAAAGAGCAGAATGAGAAGATGGTTGCCGCATTGCAGAAGGGCCTTGGGTGCACGCATTTTTTTGCCCGCATTTTAATCAACCGCGGGATTAATGAAGTGGAGCAGGCGCTGGAGTTTTTAAACACGAGCGACAGTGATTTGCTGGACCCTTATCTGTTTGAAGGGATGAGCCAGGCGGTAGAACGTATCGGCCGCGCCATCGGGCAGCATGAAAAAATTACAGTATATGGGGATTATGATGTAGATGGCATTACCGCTACGGGGCTTCTTGTGGAGGCCATTCGGGCGCTGGGGGGAGACGCGGAGTATTATATTCCCAGCCGGTTTACGGAAGGATACGGCGTAAACAGCAGCGCGATCCGTGCCATCGCTGCCGGTGGAACCCGCTTGATTATTACCGTGGATACCGGTATCACAGCAGTCGCAGAAGTGGAAGAAGCCAAAAGGCTGGGGCTGGAGATCATTATTACCGATCATCATGAATGCCAGCGCGATCTGCCGGATACCCGGATCATTAATCCGAAATATACCGGCTGCCGGTATCCGTTTCCGGATCTTGCGGGGGTTGGTGTTGCTTATAAAATGGCCTGCGCGCTGGATCAGAAATATGGCAGCGGTGAAGGTGCCCGGCGGTTTACATCGTTTGCCGCAATCGGCACGGTGGCGGATATTATGCCGCTGCGCGGGGAAAACCGCTTTATCGTGCGCCGTGGGCTGGAGGATTTGAAAGAAACATCCAGCATTGGCCTAAAACTATTGATGGACCGCTGTGTGGGAGACAAGCCGGTGGATACCGCCGCGATCGGGTTTATGATTGCGCCGAGAATCAACGCGGCCGGGCGGCTTGGCAGCGCAGAAGCAGGGGTTGAGCTGTTAATCACGCACGACCGGGAGCGGGCGCAGGAAATTGTGGATCAGCTCTGCGCGGAGAATAACCGCAGGCAGGAAATTGAGGCTCAGATTCTGGAAGAAGCGGTTTCGATGATCGAAAGAGATCCGGATTCAGAAAAACGCGGCGCAATCGTCCTTTGGCAGGAGGGCTGGCACAATGGTGTGATCGGCATTGTGGCTTCCAGGCTGAAAGAACGATATGGAAAGCCCTGTATTCTGTTTTCTGTAAATGGAGATTTGGCCAAGGGTTCCGGCCGGAGTATCCGGCCATTCAATCTGTTTGAAGCGCTGGAACGGATTTCTGGAATCTGCGAAAAATACGGCGGGCACGCCTATGCGGCGGGTTTATTGGTGCATGCCGGCCGTCTGCCGGAATTCCGGGATGCTTTCTGCCGGGAGGCAGACCGGTTTTTAGAAGATCATGCTTTTGACGAAAGCATCGAGGTAGACTGCACGCTGCGCTGCGGCGACCTTACCCTGGATCAGATTCGGGCGCTCTCCCGCCTTGCGCCGTTCGGCCGCGGGAATGAAACGCCGGTGTTCTGCATGCGCGGGGTGGAGCTGCTGGATGCTGCACCCACCGCCAATCAAAATCATATGCGCTTGGTTTTGCAATGCGGCCAGCAGCGTACAACGGCATTTTATTTTAATATTTCACCGGCCCGATTTGATTATTTACCCGGGGATCTGATCGATATTGTGTTTGAAGCGGAAATCAATACTTATAACGGGCGGCAAAGCGTTCAGTTGACGATTAAGGATATGCGCTACAGCGCTGCGCTGTGCGCGCCAATGAAAACAGAAATAAGACGGCTGAAGGAAGAGCAGATTTTGCCCGCGGATATTCCGAGCCGGGAGGATGCGGTTGCTCTGTACCGTTTCCTGTATCTGAAGATGCAGCAGGGCGTGAATTCTTTCGATTTTTATACGCTGCCGGGCCGGATTGCCTGCGCGCAGCAACGCCGGCTCACGGTAGGGAATATTTTTTATGCTTTGCAAATTCTGAAGGAACTTGGCATTCTGGAATACAGCCTGGAGGATCAGGAACTGAAAAATCTGCATATTCACCCGGAAAAACGGGTAAGCTTCGGGGATTCGGAAATACTGAAAAATATAACGGAGAAGGCAGGTGATACGGTTTGGGCATAGAGGAAGAGCTGTTTTTGCAGCTGAAAAAACTTCTGGAGGAAGATGAGCGAAAGTTCGATCTGGAAAAGATCGAACGCGCTTTCCTGCGTGCGAAAGCCAGCCATGAGGGGCAAACCCGTTCTTCAGGCGAGCCCTATATCTGCCATCCGATTGAAGTGGCGAAGCTGGTATATGAGTTTGGGCTCGATACCGACTCCATTGTTGCCGCTTTTCTGCATGATACCATTGAAGATACCGAGCTTACCTTTGACGCCATCAAAAAGGAATTCGGAGAGGAATGTGCCAGCCTTGTTGACGGGGTGACCAAGCTGGGGCAGATCCCCTACACTTCCAAAGAAGAGGCGCAGATAGAATATCTGCGTAAAATGTTTCTTGCCATGGCCAAGGATATCCGTGTTATTCTGATCAAGCTGGCAGACCGCCTTCACAACGTGCGGACCCTTGCAGCGCGCCCGCGGGAGAAACAATTGAAAACAGCCCTCGAAACACTTGAAATATATGCACCGCTCGCACACCGGCTGGGGATGCAGAAGGTAAAGCAGGAAATGGAGGATATCTCTGTTTCCTATTTGGATCCGGACGGATGTCGGATGATCGAAGACCGCTTGAAAGAGTTTGAAATCAACGGCCAGGATTTTATTGAGAAAACCAAAAAAAATATCTGCGAAAAGCTGAAAGCATACGACATTCCGTTTACACTGACCTACCGGGTAAAGCATATTTTCAGTATTTACCGGAAGCTGTTTACGCAGAATAAAACCTTTGAGGAGCTATACGACATCTATGCGTTCCGGCTGATTGTAGAAACGGTCAACGACTGTTACTACCTTCTCGGCATTATTCATGATCTCTATAATCCGATTCCGGGGCGTTTTAAAGACTATATTTCAACGCCGAAGCCCAATCTTTACCAGTCTTTGCATACCACCGTGATCGGTAAGGAGGGAATTCCCTTTGAAGTGCAGATCCGCACCTGGGAGATGCACAATACGGCCGAATATGGAATTGCGGCACACTGGAAATACAAAGACGGCGTGCAGGAGAGCAAGGCTTCGCTCGATGATAAGCTGAAGTGGGTGCGTACCCTGCTGGAATCGCAGGAAGACGTTTCCGATACGGAAGATTTTATTAAGGCGCTCAAAATTGATCTATTTGATGACGAGGTTTTTGTATTCACGCCGAAAGGAGACGTTGTAAATCTGCCGGCGGGGTCCACGGTGATTGATTTTGCCTATGCAATCCACAGCGCGGTGGGCAACCGGATGATCGGCGCAAAGGTAAACGGCAAGATCGTCGGTTTGGATTATAAGCCGAAAAACGGAGAAATCATTGAAATTCTCACCACGGCTTCTCCCAGCCACGGGCCTTCCAGAGACTGGCTCAAAATTGTGAAAACCAGCGAAGCCAAAAATAAAATCCGCCACTGGATCAAAAACGAATGCAGGGATGAGAATATCGCCACCGGCATGGAGGAGCTGGAAAAGGCGCTGCGGCGCAGCGGAATCCGGCTCAATCGGGAAAACCGGGACGATATTTTGAAAATCATTGCCACGCAGCTTCATTTTAACTCTCCGGAGGATCTTTTTGCCGCCATTGGGTATGGCGGGATGACGGTTGGAAAAGTGGAGCGCCGGATCCGGGAATATTGCGACCAGCTGGAGCGTGAAAACCAACCGGTCAAGATTACTCCGGTGTCCCGTCCGCGGGCCAGTGCCGGAGGCGTTGTGGTGGAAGGTATCGATAATTGCCTGATTAAATTCGCCAAATGCTGCAATCCTTTGCCGGGCGATTATATCTGCGGGTTCATTACCAAAGGATACGGCGTTTCCATTCATAAAACGGATTGCCCCAACGCGCGCCGCGGAATGGAATTGGAGCCGGACCGCTGGCTGAAAGCAAGCTGGAATACGGAAGAGGGAAACAGTTTTACCACAACACTGATTCTGCAGGTCAACGATTCCATTGGCGTAATGGCGAATCTTACCAGAATTCTCGCGGATTTAAAGGTCAATATCCGCAGCCTTTCATCGCGCGCGGAAGATTCCGGAATATCCGTTGTCTCCATCAGTATGGAAGTAAAAAGCCTGGACCATCTTCAGTTTATAGCATCCAAGATCCGCAAGGATCCGGATGTTCTGGATATCCGCCGGGCGAATCAATAGGAGTAATGATTCATGAGAGCAATCTGTACGGTTGTAAAACGGGCGAGGCTGACTGTTGAAAAAAAGGAAATTGCGCAGATCGGCAGGGGGCTGCTGGTTTTTTGCGGATTTTCCGAGCAGGATACCGCCGCGCGCATCGAAAAGCCACTTAAAAAGATCGCCGGCCTGCGCATTTTGGCAGACGAAGATGGCCGGCTCAATTGTTCGCTTGCAGATATAGGGGGCGAAATGCTGTTTGTTTCCAATTTTACGTTATACGGCGATGTGCACAAAGGGTTTCGCCCCTCTTTTACCCGTAGTATGAAGTATGAGCCGGCGCAGGCCCTTTATCAGCGTGCACTGGAGCGGCTGGCGGAGCAGGGTGTTCGGGTGCGGGGCGGTGTTTTCGGCGGTGATATGGAAATTGAAGCGCTGTATGACGGGCCGGTAAATATTTTAATCGATAGCGAGGATCTGCAGTGAAAATACATCGTTTGATCACCGGGCTGCTGGAAAGCAACGCATATCTTCTGGAAAATGAAACAACGGGGGAGGGCGTTCTGATCGATTGCGGGGGAGATGGCGCCCTGATTATAAGTACCGCGCGCCAGCTTGGAATTTCCCTGCGCGCCATTTTGCTTACGCACGGACACGCCGATCATATAGAAGGAGTAGACCGGGTGGTAAAAGCGTTTTCCTGCCCGGTTTATCTCCATGCTTTTGATCTGGAACTGCTATCAAGGCCGGATTATAATCTTTCAACGCGGATCTTCGGCAAACCGCTTTCCATAGCAGCGCATGCAGTTGCGCTGCAGGATGGCGATACGCCGGAGATAGCCGGTTTTTCTCCTGTGGTGCTGCACACGCCCGGCCATACGCAGGGGTCTGTTTGCTATCGTTTCAAAAACGCTCTCTTTACCGGAGACACGTTGTTTCGCGATTCGGTCGGCGGAGAATTTCCGCCGTTCGGAAATTTGCAAACAGAAATTGATTCGATTCGATCGCAGCTTTTTTCGATTGGGCAGGATTGTGTTTGCTATCCCGGACACGGGGAGCAGACCTCTCTGTTTTATGAGAAACAAAATAACGATTATTGCAGGATTTAGGATGGAAATCAAAATCAGCGGACACAATTATCAATATGACGTAAGCGGCATGTCGCTGCTTTTTTTCCCGGGAGAGCCGGTATGTTTTAAAACACATCCCAGGGGGGCGCTCCGCCTTTCTTCCAGAGTGGTGAATACGACCCGGGGGCTTTATGCCCGCGCGACCTTCTGGATGGAAGAAAGCGTCTACCGCGCCGAGAAGAAAATGCAGAATTATACCCGGGAAGAAATGCTTGCGGCAGTGAAACATACGATTTATCGGGTTTTTTCCCGCGCAACCGGGATCCTTCCCCCCTGGGGCATCCTGACCGGGATCAAGCCAACCGGCATTTATCAGCGTCTGCTCGCTGAAAAAGGCGCGTTGGAGACCCGCAGGATTCTTTTGAAGGAATATCTGATGCGGCCGGAAAAAATCCCACTGCTGCATCAGATCTGCCGGGTGATGGAAACCGTGCAGACAGATTGCAGCAAAGAGGCCAGCCTTTATATTTCAATCCCATTTTGCCCTTCACGCTGCAGCTATTGTTCGTTTATCAGTGTGGCGGCGGAACGCTGCAATCATCTAATGGAACTCTATCTTGAAAAACTGTGCGGCGAGATTCATGAAAAATGCCGGGTACTGAACGAAAACGGCCTTTCGGTCCGCGCGGTTTATATCGGCGGCGGGACGCCGGGCATCCTCAGCCCGCAGCAGATCGAAAAGCTGCTCTCTGTCATTCGGTCGGAGCTGAAGGCTCCGCTTCGGGAGTTTACTTTTGAGCTTGGCAGGCCGGATACCGTGACTGAAGAAAAGCTCCGTCTGTTGAAAAGCTTTGGTGTTAGCCGCATCTGCATCAATACGCAAACCACCAACGACCGGGTCTTAGAGCAGATCGGCAGAAAGCATACGCGTGCGCAATATCTGCACGCCGTATCCTTGACAAGAAAAATGAATTTTGATAGTATTAACACCGATTTGATCGCAGGCCTGCCCGGAGAAGATGAGGCTTCGTTTGCCCGCTCGCTGGAAGACGTATTGAAGGCGGGAGCCGATAATATCACCATTCATACCCTCTCGATCAAGCGGTCTTCCCGCCTACATGAGACGCCGGATTATTTTGATCCGCGCAACGATCATGTTCAGCGTATGCTGGACCGCGCCTATGAACGCCTGCTCCGGCTGGGCTTTATTCCCTATTATATGTACCGCCAGAAAAAAACCGTTTCAAACGGGGAGAATGTAGGCTTCGCCCGCCCGGAAACGATCTGCCTTTATAATCTTTACATGATGGAAGATTTACATACTGTCGCTGCCTGCGGGGCGGGCGCTTCCACGAAAATCATTTCAGGAGAAAGCGGCAGGATCGAGCGGATCATCAATGTGAAATATCCGTTTGAATATATTGGGGAATATGAAAAGGTGCGTCATAATACGCATCTTCTGGAGCAGAAATTGAAGGAGAGAACATGAAGGCTGATGAAGCAAAAAAAGAAATCGATGCGCTGACCCGGCAGCTCAATGAGCACATCCGTCATTATTATATTGAAGATGCGCCGGTCATTTCAGATTATGACTATGATATGATGATGCGCCGCCTTAAGGAGCTGGAAGAAACGTTTCCCGCGCTGCGCTCTCCGGTTTCGCCCACGCAGCGGGTAGGAGGCGGTGTGGCAGAGAATTTCAGCGAATTCAAGCATGAAATTCCGCTCTTAAGCCTGCAGGATGCATTTTCTTATGAAGAACTTCTGGAGTTTGATCAGCGCGTACGCAAAACCTGCCCGGAGATTTGCTATGTGGTGGAGCTGAAGATCGATGGGCTTTCGGTTTCTCTGACCTATGAAAACGGTGTTTTCGTCTGCGGCGCTACCCGGGGAAACGGGATGGTAGGAGAAGAGGTTACAGCCAATCTGAAAACAATCGGCAGTATTCCGATGCAGCTTTTGGAACCGGTTGATATTGTTGTGCGTGGGGAGGTCTTCATGCCCCGCAAAAGCTTTCTGAAGCTGAATGCGCAATGTCTGGCAGAGGGCAGAAAGCCGTTTGCCAATCCGCGCAACGCGGCGGCGGGATCCCTCCGCCAGCTGGACAGCCGCATTACGGCGGAACGTAATCTGGATATTTTTGTTTTTAATATTCAGCAATCCGGCACTAAAATACCCCAAAATCATGTGGAAAGCCTGAATTATCTGAAAAAACTGGGTTTTAAAGTCAGCCCTTTTTACAGCCGTTTTTCAGACATCACCGAAGCGTTTGCAGAGGTGGAGCGCTTCAACGCCATTCGGGAAGAGCTGGGTTTTGATATTGATGGCGCCGTAATCAAGGTGGATGATTTCGCGCAGCGGGAGCTGCTTGGCGAAACGGTTAAAGCCCCCAAGTGGGCAATTGCCTATAAATATCCGCCGGAACAGAAAGAAACACTACTTCAAAATATTACCATTCAGGTGGGGCGAACCGGTATTTTAACACCGAATGCGGAATTGGAGCCGGTCTGCCTTGCCGGAACAACGGTTTCCAAAGCAACGCTGCACAACCGGAATTACATCCGCGATCTGGATATTCGAATCGGCGATACGGTTGTTGTGCAGAAGGCGGGGGAGATCATTCCGGAAGTCGTGCGGGTCAATTTGAAGAAAAGACCTCGAAATGCAAAACCCTTTACGATGCCGGAAGCCTGCCCGGTATGCGGAGGCAGCCTGCACACGGATGAAAGCGGGATCGCGCTGAGATGCGTCAATCATAACTGCCCGGCAAAAATCCAACGGCAGTTTGAACATTTTGCTTCCCGCGCCGCAATGGATATCGAAGGGTTAGGCCCGGCCATCATCGAGCAGCTGCTGGAGAATAATATGATTCAAACGCTCGACGATCTCTATCGTCTTGATGCGGATGAACTCGCCGCACTGGATGGTTTCGGGGAAAAATCCGCTGCTAATCTTTTGGCGGCGCTGGAACATTCCAAGCAGGCGCCGCTCGACCGGGTGCTCTTTGCGCTCGGTATTCGCAATATCGGCGCAAAGGCCGCGAAGTTGCTGGCGGATCGGTTCGGTTCTATGGAAGCGGTGATGGAAGCCAGCACTGAGGAGCTTTCAGCCGTTTATGATATCGGCGATACCATGGCGGAAAACGTCGTTTCGTTTTTTCAACGCCGCGAAAACCGGGAGCTGGTGGAGCGGCTGCAGCGCGCTGGGCTGCAAATGCCGTATGAAAAGGCGGCGGTTTCCAACCGGCTGGAGGGTAAAACCTTTGTGTTGAGCGGTGCGCTTGCAGCACTGACGCGGGAGGAGGCCGGTGCAGCGGTTGAAAAGCTGGGCGGGCGGGTTTCCGGCTCGGTTTCCAAAAAAACCTCATATCTGGTATTGGGCGATAAGCCCGGCAGCAAGCTCCAAAAGGCGCGGGAGCTGGGAATTCCGGTTGTAGAGGAAGAAGAATTTTTAATGATGATAGGCATGGAGGATCAAAAATGAAAGATTATGAAGTGGTGATCGGTCTGGAGGTTCATGCGGAACTGAATACCGAAACCAAAATTTACTGTTCCTGTAAAAACAGCTTCGGCGCGGAGGTCAATACCCAATGCTGTCCGGTTTGCTCCGGAATGCCGGGCGCCCTGCCGGTTCTCAACCGGCGGGTGGTGGAATATGCGATTCGTATGGGGCATGCAACCGGATGTACCATTGAACCGCTGCTCAAACAGGACCGGAAAAATTATTTTTATCCCGATCTGCCAAAGGCGTATCAGATCTCACAGTTTGATATTCCGCTCTGCCGGGACGGGGCGGTTGAATTTATGATGAACGGGGAAACCAAGCGGGTAAGAATAACCCGTATTCATATCGAAGAAGACGCGGGCAAGCTGCTGCATCAGGAGGGGATCCCCTATTCGCTGGTCGATCTCAACCGCTGCGGTGTTCCGCTGATTGAAATCGTATCTGAGCCGGACATGCGTTCCTCTGCGGAGGCCCGCGAGTATCTGGAAACGATTCTAACAATTTTGCTTTACATCGGTATTTCCGACTGCAAGATGCAGGAGGGTTCGATTCGCTGCGATGTGAACGTATCGGTTCGCCCCAAAGGCTCTGATACCTTTGGAACCCGCTGCGAAATGAAAAATATCAATACCTTCAGCGGCGCACAGCGCGCCATTGATTACGAAGCGGCACGTCAGATCGAAATTTTGGAGCAGGGCGGCGAAATTTTTCAGGAAACCCGGCGCTGGGATGATGAAAAGGGCGTGAATGTTTTGCTTCGTTCTAAAGAGGACGCGCAGGACTACCGGTATTTTCCGGAGCCGGATATCCCGCCGGTTCAGCTGGATCAGGAATGGATTGACAGGCTGAAGGAAGAAATTCCGGAGCTTCCCAATGAAAAAACCAAACGCTATGTTTTATCGTTTCATTTACCTGAAACCGATGCCGGCATTATCGCACGCAGCTATGAACGTGCACTTTATTTCGATGCCTGCACGGCAATCGATGCTTCGCTTGCCAAAAGCGCAGCGAATTGGCTTTTGGGGGATATTGCCAAATACCTGAACGAGCGGGAAGAGGAAATTGGCGCGTTTCCGGTTCAGCCGGAACGCCTGATGGCGCTGCTGAAGCTGGTAGACCGGGGAACGATTTCCGGCGCCGCCGCAAAAAAGGTGCTGGCCCTGATGATCGATGATCCTGCGGATCCGGCTGAAATTGTAGAACGCGAGGGGCTGGTGCAGAACAGCAACGAAGAGGAAATGGCTGAAATTGTAGACGCGGTTTTGGCGGCGAATCAGAACGCGGTGGAAGAATACCGGAACGGCAGAACCAATGCGGTGGGCTTTTTGGTGGGGCAATGCATGAAGCAATCAAAAGGCAAGGGAAATCCCAAACTGATAAACGAGCTGCTGCTGCGGCGCCTGAAAAAATGAACTCTGAGCAGCCGGCGCTTTCCCGCGCCGGCTGCTCAGGGAGATCCAAAGAATTTCCAAAAAATCCTTGACTGCGGAAGAAGGATATGCTATAATTCATAGTACCTGCCGAAGGGCTTATTTTTTTGTGTGGAAAATTCTGCCCCAATACTTGAAGCAGGGAGGCCAAAAAAACAGGAGGTGCCGCAACATGAGAGTCAAGATTACGCTGGCTTGCACGGAGTGCAAACAAAGAAATTACGACACAATGAAAAACAAAAAGAACGATCCCGACAGGCTGGAAATGAGCAAGTACTGCAGATTTTGCAGAAAACATACCCTGCATCGAGAAACCAAATAAGTTTCTATCGTAAGGAGGACGCAATTATGGCAGAAAGCGCTAAAAAGAAGAAGTCCATCTTTTCCAGAATCGGGAACTGGTTCCGCGAGGTCCGGATTGAAACGACCAAAAGAATTATTTGGCCCACGTTTAAGCAGGTGGTAAATAATTCGGTGATCGTGATTGTCTGTGTGATCGTCGTTGGTGTTTTTATCTGGTTATTTGACTGGCTATTCTTTACAGGAATTCAGGGCCTGACCAATTGGCTCGGCGGCCTGTTGGGCTGATTTTTCAGAAAGGAACAGAAGGTGCAATATGGCTGAAAAAGCGAAATGGTATGCAATTCATACGTATTCTGCGTATGAGAATAAGGTTGCGACAAACCTGCGCAGAATTATTGAAAACCGCAAGCTCGAAGAGGTCATTCAGGATATTTCTGTTCCAACCGAGACGGTTGTGGAAACAACCGAAAAGGGTCAGAAGGAATATGAACGTAAGGTTTTTCCCGGCTATGTGCTGGTGAAAATGGTACTGACAGATGAAACCTGGTATATCGTGCGCAATATTCAGGGCGTAACCGGGTTTGTGGGCTCTACCTCTGAGCCGCTTCCGCTTACACAGGCTGAAATAGACAAGCTGGGCGTTGAAAAGCGGGTCGTGCATACCGACTATAAAAAAGGGGACTCCGTGCGTTTTATTGCTTCGAATATGAGTGGTTTTGTCGGCGTGGTGGACGAAGTATTTTCAGATTCCTCCAGGCTGAAGGTGGTGGTTTCCATGTTCGGGCGGGAAACCTCTGTTGAGGTGGGCTTCGATCAGGTGGCACCCGTAGAATAAGGCTGAATCGCGTAGCTTTATACGCGTTTTCGCAAGTGGGAGGAGAGTACCTTTATCTTTCCGCTATATTACCACATTGAAACACGAGGGAGGTGTTTGAAATGGCTCAAAAAGTAACAGGGTTCATTAAACTTCAGATTCCGGCAGGAAAAGCAACGCCGGCGCCCCCTGTTGGTCCCGCACTGGGTCAGCATGGCGTAAACATTATGGCGTTTGCCAAGGAATTCAACGAGAGAACAAAGAACGATATCGGGTATATCATCCCGGTTGTGATCACGGTTTACGCGGATCATTCTTTCACTTTTGTTACCAAAACTCCGCCTGCTGCAGTCCTGATCAAAAAAGCGGCCGGGATTGAGAGCGGCTCCGGGGTCCCCAATAAGACCAAGGTGGCGTCTCTTTCCAAAGAACAGGTGCGGAAGATCGCCGAGCAGAAAATGCCCGATCTGAACGCGGTGGATATTGAAGCTGCGATGCGTATGATCGCGGGTACTGCGAGAAGCATGGGTGTTACGGTAGAAGAGTAAGGCCCGAAAATCTGTGGGAGGAAATTTCCGTAATACCACAAAGGAGGATTTAATAGGTGAAAAGAGGAAAGTCTTATATTGAAAGCGCCAAGCTGATCGACGCCAATAAGTTATACGACGTTGAAGAGGCGATGGATGTTGTGACCAAGGCGGCGCGCGCCAAATTCGATGAGACGGTTGAAGTGCATGTAAAGCTGGGCGTTGATTCCCGCCATGCCGATCAGCAGGTCCGCGGCGCAGTAGTACTGCCAAACGGCACCGGTAAAACAACCCGTGTTCTCGTTTTTGCAAAGAATGCAAAGGCGGATGAAGCAAAAGCTGCAGGCGCTGATTTTGTGGGCGGCGAGGAGCTGGTTCCCAAAATCCAGAATGAAAACTGGTTTGAATATGATGTAGTGGTTGCAACCCCGGATATGATGGGGGTTGTGGGCCGTCTGGGCCGGGTTTTGGGTCCCAAGGGCCTGATGCCGAACCCCAAGGCCGGCACAGTGACGATGGATGTTACGAAGGCGATCAATGAAATCAAAGCCGGTAAAATCGAATACCGCCTGGATAAGACCAATATTATCCATTGCCCGGTTGGCAAGGTTTCTTTCGGAAAAGAGAAGCTGACGGAAAACTTTAATACGCTGCTGGCTGCGATTATGAAGGCGCGGCCTTCCGCGGCGAAGGGTCAATATGTAAGAAGCTGTGTGGTTGCTTCCACAATGGGCCCGGGTATTAAAATTAATCAGGCAAAATTTATGTAATATCGCTTGACAATCTTATACATCAATGGTAAGATTGTTTCATCAAAATATTGCTTCGCAGACAGCTGGTGCCAAATTCTGGCTTAATATCCCGCCGAGGAGTAGCTTTTTGATTCCAATATAGGATCTTAATGCTCCCAAAGCGTGTTTTTAAGCATGTTTGGGAGCATTTTTTTGAAATTCAAACGGAGGTAAAACAATTCATGGCAAATGATAAAATCATTGCTCAGAAACAGGCGGTTGTCGCACAGCTGAAAGAGAAGCTACAAAACGCTGTAACCGGTGTTCTGGTAGACTATAGCGGAATCAATGTTTCCGATGATACCGCGCTGCGCAATACGCTCAGAGAAGCCGGCGTTGAAT
This sequence comes from Clostridiales bacterium, assembly GCA_003343605.1. Taxonomy (GTDB): domain Bacteria; phylum Bacillota; class Clostridia; order Oscillospirales; family QAKW01; genus QAKW01. Next base: position 15,596 of record QAKW01000030.1, read on the forward strand.
ACGGTGTTGTAAAAAATACGCTGACGCGCTTCGCTGTGAAAGAAGCCGGGCTGGATGATCTCTCTGAGGTTCTCAGCGGGACAACGGCGTTGGCGCTTTCTAATGAAGATGTGGTAGCGCCCGCCAAAGTCCTTTATGAATTCAGCAAGACCCATGATTATTTCACCATTAAGGGCGGTTTTGTTGAAGGGAAGGTTGTTTCTGTTGCAGAGTTGGAAAAGCTGGCCACCATGCCCAGCAAGGAAACGCTGCTTTGCATGCTGCTTTATGCGCTTAACGGAAATGTTTCTGGCTTGGCGCGTGCGCTGCAGGCTGTAGTGGATCAGAAAAATGAAGCTACCCCTGCTTAATTTTGAATTTATATATTAATGGAGGATAAACAAATGGCTGATATCAAAAATATTATTGAAGAGATCAAAACCCTGAGTGTTATGGAGCTGGCTGATCTGGTGCATGCAATCGAAGAAGAGTTCGGCGTTTCTGCTGCTGCTCCGGTTGCCGTTGCTGCTGCTCCTGCCGGTGGCGCCGCTGCTGCGGAAGAGAAAACAGAGTTTGATGTTATTCTGGCAAGCGCCGGAGAATCCAAGATCAATGTGATCAAGGCTGTGAAGGAAATCACCGGTCTGGGCCTGAAAGAAGCCAAAGAGCTGGTAGACAATGCGCCTAAGCCGATTAAGGAAGGCGTTTCCAAGGATGAAGCCGAGGAAATTAAAACAAAGCTTAGCGATGCCGGCGCTACGGTGGAACTGAAGTAATTGCCAAGTATAGATAAGCCCGAATCGGATTTTCCCGGTTCGGGCTTATCCTCTATAGAAAGAAGAGAATCAATGAGTGATTTTTTTTCTCCCTGTTGTAAAATAGGGCTTGCGCCGATGGCCGGAGCAGGGGACAGCGGCTTTCGCCGGATCTGCCGGGAATGGGGCGCAGACTACACCGTTACAGAAATGATTAGTGCGAAAGCCGTGCGATACGGCGCTGAAAAATCTGCGCTGCTGGCCCGGCATACACCGGCGGAGGAACCGGTTCTGGTGCAGCTTTTCGGGCGTGATCCCGTAGACATTTCTTTTGCGGCTTCTTATCTCTCTACGCATTTCAGGCCGGCAGGCATTGATATAAATATGGGGTGCCCTGCCCCCAAAATTTTTAATAATAGGGAAGGAAGCGCCCTGCTGCGGGAACCGGCTTTAGCTGCAGGGCTGGTAAGAGCGGCGAAGAAAAATTGTTTTTGCCCGGTCAGTGTTAAAATGCGCATTGGAATCGATTCTCCGGATCCGGGGATCATTGATTTTGCCCGGGAAATGGAATGCGCCGGCGCTTCTTTCATTACGGTGCACGGCAGAACGCGCGCGCAGTTTTATTCAGGAAAAGCGGATTACACCATGATCGCCAATATAAAAAAAGCACTGCGGATTCCGGTAATTGCAAACGGAGATGTCACGGATGGGCGTTCTGCCCGGCAGATCCTCGATGAAACCGGAGCGGACGGGCTGATGCTGGCACGCGGCGCGTTGGGTGCGCCTTATGTTTTTTGGCAGATCAAAGAAACGCTAAGTGGGCTTCCGTGCCGTTCTTTTTCTCTTGAGGAGCGGTTTGCAATCTGCCTGAAACATCTTTGTTTTACGATAGAAGATAAGGGTGAGGAAAGGGCCTGCCTCGAATTTCGGAAACATCTGCTGTGGTATTTAAAAGGAATTCCGGGTGCGGCGGCCTATAAGGTAAAGGCCGGGCAGATCCGCTGCAAAGCAGATTGCGAGGCGTTGCTGCATCAAATTATATTAGCCGAGAAAAAATAAAAGAGCTGCCCGCAAGGCAGCTCTTTATTAATAAATTTTTATTGAATGCAGCGAACTCTCAGAACCCCTTCCACCGCACACAACGCATCGATTACGCTGGATGAAACCGTTTCATTGCAATCGATCAGCGTATAAGCAAAATCTCCTTTGGATTTGTTCAGCAGATTTTCGATATTGACACCCTCCGCTGAAACGATGGAAGAAAGGGAAGAAAGAATATTGGGAATATTGCGATGGCAGATGCAGATCCGCAGCGCGGCGCTGAAGGGGGTGGAAACAGCAGGATAATTTACCGAATTGGTAATATTGCCGTTTTCCAAATAATCGCGCAATTCGCTTACCGCCATCACTGCACAATTATCCTCGCTCTCCGGTGTTGAAGCGCCGAGATGAGGAATGGGGATCGCGTTTTTCATGGCGAGTGTTTTTTCATTGGGGAAATCGGTGACATATTTGGCTACCTTTCCGCTTTCCAGTGCCGCCGCAATATCATCATCGTTTACTAGATCAGCGCGGGATAGATTTAAAATACGAACGCCGTCTTTCATCGAGGCAATACTGTCCCGATTTACGCAGTGTTTGGTTTCCGGGGTCAGCGGCGCATGAATGCAGATATAATCACACTGGGAGAAAATATCGTTGATATTCGCTGCCTTCTTCACATGATGAGAAAGGTTCCAGGCAGATTGCAGCGAGATGTAGGGATCATACCCTAACACTTCCATGCCCAGATGCTGCGCAGCGTTGGCAACCTGCACGCCGATGGCGCCCAGGCCGATAATTCCAAGCTTTTTCCCCAGAATTTCAGGGCCGACAAACTGCGCTTTTCCCTTTTCAACCTGCTTTGCAACATCATCACCGCTCAGGTTTTTCGCCCAGGCGACACCGCCGATAATATCCCGCGAGGCGAGCAGAAGCGCCGCGATCGCCAGTTCCTTCACCGCGTTGGCATTGGCACCCGGCGTATTGAAAACAACGATTCCTTTTTCCGCGCAGGCATCCAGCGGAATATTATTGACACCGGCGCCCGCCCGTGCAACAGCCAGCAGGGAAGAAGGAAGCTCCATCTCATGCAGAGATGCGCTGCGCACCAGAATACCATCGGGATTTTCACAGCTTTCACTGATTTCGTATTTTCCTTCAAAACCATCGAGTCCGACTTTTGCAATTTTATTTAAAGTTTGAATCTTCATACCGTTTTTCAAATCAGTTCTCCTTTTCAAATTTTTGCATAAATTCTACCAGGGCCTTTACGCCCTCATAAGGCATTGCATTATAAATACTGGCGCGCATGCCGCCAACAGAACGATGCCCTTTGATATTGACAAAACCGGCGCCGGTGCAGGCAGAAATAAATTTTTTATCTAGTTCTTCATTGCCGGTTACAAACGGAACATTCATCAGGGAACGGGAAGCGCCCATAACGGTTGGATGGAACATGGAGGAATGATCCAGAAAATCATAGAGCAGCTTTGCTTTTTCTATATTTTTTTCTTCCAGAACCTTGATTCCGCCGAGCCCTTCAATCCACTCGAGCACCAGTTTTAAAATATAGATTGCATAGGTGGGCGGGGTATTGAACATGGAACCATTTTCAACATGGGTGCGATAGGTAAACATTGTGGGCGTAATCGGCTGGGGATCACCTACCAGATCTTCCCGGATGATCACGACAGTAAGGCCGGCAGGCCCCATATTCTTCTGCGCGCCCGCGTAAATTACGCCAAACTTGGATACATCGATTTCTTCGCTTAAAATCGAAGAAGACATATCCGCCACCAGAGGAACATTGCCTGTTTCGGGCAGTTGATAAAATTTGGTTCCGTAAATCGTATTATTATAACAAATATGGAAATAATCGGCTTCCGGATCAAAATCAGCGCTGTTCAGCTCCGGGATATAGGAGAATGTTTTATCTTCGCTGGAAGCGACTACCCGGCATTTTCCGTAGCGGGAACCCTCTTTATAAGCCTTTTTTGCCCATTGACCGGTTAAAACATAATCGGCTTTGCCGTTTTTGGTCATCAGATTCAGCGGGACCATGGCAAACTGGCTGGAAGCGCCGCCCTGCAGAAATAAAACTTTATACTGATCTGGAATCGAAAGGACTTTACGGAGCAACCTTTCCGCTGATTCAATAATCGCCCCATACTCCTTAGATCGATGGCTCATCTCCATAACGGACTGGCCGGAAGTTCCATACTCCGTCATTTCCTGGGCGGCTCTTTGCAGAACTTCAAGCGGAAGCATGGAGGGGCCTGCGGAAAAATTGTAAACTCTCATGTAAACTACACCTTTCTTTCTCAATAGAATTTTATATTATTATAGGGTGTAAACTGGAAAAAGTCAACTTATTTTTCGCTAAGTTCTCTCTTGATAATTGAATTGATATATGATATAATTAACAAATAAAAGCGTCGTTTTTTGTTTGTATTATGCAATTTCATTAAAGGAGTAAGACAATGAAGCTTTCGAAAGTTCGCGAATTGCTGGATGCGGCGGTATTATGCTGCGAGGAGGATCTTGAGGGTGAGGTAAAAAGTGCCTGCGGCTCTGATATGATGAGTGATGTTCTGGCTTTTGTAAAAGATCAGAGTATTCTGCTGACCGGGCTGGTCAATCCGCAAACCGTTCGTACCGCGCAGATGATGGATATGAAATGTATTGTATTCGTGCGCGGCAAACGGCCGGATGAATCTGTTGTTGCTCTTGCCAGGGCAAATGGAATTATGATTATGACAACCGATTACCGGATGTATACCGCCTGCGGACTTTTATATGCCAACGGACTATACAGCGAAGGGATTGACAAGGTATAATGGAACCGATTGTTTTAACATATGATGTGGACGGCGATGATTTCAGCATGGCGGGAGAAGCATCTTCCGCGGTAAAAAAGCACCTCAAGCAGCTGGGATTCCCGCCGGATCTGATTCGGCGGGTGGCCATTGCCATGTATGAGGGGGAAATCAATATGGTCATTCATGCCAACGGCGGAAAAGCAACGGTGGAAATCACCCAGAACGGAGTGCGGATTATTCTGGCGGATCACGGCCCGGGTATTCCGGATGTGGCGCTTGCGATGCAGGAGGGATATTCCACGGCGCCGGAAGAAGTGCGCAACCTGGGCTTCGGCGCCGGGATGGGGCTGCCCAACATTCAAAAATATTCGGATGATCTGAAAATCGATACACAGGCCGGCGTGGGCACGACGCTGACCATTCAGATCCATACATAGAGGTGAGCAAAATGGATTATTTCCATTCCGTTACGCTGGATGCAGACCGCTGCCACGGCTGCATTACCTGCGTGAAGCGCTGCCCGACGGAAGCGATCCGCGTGAAAAACGGAAAGGCAATGATTATTAAAGAACGCTGTATTGATTGTGGGGAATGCATTCGCGTTTGTCCCCATCATGCCAAAAAGGCGGTTTTTGATAAACTGGATATGCTGAGCGGCTTTGCGTATAATGTGGCGATGCCGGCCCCGGCGCTTTATGGGCAGTTTAATAATCTTGATAACGTGGATTACGTTTTAAACGGTCTGCTGGATATTGGGTTCAGCGATGTATTCGAAGTGGCCCGCGCTGCGGAGCTGGTTTCGGAATGTACCAGAATGCGGCTGGCAGAGCCGGAGTGCCCCAAACCGCTGATTTCAACGGCCTGCCCTGCGATTGTAAGGCTGATACGGGTGCGTTTTCCAAAGCTGCTTCCGCATCTTTTGGCGATTCGCGCGCCGGTGGAAATCGCGGCGGATATCGCTCGCCGGGAAGCAGTGGAAAAAACGGGGCTGGCGCCGGAAAAAATCGGCGTTTTCTTTATATCACCCTGCCCGGCGAAGGTGACGGCGATGCATCAGCCGCTTGGTTCCGATCATTGCTCGATCAGCGGTGTGCTGGCGATTTCCGACGTATATAAACCGCTGCTGGCCGCCATGAATAAAATCAAGCAGCCAAAGCCGCTTTCTGAATGCGGCCTCACCGGAATTTCCTGGGCTTATACCGGCGGGGAGGCAACCGCTCTGCTGCGCACAAAGTATCTGGCGGCAGACGGCATGGAGAATGTTATAAAAATTCTGGAAGAGATTGAGGATGATAAGCTGGAGGATCTGGATTTTGTAGAGCTGGACGCCTGCTTTTCCGGGTGCGTAGGCGGATGCCTGAATATTGAAAATCCTTATATCGCCAAAACGCGGGTCCGGCAATTAAGGAAATATATGCCTGTTGCAAGCAACCATATGAAGGATTATGCGCTCGATGCGGCAGATTACTGCTGGAATCGGCCCGTGGAATACGATCCGGTTATGCAGCTGGATAACGATCTGGAGCGTGCAATGAAAAAAATGCAGGAGACGCAGCGGATCGAAAAGGAACTGCCTGGAATTGATTGCTCCGCCTGCGGCTCTCCTTCGTGCCATGCCTTTGCGGAGGACGTTGTGGAGGGAACGGCGCGGATGTCCGACTGCATGTTTGTTTTGAAAAACCGATTGAAGGATATTATGGAATAATGAATGTACATGAACTTGCCGCAGCATGCGGATTTACTTATTTCAACGGCAGAGACCTGCGCGCCGGCACGGTGGGCGGCGCTTATTGCTGTGATCTGCTCTCCTGGGTGATTGGCCGCGCCGCACAGGATGCTGCACTGCTGACAGTGATGTCGAATGCAAATGTAATGGCGGTTGCCGTGATGGCAGAGCTGCCCTGCGTTATTTTAACGGAAGGGGTGCGCCCGGACGAGAGAGCGCTTCAAAAGGCGCAGGAAAACGATATTATTGTTTTATCTTCACCGGAACCCACCTATGAAACTGCGGTGAAAATCCATGCGGCGCTGAAACTTTAAAAAAGGAGGCGGCGAATGAAGCTGCGCTACGACCTGCATATCCATTCTGCGTTATCCCCCTGCGGCGATCAGGATATGACGCCAAATAATATTGTCAACATGGCGCTTGTTTGCGGATTGGATCTCATTGCGGTTTCCGATCACAATACCACCGGGAATATAGAGGCGGTCATGCGCGTTGGCGGCCGCGCCGGCATTACGGTTGTGCCGGCGCTGGAGCTGGAAACGGCGGAGGAAATTCATGTTCTCTGCCTCTTTGCGGCGCTGGAGGCGGCCGTTGCTTTCGATCGGGAGATTGTAAGCCCCGCGCTGCCGCCGGTTTCAAATCGGGCGGAGATCTTCGGCCCGCAATATAAGATGAACGAACGGGATGAAATTGTGGAAGAGGATCCGCGCTATCTGATTAACGCAACTGCCGTTTCACTGGATGGGCTTCCGCAAACAGTAAGGGCCTACGGAGGCGTTGCGGTACCCGCGCATATCGATAAGCAGACAAAGAGCCTGGTGGGCAATTTTGGAATGGTTGGCGATTATATGGGATTTGGCAGTTTTGAACTCTCCCGCAACCTGCCGGAAGGCTTTATTGAAGCTACTCCCGGCCTGGGAACCCGGCCTTACCGGTATATCTATGATTCCGATGCTCATTATCTGCAGGATATCGGCGAGCATGCAGGCCAAAACTCGGTGGAATTGCAGGAAAATACACCGGCCTGCCTGATAGAATACCTGAGAAACGATGCAATTGAATCGGGAAAATAAAAAAAAATAAAAAAACTGTAGAAATCGGCATACTTCTATGTTAAAATTGATATGTTTGTTTTAATTGGAGGTTACTGCAAAGCAGTTCCAATACTAAGGAGGATAAAAAATGAGCAACAAGAGTCCCGTTCCGTTCAAGGGAACAAAAGAACAAGAGCAGCAGCTGCGCGAAGTCATCGCGCGCTACAAAGATCAGGATGGCCCCCTGATGCCGGTTCTTCAAGAGGCGCAGGCAATCTATGGCTATCTGCCGATTGAGGTGCAGAAAATGGTTTCGGAGGGGTTGGATATTCCTCTGGAGCATATTTACGGCGTAGTTACCTTTTATGCGCAGTTCTCTTTGGCTCCCAAAGGCCAGTATAAGGTGGCGGTATGTCTGGGAACCGCCTGTTATGTAAAGGGCTCCGGCGACATTTTGAATAAGATTAAGGAGATCCTCGGCATAGACGTTGGCGAATGTACGCCGGATGGTAAATTTTCACTGGAGGCGACCCGCTGTATCGGCGCCTGCGGGCTTGCGCCTGTGATGACAGTGAACGAAGAAGTTTACGGCCGCCTGGTGGTGGGCGACGTGGCGGACATTCTGAAAAAATATACCAATTAAATGAATCCTTATGAAGGAATTATCGCTCAACATACTCGATATTACTTATAATTCGATTAAGGCACAGGCCACGGTGATCCGTATTACGGTTTCCGAGAGCACCCGGCATAACTGGCTGAAAATCCGGATTCAGGATAATGGCTGCGGAATGGATGCTGCATTGCTTAGGCAGGTAACAGATCCGTTTGTTACCACCCGTAAAACCCGCAAAGTCGGGCTTGGCATTCCTCTTTTCAAGCAGAGTGCAGAAGATACCGGGGGCCGTTTTCAGATTGATTCCAAACCGGGGGAGGGAACCAGTGTGGAAGCGGTGTTTACGCTCAATCATCTGGACCGGGCGCCCATCGGAGATATGGCCAGCACGATGATCAGCCTGATTCAGGCGAATGATCAGATCCGGTTTATTTATACCCATGAAACGGATACCGGTACTTTTGTTCTGGATACGGACGAGCTGCACGGGCAGCTTGGAGAGGTGCCGCTTTCCACACCGGAAGTGTTGAGCTGGATCAGCGCATATATAAAAGAAAATCTGGACGAGATACAAGGAGGAACAATATAACATGAAGTCTTTAGCGGAATTGCAGGCGATCAAAGAGAGAATGCAGAATAACGTGATGCTTCGCACCGGCGATGGCGAAGGGGTTACAAGGATCGTTGTGGGAATGGCAACCTGCGGCATTGCGGCGGGAGCCCGGCCGGTTCTGAACGCCTTTCTCAAGGAAATTGAAGACCGCCATCTGCAAAATGTGATCTGCACGCAGACCGGCTGCATCGGCATCTGCCGGTATGAGCCGGTTGTAGAAGTCTTTACGCCGGACGGGGCGAAAACGACCTATGTGAAAATGACGGAAGATAAAGTGGGTAAGGTCGTTACCGAGCACATTGTCAATAATAAAGTGGTGCAGGAATTCACCATCGGTGCTTACGAGAAATAAGGGGGATTTGAAACAATGATTAGAAACCATATTTTGATTTGCGGCGGTACCGGCTGTACCTCCTCCGGTTCGCAGAGCGTAATGGAAGCGCTGAACGCCGAGCTGGAAAAAAATCATTTGCAGGATGAAGTAAAAGTGGTTATGACCGGCTGTTTTGGACTTTGCGCATTGGGGCCGATCATGATTGTTTATCCGGAGGGATCCTTTTACAGCCGTGTATCCGCCGAGATGATCCCTGAAATTGTTTCCGAGCATATCATCAAGGGCCGGATTGTTAAAAAATATCTTTATAATGAAGTAGACAGCGGGGAAGATGCGGCGGTTCACGCCTCCCTGAATGATACAAACTTTTATAAGAAACAAAAGCGGGTTGCGTTGCGCAACTGCGGTGTAATCAATCCGGAAGTGATCGATGAATACATTGCCTATGACGGCTATCAGGCGCTGGGCAAAGTTCTTACGGAGATGACACCGGCCGAGGTGATTCAATGTATCAAGGATTCCGGGCTGCGCGGCCGTGGCGGCGGCGGATTTCCGACCGGCCTGAAATGGGATTTGGCTTCCCGCACCAAGGCAGATGTCAAGTATGTCTGCTGCAACGCCGATGAAGGGGACCCCGGCGCGTTTATGGACCGCTCTGTTTTGGAGGGGGATCCGCATGCGGTTCTGGAGGCGATGGCGATTGCCGCCTATGCGGTAGGGGCCTGCAAGGGCTTTATTTATGTGCGGGCCGAATACCCGATTGCTGTTCACCGGCTTCAGATCGCAATTGGGCAGGCGCGTGAATACGGTCTGCTGGGCGAACATATTTTTGGAACCGACTTTAATTTTGATATTGAAATCCGGCTTGGCGCCGGCGCCTTTGTATGCGGGGAAGAAACCGCATTGATGACCTCGATCGAAGGAAACCGCGGTGAGCCGCGGCCGCGCCCGCCATTCCCCTCGGAAAAAGGTATTTTCGGGATTCCAACAATGAACAATAATGTTGAAACCTATGCTAATATTCCGCAGATTATCCTGAAGGGCGCGGATTGGTTTGCCTCTATGGGGACAGAAAAGTCCAAGGGTACCAAGGTATTTGCGCTGGGCGGAAAAATTACCAATACCGGCCTGGTGGAAATTCCGATGGGGACCACGTTGCGCGAAGTAATCGAAGATATTGGCGGCGGCATTCCAAACGGAAAGAAATTCAAAGCGGCACAAACCGGCGGACCTTCCGGCGGCTGCATTCCGGCTTCTCTGATCGATACGCCGATCGACTATGATAATCTGGTGGCCATCGGCTCGATGATGGGCTCCGGTGGGCTGATCGTAATGGACGAAGACAACTGTATGGTAGATATTGCAAAATTCTTCCTGGAATTTACGGTAGATGAATCCTGCGGCAAATGTACCCCATGCCGGATCGGCACTAAACGGATGCTGGAATACTTAAACAAGATCACCTCCGGAAAGGCAACGCTGCAGGATCTGGATGATCTGGAGGAGCTTTGTTATTATATTAAGGCAAACGCACTTTGCGGCCTCGGGCAGACCGCGCCGAATCCGGTTCTTTCCACGCTTCGCTACTTCCGCGATGAATATGAGGCGCATGTGGTTGAAAAGCGCTGTCCGGCGGGGGTTTGCAAGGATCTGATGCATTATGAAATTACCGATGACTGCAAGGGCTGCACCCTGTGCGCCCGGAATTGTCCGGTCAACGCCATTTCCGGCACGGTTAAAAACCAGCATGTCATTGATCAGGATAAATGTATCAAATGCGGCGTCTGCATGAGCAAATGTAAATTTAAGGCCATCATCAGGAAGTAAAGGAGAGAGCAAAACAATGAATTTAATAAACCTGACAATCGACGGCAACCCAATCAGTGTTCCTGCGGGAACCACCGTGTTGGAAGCCGCCCGGAAACTGCATATTGATATTCCGACCCTGTGCTTTCTGAAAGACATCAACGCCATTGGCGCCTGCCGGATCTGCGTGGTGGAAAACAGAGTAAACGGCAATGGCCGCCTGGTTGCATCCTGTGTGTTTCCGGTTGCGGAAGGCATGGAGATTTATACGCATAGCCCGATGGTGCTTAAGGCCAGAAGGCAGACGCTGGAATTGATTTTATCCAATCATGATAAGCGCTGCTTATCCTGCGTTCGTTCCGGCGACTGCGAGCTGCAGCGTCTTTGCAACGAGTATAAGGTAGAAAAGGAAGACGCATACGAAGGCGAGGTCAGCACCTTTGCTATTGATGATTCTGCTGTGCATATGACGCGGAATAATAATAAATGTATTCTGTGCCGGCGCTGCGTAGCGGTTTGCGAGAAGATGCAGGCCGTATCGGTGATCGGCGCCAATGAGCGTGGTTTTGCAACGCATATCGGCTCTGCTTTTGAAGATGGGCTGGGGCTGACTTCCTGCGTTTCCTGCGGGCAATGTATTGTAGCATGTCCCACCGGCGCGCTTGCCGAACGGGACGATACCGATAAGATCTGGGAGGCGCTGGCTGATCCTACCAAGCACGTAGTGGTTCAGGTGGCTCCCTCTATTCGGGTAACGCTGGGCGAGGCGTTTGATATGCCGATTGGAAGCAATGTGGAGGGCAAAATGGTAACTGCCCTGAAAATGCTTGGCTTCGACCGGGTTTTCGATACGGATTTTTCTGCGGATCTTACGATTATGGAAGAAGCAAACGAGCTGATCGAGCGGGTGCAAACCGGCGGAAAACTGCCGATGATTACTTCCTGCTCCCCGGGCTGGATCAAATTCTGTGAATATAATTTCCCGGATATGATTCCGCATCTTTCTTCCTGCAAATCTCCGCAGCAGATGTTCGGCGCGGTGATTAAAACCTATTATGCCGAGAAAAATAATCTGGATCCGAAGGATATTGTCAGCGTTGCGGTAATGCCCTGCACGGCGAAGAAATTTGAGGTTGGCCGTGAAGATCAGAGCGCCGCGGGCGTGCCGGATGTTGATATTTCTATTACCACCCGTGAGCTGGCCAGGATGATTAAACGTGCGGGTATCACCTTTACAAAGCTGGAAGACAGCACCTTTGATAATCCGCTTGGCATCGGTTCCGGCGCGGGCCTGATCTTCGGCGCTACAGGCGGAGTGATGGAAGCGGCCTTGCGTACCGCAGTGGAAACGCTGACCGGCCAGGAGCTGGGAAAACTGGAATTTACGGATGTTCGCGGAACCGCCGGCATAAAAGAAGCTGCCTATAAGGTGGGTGATCTGGAAATTAAAGTGGCGGTTTGCTCCGGGCTTGCAAATGCAAAGGAGCTTTTAAAGAAGGTTCAGGCAGGGGAGGCGGATTATACCTTTATTGAGGTTATGGCCTGCCCCGGCGGATGTGTGAACGGCGGCGGCCAGCCCTTCCAGCCGGCTTCGGTTCGGAATTTTGAGGATCTGCGCGCAATGCGGGCAAAAGCGCTTTATGATACCGATGCTTCCATGAAGCTCAGAAAATCGCATGAAAATCCGCTGATTAAGGATATTTATGCCAATTATTTGGAGCGGCCGGGCAGCCATAAGGCACACCAGATTTTGCATACCACTTATGTGGCACGCAATCGTTTTGGTGATCAGTAATCTGCTGATTCTGCAAAGAACCCTTCTTCGGAAGGGTTCTTTTTTGTGAAAAAATGATACAATTTACATTTTTTTTACCAAATTCTTATTCACAAAAACAAAAAGATAGTGTATAATGAGATCATTGTATATTATTAAATGGAGGTTCAACCATGGGTAAAGGACAACGGATCCGCGCCGCCCGCGCGGCCGAAAAAGAGGCGCAGAAAATTGAGGCGGTTAAAAAAGCCAAAAAGAAAAAGGCAGCGGTCATTACATCCTCGGCGATCGCCATTGTTATGGTGGTATGCATCGCGGCAGGCCTGATTTATAATGCGATTTATTCCGCTTCCTACAGCCGCGGCGATATTCAGCGTAAGGCGATCGTGATGCAGACCGATCATTATACGGTGGATGCGGCAATGATGTCTTATTTTTTCTATTCGCAGTATAATACGTTTGTCAATAACTATTCCAGCTATCTTTCCTATATAAATCTGGATACGGAAAAATCTCTGAAAAAGCAGGACAGCTCTTTTATGGAGGGCGGCGGCACCTGGTACGACTATTTTAAAAGTGAGGCCGGCAAGCAGGTGAAAGAACTGCTATATCTGGCTGAGAAGGCCAACGAAGAAGGCCTTGAGCTGGATGATAATGACCAGCAGACGATTCAGAAAACACTGGATAATTATAAAACCTATGCTGCAAACGCAGGATATGAAGATGAAAAATTCATCAGTATGGTATTTGGTACCGGGGTGAAAGAAAGCGATGCACGCAAATGCCTGGAGCTTACGGCGCTTGCGGATAAATATTATCAGGAATACCGCGATTCGCTTCATTACACCGATGAAGAACTGGAAAGCTATTATAATGAAAATATAAATACCTATCGTTACGTAGACTACTATAGTTATGCGGTCACCGCCAGCGATACCGGTAATTCCGACACTTATCCGGAAGCGGAAGCAAAGGCAAAGGAGCTTGCAGCGGTTACCAGCACCGATGCGTTCCGTTCCTGGGTAGAGAGCTACATGCGTTCCAGCGCAGAAATTACCGATGAATATACAGAGGAAGACCTCAATACTGATGTTCAAGACAAGCTGAACGGGCTTGAAAGTAAAAAATCCACCTATTCCGAAAGTGATGAAGCCTCCGAATGGCTTTTTACAGAAGCAAAAGTTGGAGAGACCTATATCAAGAATGATGAGAGCGGCACCTATACGGTTTATTTCTGCACGGCAGCGCCCTATCGTGATGAAGCTTTAACCCGAACCATCCGTGATCTGGTGTTTACCACTGCTACTTATGAGACAAAGGAAGCAGCTTTGGAAAAAGCAAAAGAAGTAATGGTAAAGATGACGGAAGAGGGTCTTACGGAAGAAACCTTCCAATCCTATGCCGCGCAGTACAGTGAGAATACGGCTACTTCGGCAAACGGTGGTCTTTGCGAAAACTACAAGGAAAGTACCTTTGAAGGAAATATCGCAAAATGGGCGTTCAGCGATGCGCGCAAAGAAGGCGATTTTGAGATTGTTGAACTCGATGACGGGCAGGCCATCTGCTATTATATCGGTGTTGGTATTCCGGCATGGAAATCAGATTGTCTCAGCGCCAAGAAATCCAGCGATTATGAAGCCGCATATGAAGAATGGACCCAAAATATTACGCTAACGGAAAACGAAAAAAATTACAGCAAGATTCCGGATAACGTATAAATGCTAAAAGTTAAAAAAGAGTGTGCATATTATGCACACTCTTTTTTTGTTATTTTATAAAATAATTTTTTCCAGGGCACTTTATAGCTGATCAGATAAAGGGGGACCGATAAAATCAACGCGCCGATTCCATCCAAGATCGAATGCTGCTTTACAAATACCGTTGATAAACAGATCAGAACGGTTAAAACCGTAACTCCCGCGAGGGCCCAGCGGTGTTTCTTAAACCAGCTGTCACGCGCGAGGGCAATATTCATGCCAATGGAATTCAGGCAGTGAATACTGGGGAAAACATTATAGGGCGTATCTCCGGTTTGGAGCAGGCGAATCGCTTCGGTAAGGATATTGCTTCTGCCAAGTGTAGTATAATCGACCCGCAGTGTTTGATAATTGGGAAAAATCATATAGATGATCAGGCAGATGGTCATGCCCGTGTATAGAAACGTACACATCCGTATAAATTCCGATCGGCTGCTGAAAAACAGAAAAACAAAACCAAACGCAATATACGCAAACCATAAAAAATAGGGGATTACGAATATTTCCATAAACGGAATCATATCATCCAGCCCGCAATATATTTCAGTGGCATTGGTTCTTTGCGGGGTGTAAATATTCAGCCAGCCGAACCAGGGCATATAGATCAGAAAATAAAGCAGCAGCCAGGCATGTGTATAGCTTCTTTTTTGAACTGATAAACCTTTTGTCATAAAACTCCTCTAATTAAACTTGTAAATTTTGCTCACGATCCGGTAAGCCCGCTTTGTAACCGCGCGAACAAACTTATTGGTATGGCAATAGAATCCGGCCAGCGAGCGGTGGCGGATATGAGGATAAAGCGCCGGAACGGTTTCCCGAATATATTTCCAGTAATCTTCCAGTTTTTGAAGCGCTTCCGGGGAACCATCGAGACTCAGAAAGAGTGAAGAAATCAGCACCATCATACTGGCATAATTGATCATATACCGGTAAAGCTTTGGCCGGGTTTTGCGGATTTCAATCAGATCGTGTTTTTCCAGAATGATTTTGGAAACCAGGATCTGCTGGTCAACCCGCTTTATCATATTGGCTTCGCTGACCGACTGATCGGAACGGCCGATATAATAACGGTAAAAATCCGTATCACAATAATAGATCGTGTGAATCAGCGGCAGGGGTGAATAGAGATATACATTATCTACATAAAAAGTATGAAGCGGAATTTGCAGGTCACATTCCCGCACCAGCTCGGTACGGTAAAAAACAGAATGCATGATCATATACCGGGTCATATCAAAATGACCGCATTCCGACCAGGTGAACTGGCGGTTCCGCGGGAAGATGCCGCGATAATGAATAGTATGCGGTTTTTTTCCTTCATGCTCGTAAACGTAATTGCAGACAATCAGATCGAGCGGATTGCCTTTTTTCATAAAGCTTTCGATCAGATCCAATATTTTCTGCAGGGATTCTTCGTTTACCCAGTCGTCTGAATCAATTACTTTATAATAGATTCCCTCTGCAGCGGCAAGGCCGGCCATAATACCGGAGCCATGACCCCCGTTTTCTTTATGAATCACTTTTATAATATTTGGAAATTTTTCGCGGTATTCATCTGCAATCTCACCCGTATGATCGGTAGAGCCATCATCTACCAAAATAATTTCCACCCGGCTGCCGCCGGTAAGCAGAGACTCGATGCAGCGGCGCATGTAGTTTTCGCTGTTGTAGCAAGGGACAGCGAACGAAATCAACTTCATATATATTCTCCTTGTTTTTTGCCATCGATTGACAAGGGCAGGCACGGTTTTGACGGGCAAAACTGTTTGCACCTGCCGGCGATGTATTCTTGTGTGATTTTTGAATTTTGTGACACAGGCGGGCTGACGCCCATCAAGGCAAAAAGCGCCGAAAAGACACGCTGTCAGGCGTGTTTGCTCTTATCAATCGATGGTAACATAATCGCTACATTCAGTCTACCATAATCCCGCTGTAAAATCAAGTTCGGGCAAATATATTGTTTATTAATTTTTGTTTAAGATGCGCCGTGGCTTCAAAATCGGTTCCTTTCGCATATTCCCGCTCAATCTCCATATGGACAGAGCGCGCTTCCTCCAGTTTTTCAGAGGCCAGATTCAGGATTTCCCGCTCCAGACGTTTAATAAAGGCCAGTTTATTTTTATGTTCTTCCAGATACTCCCTGGAAATCATGGCCTGCATGGAAATTTTTTTAACAATATTTTCCTCTGGAATGGCGATCGGGAACAGGCCGTCTTTGGAAACGATGGAGAGGGAGGCTTCCGGAATGATCAAATGCTGCAATACCGGCTCACCGAACAGCGGATGATAGCCGTTGATGTGGTCGATCCCATTATCATTCAGCCGCTGATCCAGATACTGCAGCAGCAGGCTGCTCTGCATCCAGCGGTCTTCCAGAATGATGACGTTGCGGCCCAGCAGAAGAAAGGTTTCAGAATGGGTCATCCGGCCTTCGGGCGATATGCCGGAGAGATAACGTTTGCGAACGCATACGGGTCTTTCCCGTTTTTCCCAGAGGGCGTTTTGCCTTAGAATTTTATCTCCTGCCGTATGAATACGCTGCAGTGGAATTTGCTTTAAAAGAGTACCAAAAACACCCTCCTGAATACTTTTCGCGCTTTTGAGCAGCGCATAGCACTCCTTATAGATCCGGCTTTTTTGATCGCAGAGCTTCATGATAGCGCTGCGATTCATTTTTTCCGGATCCCAGCCCTCCCCCAGATCGATCAGATTTCCGCCTACACCGGGATAGCGGGGTTCATGGCTGTGGGGGGCGGTAGCATCGATGATCACTGCTTGCTGTTCGGGAAGAATCACGCCGTCGAGGCTTGCGGGATCCCCCGAGCATAACACCAGCTCGGCATCGTCTGCCCGGGAGGCAATTTCTTTTAAAAGTGTGCTTTTTCCGCTGCCGGGGCCTCCTTTTATGTAATAAACATTCTGGTTTTTTTCATCCAAAAGCGTATCAAAAAACGATAAAAAACCTTCACCGCTGTTTGCGGCGCAAAAACTTTTGAATTGCATAAAATCACCTCCGTTTATCTTATGATTTCCCCGTATTTTCGTTCGCATAAGAAAGAGAAAAGATGGAAATAATGAGGTTGAGAACAGTTGAACGGAGGTCAATATGCTTAATAAGGTTGTGATCAGCGGGGTCGATACCTCAAAATTGCCGATTCTTTCCAATGATGAAAAAAACGAGCTGCTCCGGCGCATTAAAGCGGGTGATAAAAAAGCCAAAGACCAGTTTGTGGAGGGGAATCTGCGACTGGTATTATCAATAGTACAGCGTTTTGCAGGGCGCGGCGAATGTATGGATGATTTATTTCAGGTCGGCTGCATCGGCCTAATCAAAAGCATTGATAATTTTGATCTGAGCCTGGGGCTTCGCTTCAGCACTTATGGCGTTCCAATGATTTTAGGGGAAATCCGCAGATACCTCCGGGATAATAACATGGTACGGGTTTCCCGCGCAACCAGAGATCTTGCCTATAAAGCGCTGACGGTTAAAGAACGTCTTGCCAATGAAAAAAACCGAGAGCCGACCATTTCAGAAATTGCAAAAGAACTGGAAGTAAAAAAAGAAGAAGTGGTGATGGCCCTGGATGCAATTGTGGACCCGATTTCACTTTTTGAACCGGTATATTCCGATGGAAACGATGCAATTTATGTGATGGATCAGGTGAGCGACGGCCGCGGCGGCGACGACTGGCTGGATGAGCTTCTGATCAAGGACGCCATCAACAAGCTGCCCGATCGGGAAAAAAATATTATTGAATTGCGATTTCTGGAAGGAAAAACACAAATGGAAGTAGCGGAGGAGGTCGGCATTTCACAGGCCCAGGTATCCAGACTGGAAAAGGGCGCGATGGAACGGATTAAAGGGCAGCTGTAACGGCCGCCCTTTTATTTCATATTCTGTTATAGAGAGGCTTTAGACTGAAAATACGGGAGGCGGTTTTTACAATGCTGGTCAAGGTCCTTGATGAAAATCGGGTTAAAATTCTGATGGAAGATCAGGATATCGACTTTTATGATCTGCCCTTTGAAAAGCTGAATTACGATGATCCATTTTCCCGGGCTTTCATCTATGAGCTGATCCAAAAAACTTACGATCAGACCGGTGTGAATTTTCAGGACTGCCGGGTTATGATCGAGGTTGTTCCCGGCGTATCCAGAACTTATTATATCCTTTTAACCAAAATCGAACGGGATGGCCGGGAGAAAATCGAATTTGACAAGGCCGACCGAACGGATACGGAAATGTATATTTTCAAAGTAGACCGGGGCGCTGACGTTTTGAAGTTTTTCCGCGCGATGCGCCGGTATCAGCCGGAAAAGAGCGATCTTTATTTCTATAAAAACAGCTATTACATCGCACTTTCGTTTTCTCCCCATGTAACGGTAGAGCCGGATTTTGCCCGCTTTTTATTTCAGCTTGAAGAATATGGAGGCCGCTGCCGGTATCATTATATGAATGAATCAATCCTGAAGGAGTGGGGGGAACGGCTGCTTGGGCCGGACGCTTTTGGAATATTGACTTGCTAAAACGCAGGCCAGGCTGTATAATAATCAGGAAATAAAAGGAGAAGGCAATATGTTTTTATATGAACTGCACGCGCACACAGCCGAGGCAAGCAAATGTGCTTCCATGCCCGGCAAAGAATTGGCGAAACTCTATCATGAAAAGGGCTATGCCGGAATTGCGGTAACCGATCATTTTTATCAAGGAAATACGGCGGTCGACCGGGATCTGCCCTGGGAAGAATGGGTGGATCGCTTTTGCCGGGGCTATGAAAATGTTCGAGATGAGGGAAAAAAATACGGCCTGCAGGTATTCTTCGGCTGGGAATATTGCGATCAGGGAACCGAGTTTCTCACCTATGGCCTTGAAAAAAGCTGGTTGCTGAAGCATCCGGAGCTTGCTGAAATTAAACTGGCGGATTACTGCCGCCTGATTCATGAAGCCGGCGGGATTCTGGTACACGCGCATCCGTTCAGGCAGCGCAATCATATCAAAATGATCCGCCTGCTTCCGAATTTGACCGATGCGGTAGAGACTGTCAATAAAACAAACGAGCCCAGAGCAAATTTTCTGGCAGATCAGTATGCGGATAATTTTGGGCTGAAGAAAGTGGGCGGAACAGATTTTCACCGCCCGGATCATGCCGCTGCAATGGGCGGAATCGCGCTTCCGGCGGAGGTTTTTGATATTCGGGCGGTTTTTCAGGCGGTCATGGCAGAAAAAATCCGTATTTTATAAAGACGCTTGCTTGAAACCGCATGTTTTTTATGTTATACTCTTTGTGAAAAAATAAAGGAGTGATTAGCATGAAAAAAATTCATACGGAAAACGCACCGGCTGCCATCGGCCCTTATTCTCAGGCCGTTGTATCCGGCCGGCTGGTTTTTACTTCCGGCCAGATTGCCATCAATCCTGCCAGCGGGGAAGTGGAAGCAGTTGGAATTGAAGCGCAGACCGAGCAGGTGATGAAAAATATCGGCGCGGTTTTGAAAGCCGCCGGTTCCTCTTATGAGAAAACGGTTAAAACCGTTTGTTTTTTGAAAAATATGGAGGACTTTGGCGCCTTCAACGAAATTTATGGCCGTTATTTCAGTGAAAAGCCGGCAAGAAGCTGTGTTGCGGCTGCGGCGCTGCCCAAAGGCGTGCTGGTTGAGGTTGAGGCGATCGCGGAAATCGATTAATAGCATACGGCGGAATATTGATGAAATCAACAGGTTTTTTCAATTTTTCCGCCGTTTTATTGTGGATTGATCTAAGGAAGCAAAAAACCTAAAAATTCGGTTGACAATTTTTCTGAAGATGTTATAATAATAGAAAAGCGATGAAGGGAATCAAAATACACGTTGCCTTTTTCAGAGAGCCGGTGGTAGCTGTGAACCGGTAAGTGCGGTGTATATAACTCATCCCAGAGCTGTCGGTTGAAAGGCTTTTTGCTCAGTAGATTCGAACGGGCCTCTCCCGTTACAGAGAAACGCATTGTTTGATGCGGCTGAGTGGGTGAAGCGTCACCAATAAAGAGTGGTACCGCGGAGAGAACTTCGTCTCTTTTACACAAATGGCTGGTCTGGTTTTGTGTAAGAGAGATTTTTTTATATCCAAAACCGGGCTGCGGAAAGGATTATCTTATGGAAGGTTATCAAAAGTACAACAGGCAGTTTTTTGAGGCGGCGCCCGTAACAATGGACTGGGCGAAAAAATCCTATATTGATCATGCGCCGATCTGGTGCAGTGTGGATTTGAGGGACGGCAATCAGGCGCTGATTACACCCATGAGCCTCGCTGAAAAACTGGAATTTTTTCAGGAACTTGTCCGGATCGGTTTTAAAGAGATTGAGATTGGTTTTCCGGCCGCTTCGGAAACGGAATATGAATTCTGCCGCACGCTGATTGAGCAGAATTTGATTCCGGAAGACGTATCTATTCAGGTTTTAACCCAGGCGCGGGAGCATATTATTGCTAAAACGTTTGAAGCGCTGGAAGGCGCGAGAAATGCGGTTGTGCACCTCTATAATTCAACTTCATTTGCCCAAAGGGAGCAGGTCTTCCGCAAAAGCAGGGAAGAAATTATAGAGATTGCCCGTTTCGGTGCGAAGCTGTGCAAAGAATACCGCAATAAAACCAGAGGGAATTTCAGATTTGAATACTCGCCGGAAAGCTTTACCGGCACAGAGCCGGAATTTGCCGCAGAGATCTGCAATGCCGTTATCGATATCTGGCAGCCAACGCAGGAAGATCCGGTTATTATCAATCTGCCGGTTACCGTTTCGCTTTCGATGCCGCATGTTTACGCCAATCAGGTCGAATATATGTGCAAGCATCTAAACCGGCGGGAAAATCTGATTATTTCTCTGCATCCGCATAACGACCGCGGCTGTGCGGTTGCCGATAGTGAGATGGGCCTGCTTGCCGGCGCGGACCGGATTGAGGGAACGCTGTTCGGCAACGGGGAGAGAACCGGGAATGTGGATATTATTACGCTGGCGATGAACATGTATTCCCAGGGGGTGGATCCGGAGCTGGATTTTTCCGATCTGCCGGCAATTACCCGTCTTTACGAGAAGGTTACACGGATGCATGTATACGAACGCCAGCCATATAGCGGGCAGTTGGTTTTCGCCGCTTTCAGCGGATCACATCAGGATGCGATCGCCAAGGGCATGAAATGGCGCGCGGAAAAAGATCCGGAGCACTGGACGGTACCATATCTTCCGCTGGATCCAACCGATGTTGGCCGGATTTATGAAACAGATGTTATCCGCATTAATTCCCAATCCGGCAAAGGCGGCATCGGGTATTTGATGGAAACGCAGTTTTCCTTCAGCATGCCCCCCAAGATGCGGGAAGATTTCAGCTATCATATTAAGCATATTTCGGATCAGGCCCATAAAGAGCTGCAGCCGCAGGAGGTTTATCAGATTTTCACCGATGATTATGTAAACCTTGAAAAACCGCTCTCAATCCAGGATGCGCGTTTTAAAGAAGAAAACGGCGGCTTTTTGGCAAATGTCAAGATTTTATATCAGGGGCGGGAAACCGAAGCAGAGGCGTTTGGAAACGGGCGTTTAGACGCAACGGACCACGCGATTAAACAGGTAATCGGGGAAATTTACGATTTTGATTCTTATCATGAGCATGCGCTGGAACTGGATTCTCATGCGCGGGCGGCCTCCTATGTGAGCATACGGAACGGGCAGGGAAAGCTGGTTTGGGGAGTCGGGATCGATCGGGATATTATTGTATCGTCTATCAGAGCGCTGGTGAGCGCGCTGAACAGGATGTTTGAAGAGAACAAGTAAAAAGGGGACCATAAAATGAAGATGACTGGAGCGCAGATCGTCATTGAAACACTGATTGAGCTGGGTGTGACCGATGTATTCGGCTATCCGGGCGGGCAGGTTTTGAATATTTACGATGAACTTTATAAAAACAGCAGCCGGATCCGCCACTACCTGGCGGCGCACGAGCAGGGTGCCGCCCATGCGGCCGATGGATATTTCCGGGCAACCGGGAAGGTAGGGGTTGTGATTGCAACTTCCGGCCCGGGCGCCACCAATCTGGTAACAGGCATAGCAACGGCAATGCTGGATTCTGTTCCGATCGTTGCGATTACAGGGAACGTGCCCTGCAGCCTGATCGGGAAAGACAGTTTTCAGGAAATCGATATTACCGGCATTACGCTTCCGATCACCAAACATAATTATTTTGTGAATGATATCGCCCATCTGGCCGATGATATCCGCGAGGCTTACCGTATTGCACGCTCCGGCCGGCCGGGGCCTGTGTTAATCGATATTCCGAAGGATATCCAGATTGCTGAATACGAATTTGAAAACAAACCGGTTGCGCCGCGATTTGAAAACCGGATTGTGGAAGAACGGGACATTGTAAAAGCGGCGGAGCTGATTGACCGGTGTGAGCGCCCCTATATTTATATAGGCGGCGGCGCGATCGGCGCCGGTATTTCTGATGAGCTTGCCGCTTTTGCAGAAAAAATCGACGGTGTAATCGGCTGTACGCTGATGGGAATCTCCGGCGTGGATACGGATTGCGGGCGTTTTCTGGGAATGCAGGGAATGCATGGGCATTACGCTTCTTCTATGGCGCAGCATCACGCAGATTTGATTATAGCCATTGGCGTTCGTTTCAGCGACCGCGCAACGGGAAATAAGGAAAAATACGCGCCGGACGCCCGCATCATTCATATTGATATTGATTTTTCAGAAATAAATAAAAACATCCCGATTCAGGTAGGCATTATTGGGGATGTCAAAGATACGTTTGAGCGGATCACCACGCGCGTACATCCGAAAAAGCGGCCGGAATGGATGCAGTTCATCTCGTCGCTCAAAAAAGAAGAAGCGGCCTGTCAGGCGGAATCGGAGGATTTGAATCCCCGGAACCTGATTGAAGCGATTAACCGGAATATTTCTGCTGATGCTGTGATTGCCACAGACGTAGGCCAGCATCAGATGTGGGCCGCGCAATACTGCAGCTTCCATAAAACCAGAAAATTTGTTTCCAGCGGCGGGCTTGGCACCATGGGATTCGGCCTGGGCGCTGCCATCGGTGCGGCGGTTGGCTCTAAAGAGCGCGTTGTTTTGATTACCGGGGACGGCAGCTTTGGCATGAACCTGAACGAAATGGCCACCGCAGTTACTTATCAGATTCCGGTTGTAATAGTTTTGATGAACAACGGCGTTTTGGGGATGGTGCGCCAATGGCAGACTCTCTTTTACGAGCAGCATTATTCCAATACAACCCTCGGGCGTAAAACAGATTTTGTGAAGCTGGCGGAAGCGTTTGGGGCAAAAGGGCTCCGAGCTTCTACCCCGGCGGAATTCGAGCAGGCGTTTCAACAGGCGATCAGGGCGGACGGGCCTGTTCTCATCGATTGCCTGATCGATAAAGATGAATTTGTTTTGCCCATGTTGCCGCCCGGCGGCTCAATGGATGATATCATTACCCGGAAAGGAGAATAGGCCGTGGAAAAATTTATAATTGCTGTTTATGTGGAAAATAAATTCGGCGTTCTGACCCGGGTTACCAGCATGTTTACCCGCCGGGGGTTTAATATCGATGCGCTTACGGTAGGTGAGACCGAATCACCGGAATATTCGCGTATTACCATTTCCATGAGCGGAGACGGCTATGCGCGTGATCAGATGATTAATCAGCTGCGCAAGCTATTTAATGTAAAAAAAGTGGAGCTGCTGGAGCGGGAAAACTCCATCAACCGGGAGCTGCTGCTGATTAAGGCTTACAATGAACCGGTCAACCGCAACGATATTATGAACGCTGTGAATATATTCCGGGCGAAAATTATCGATTATTCATCTGAAGCGCTCTGCATTGAAGTGACCGGAGATTCGGAAAAGATCGATGCGTTTATTGATGTGATGAAGCCTATCGGCATCATCGAAATGTGCCGTACCGGCATCGTTGCCCTGGAACGGGGCAGCGGCAGTATTTTAAATAAATAAAATAATTATAAAGGAGCGAAAAACAATGTCAAATGCAAAAATCTATTATCAGCAGGATTGTGATCTCAACAAACTGAACGGGAAAACCGTTGCGATTATCGGCTATGGCTCCCAGGGGCACGCGCATGCGCTGAATCTGCATGATTCCGGCGTAGACGTGATTGTAGGCCTTTATACCGGAAGCAAAAGCTGGGCAAAAGCGGAAGCTGCGGGCCTGAAGGTGATGACCGCGGCGGATGCCTCCAAAAACGCTGATATCGTGATGATTCTGATCAACGATGAAAAGCAGGCGAAACTTTATAAAGAAAGCATAGAGCCATATATGACCGAAGGAAAAACACTGGCTTTTGCTCACGGCTTTAATATTCATTTCGGCTGCATTAAGCCGCCGAAAAACGTGAATGTCATCATGATCGCACCCAAAGGCCCCGGTCATACGGTGCGAAGTGAATATCAGGCCGGCAAGGGTGTGCCCTGCCTCATCGCCGTAGAGCAGGATGCGACCGGCGATGCGCTGGAAATCGGCTTGGCTTATGCGCTCGGCATCGGCGGCGCACGCGCCGGCGTTTTGGAAACCACCTTCCGCACGGAAACGGAAACCGATCTTTTTGGGGAGCAGGCAGTTCTCTGCGGCGGTGTTTGCGCGTTGATGCAGGCCGGCTTTGAAACGCTCTGCGAAGCGGGATATGATCCGAGAAACGCCTATTTTGAATGTATTCACGAGATGAAGCTGATTGTGGATCTGATTTATCAGAGCGGCTTTGAAGGGATGCGCTACTCCATTTCCAATACTGCGGAATACGGCGATTACATTACGGGACCGAAAATCATTACGGAAGACACCAAAAAGGCGATGAAGAAAATCCTTTCGGATATTCAAGACGGAACCTTTGCAAAAGATTTTCTGCTGGATATGTCGGATTCCGGCTCTCAGGTGCATTTTAACGCCATGCGGAAGATTGCCTCCGAGCATCCTTCGGAGGTGGTTGGCAAGGAAATCCGCAAGCTCTATAGCTGGAGCGATGAAGATAAGCTGATCAACAACTGATTGGCGGGAGGAACAGATGGTTAAGGATACCGTTGTTGAAGGCGCAAATAATGCGCCGCATCGTTCTTTATATCATGCGCTTGGGCTGACCGAAGAGGAAACGGCCCGCCCGCTGATTGGCATTGTAAGCTCCTATAATGAAATCGTACCCGGCCATATGAATCTCGATAAAATCACCGAAGCTGTGAAAATAGGCGTTGCAATGGCGGGAGGAACCCCTATTGTATTCCCGGCTATCGCTGTTTGCGATGGAATCGCCATGGGTCATCAGGGAATGAAATATTCGCTGGTCACCCGCGATCTGATTGCAGATTCCACCGAAGCGATGGTTTTGGCGCATGGATTCGACGGCCTGGTGATGATTCCAAACTGTGATAAAAACGTACCGGGCCTTCTGATGGCCGCGGCACGGTTGAATATTCCAACTGTATTTGTAAGCGGCGGGCCGATGCTCGCCGGGCGGGTCGGCGGCAAAAAAACAAGCCTTTCCAGCATGTTTGAAGCTGTGGGCTCTTATATGGCTGAAAAAATCGATGAGGAAAAGCTGCGTGAATATGAATGCAGAACCTGCCCAACCTGCGGCTCCTGCTCTGGAATGTATACGGCGAATTCCATGAATTGCCTTACAGAAGTGCTTGGCATGGGCCTGCGGGGCAACGGAACCATCCCGGCCGTTTATTCCAGAAGGATCGAGCTTGCAAAACATGCCGGAATGCAGGTAATGGAGCTGATCAAAAAAGACATCCGTCCGCTGGATATAATGACGGAAAAAGCATTTCACAACGCGCTGACTGCCGATATGGCGCTCGGCTGCTCAACCAACAGCATGCTGCACCTTCCCGCAATTGCCAATGAATGCGGGATCCGGCTGAATCTGGATCTGGCGAATGCGCTCAGCGCGCGTACCCCGAATCTCTGCCATCTGGCCCCGGCCGGGCCTACTTATATGGAAGATCTGGATGAGGCCGGCGGCGTTTATGCAGTTTTAAAGGAGCTTACAAAAAAAGATCTGCTTTATACAGACTGTTTAACCTGCACCGGCAGAACGCTGAAGGAAAACCTGGAGGGGATTTCCAATTTAAATGAGCAGGTGATCCGGCCGATTGATCAGCCCTATAGTGAAACCGGCGGCATCGCTGTTTTAAAGGGAAATCTGGCGCCGGACGGCTGCGTTGTAAAACGCAGCGCAGTTGCGCCGGAAATGCTGGTGCACGAAGGCCCGGCCCGGGTCTTCAACAGCGAGGAGGAATGTATTCAGGTTATCTATGCCGGGGGAATCAAGGCTGGTGATGTGGTTGTAATCCGTTATGAGGGGCCGGCCGGCGGCCCGGGGATGCGCGAGATGCTATCGCCCACCTCTGCAATTGCAGGAATGGGCCTCGACCGGGAGGTGGCGCT